>CALXEH010000015.1 GCA_944387285.1 uncultured Oscillospiraceae bacterium | reverse complement strand
ACGGCGAGGTTTGGAAACCCTTTCGGGCTCCAAACCTCGCTTGTTTTTTATGGGCTTGTTTTGCAACGGACCCTTTGTTTTGCGCTTATTCAGATGAGGCCGCGCTCCAGCGCCCTCTGCAGGATGGCCGCGGTCTGGGCGCGCGTGGCAGACGCGGCGGGCTCAAGCGCGCCGTCGCTGCCCTCCATGACTCCCTCGGCGACGGCCCAGCGCACTGCCGCCTCAGCCCAGGGGCTGACCTGCCCGGCGTCGGAGAAGCCCTCCAGGCTGCCGGAAACCGCCGGCCCGCCGGCCAGGCGGTAGAGCATGGTGACGAGCTGCTCGCGGGTTATCGTGCTCTCGGGCATGCTGCCGTCGGAGACGCCGTTCTCCTGCGCCCAGGCGAGGGCTGCGGAGTACCAGCTGTCGCCCTCGGCGCTGTCTGCGCCCGCGCGGCGGGCCAGCACGGTGAGCACCATGGCCCGGGTCATGGAGGCGTCGGGCGCGAACTCGGTCTCGGAGACGCCCTTGAAGAGGCCCTCGGCGCAGACATAGGCCACAGCCTCATAGTACCAGGCCCCGGTATCGACGTCCGTGAAGTCCGGGACGCCCGAGGCGGTCAGGGCGCTGAGGCTGCGCGCAAAGACGTCGCCCACATAGAGCAGCCCGCCGCTCACGAGCAGCGCCCTGGGCGAGACGGGCCAGGTATCGCCCTCGCCCGCGGCCGCCAGCGTGGTCACGACACCGCCGCTGAGCAGGCGCAGGGCCCCGTTGCCGGTGTCGGCGATGTAGACGCTGCCGTCGGCTCCGACGGCGACGCCCTGCGGGCTGGAGAACTCGGCCTCTGCGGCGGGCCCGTCGAGGTACCCGCCCTCGTAGGCGGCGTCGCCCGAGAGCTTAGCGCCGGCGAGGGTGCTGACACTGCCGTCGGTGACGTTGAGGATGCGGTGGCTGCCGGTGTCGGCGACGTAGAGCACACCGTCGTACCAGGTGAGGCCCGTGGGCTCGGAGAGCCCGTAGCTGACATAGGCTTCGTACTCCCCATCGGCGTCGAGCCTGTAGATCTTATTGCTGCCGGTGTCGGCGATGTAGACGCAGCCGTCCTCGCCCGCGGCGAGGCCCGTGGGCAGGACGAGGCCGTCGATGGCGGTGTAGACCTGCTCCTCCTCGAGGTCGAGCCAGCGCACCGCGCCGTTGGCGCTGTCGGTGACGAGCAGGCCGTCCCCGTAGGGCGCGATGGCCCAGGGCTCGGCGAAGGCCGCCGAGGCGAAGCTGCCGTCCTTGTAGCCGCCCATGGGCTCGCCGGAGGCGTCCTTGAGGTCCGTGCGCCCGGCGAGCAGCTCAGGCCCGCCGTCCGTGAGCCGCCAGACGGCCTTGTTGTAGTCGTCGGCGACGTAGAGCACGCCGTCCACGAGCGCCAGGCCCGAGGGCGAGATGCCGCCCGGCTCCGTCTCGAAGGAGGCCAGGGCCGCAGCGGACAGCGAGAAGGCCAGCGCCGCCGCCAGCAGGATCGAAAGCAGTTTTTTCATCATTTCTCCACCTCCGTGGGAGTTTCGCCCTCGGCGATGCCGTCGAGGAGGAAGATCTCGAGCTTCTGCGACTTGCCCTTGAGGCTGATGCCGTCGCCGAGCGAAGTCGTGCGTATCCTGTCGCCGAGGCGTTCCACGACGTCGCGGCTGATGTAGATCTTGCCCGCCGGTGCGTTGGCCTCGAGCCGGGCGCTGGTGTTGACGGTGTCGCCGATGGCGGTGAAATCCATGCGCATCTCTGCGCCGATGTTGCCCACTACCGCGCTGCCGCAGTGCACGCCGATGCCGAAGGAGACGGTGCGCCCGAACTTCTCGAGCAGCTCCTTTGAGAGGGCCTTGGAGCCCTCGACCATGTCCACGGCGGCCTTGCAGGCGTTCATGACGTAGTCCTCCTGCTCTATTGGCGCGTTCCAGATGGCCATGGTGCAGTCGCCGACGAACTTGTCGAGCGTGCCGTGGTTTTTCATGATGCAGTCTGTGGTGAGCGAGAGGTAGCGGTTGAGGATGGAGACGACCTCCTGCGGCGTGAGTATCTCGCTCATGGTGGTGAAGCCTCGGATATCGACGAAGAGCACGGCGATATCGCAGAGCTTGCCGCCGAGGCCGAGGGCGTCGGTACCCTCTTTGAGCAGCTCGCCGACGATCTCGGGCGCGACGTAGCGCTTGAAGGTGTTCGAGATCTTCCGCTTTTCGACGGCGGCCTGGACGTAGTTGAAGGCCACGGCGGCGACGAAGAAGACCGTCACGGTGAGGGGCAGCCAGAGCGGGTGCAGGACATAGCCCGCGCCGTAGAGCGCGAGGCAGAGCCCGAGGCTGCCGCCGGCGGCGGCGAGCCAGACTATGAGCGCCCAGCGTACCTTCCTGCCGATGAAGAAGTAGAGGCAGGCGGCGGAGAGCGCAAAGAGGATGAGTGCCTGCAGGTAGTCGGAGACCTCGAGCTTGAAGCTGCCGTTAATGAGCTGGTTTATGACGTTCGCCTGGTACTCGACGCCGTACATGAGGGAAGCGCGGTCGATGGCGGTGGTCACATAGTCCGAGAGCCCTGCGGCGTAGGGGCCGATGAGCACTACGGCGTCCTTGAAGAGCTCGGCGGGGAACTCGCCCGCGAGCAGGTCGGAGACGGAGATGCCCTCGTAGTAGCCGCCGGGCAGGGCGGAGAAATCCACATAGAAGCGGTAGAGCGAGTCGGTGGGTATGTCGAGCTCGGTGGGCAGGCCGTTTGCCTCGGCGTATTTCTGGTAGATGGCGTAGTTGAAGGAGGGCACGCTGCGCCCGTCGGGCAGGTCTATCCGGAGTATGCTGTGCCGGAGCACGCCGTCGGCGTCGTACATGGCGTTGATGTGGCCCTGGGTAGTGACAGCCCGCAGCGCCTCATAGGGCTCTTCGAAGGAGAGCACGGCGTAGTCCTCGAGGTAGAAGCTGCCGGTGTCCTCGGTGACGAGCTCGGTGCCGAAATTGGCGGCGCAGGCCACGACGACGTTGCCGTAAGCGCCCGCGGCCTCGGCGAGCCAGGCGTCGAGCTCGGGGTCGGTCTCGCCGGTGTAGAGCACGTCGATGCCTATGGCGGCAGGCCGGTTCTCGGGGTCGGCGTTGAGCGCCTCGATGGCCATGGCCATGACGTCCCGGCCCCAGGTCTGATAGGGGCCGATATCGTCGATGGCGCGGTCGTCTATGCCGATGACGAAGATGTTGCCGTCTAGGGCCTTGGGCTTCTGGTAGAGCGCGTCGGCGAGCATCTGGTCGGGGCTGTAGAAGAGCCCCAGCAGCGCCGCGAGCGTGAACACGGCAGCGCAGCCCAGCGCCACGGCTGCCTTGGTAAAGCGTTTCTTTAACATAGCTCAGACGCCCTCAGCCTGAGATCGGTGGCGAAGCCACAGGAACATTGGTGCCGTCGATCTTGCCATTGCCTGTTATTGCTTCAGTGTAGGGATCGTCTTCTGTCGTGATCCATCCATTGTTCGTGATGGTGCCATCGTTAGCGATCGTGCAGCCTTCCCTGACCAGTATGGTGCATTGCTCTGTATTTACAATCGTACCGTTGTTCGTGATGGTGCCGGCATTTGTCAGTTCGATGTAGCCATTGTTCGTGAGCGTGGTGCTGCTGTCAATGACGAGCATTCCGCCGCTGATCTCAACGTTGCCTTCAAAAGTGACATTGCCGTATACATATGTTGAACTGCTTATCGTGAGCGTGGAGCCCGAAGCTGCCGCAATGGTTCCGCTGCCGTTGATGGCAAAGGTGCTTTTGTTAAAGTCGACATCGCCGTTTATCGTGAGTTTAGCGCCGTTATTCAAGGTCAGGGAACCGTTGCCGAGAATGGCCTGCATTTCCGATACATCTATCGTGGCGTCGCTGTCGAACACGCCTGTTTCTGGCGAGGGTTCGGCAGTCGGCTCATCCGTCGGGTCGTCCGATGGGTCGGTGGACGGCTCGGTGGAAGGGTCGGCAGTCGGCGTATCCGTCGGGCTGGGCGCATCTGTAAAGTCGGGTATTATCACCGGTATCGAGGGCAGCGTCTGTTCTATGCCGGGCAGCTGCACGCTGCCGCCGTTGAGCTCTTCTGCGGCCTCATCCAGGGCGGCCTGGGCGGCTTCGGCCTCGGCCTCGTCGGAGGCCAGCCGGTCCTCCGCGCCGCTCACGACTGCGCCGACGTCCAGGCCGGAGGCGGACTCGATGCGCTCCTGCAGGCTCTCGTCGCCCGCTATCTCCACCGCCGCGAAGCCGGGGATATCCGCCGCAGTCAGCTCGGTGCTCGCCGTGCCGGAGCCGGAAACGCTCAGGCTCTCGCCCGCCGTGACGCTCAAGGTCACGCTGCCGGAGGAGGCGTTTACCGTCACCGTGCCGTCATAGATATCGACGCTCGAGCTGTCCGCGCCCTCGACGCTGACCACGCCCGAGGTGCCGCGCACGCCCGTGACCATGGTGGAGGTGCGGATATTGAGCGTCTCGCTCGAGGAGAGCGGGGCGGAGACGTTGAAAAACAGCTTGCCGGAGGAGACGAGCAGCTCGAGCTTGGAGCCGCTCTTTTTGACCTGCACCTTGGTCGAGGCGTCGAGCTTCACGGCCTTGGTGCTGTCGAGGCTGACGTAGGCGTAGCTCTTGGACGAGGTACTGAGCGTGTAGCCGCTGTAGAGCTTCATGCCCGTGCGGATGGAGACGCTCTTGCCGCTGGCGTTTTTGAGGCTGACCGTGCCCGTGGTGCTCTGCAGCCGCATATCGGTGGCCGTGGCGCTCTCCGCCGCGATGGCCGTGGAGAGCAGGCCGAACACCAAAACGAAGGCCAGGATAAAGCCCAGCAGCTGCCTGAGCGTACCTATGCGGATACTGCTGTGTTCTTCGTTAACTTTCAAAGTATGACCTCCTCTCCCTCGCGCCCGAAGTGCAGGCCGGGGACGTCCAGGCCCGCTTCCAGCTCAAGGAGCTGCGCGTCCGTCCTGCCCGGGTCGTGGTGGACAAAAATAGTCTGTTTTGCGCCGCAGCGCCTGGCAATGGCGGCGCTCCTGGCTATGGTGGAGTGGCCGAAGCCCTTCGTGCGCCGGTAGTCCTCGTCGGTGTACTGCGCGTCGAGCAGCAGCAGGCTGCAGCCCTCGGCGAAACGGATGAAGTCTTCGGGCGCGTCGCTCTCGGGCTCGTAGTCCGTGGCGTAGACCAGGGACTTGCCGCCGGCGCCGAGCCTGTATATCGTCGAGCCGCCGGGGTGCCGGGACTCGAGCGTATCCACCCGCACGGGGCCTATGCTGAAGCCCTCGCCGGGGTCGTGGAAGCCGACCCTGGCCTTGAAGGCCCCGGTCCCGACGGGCCAGAGCGGCGGGGACATGAGCGCCTCAAGCTGGGCGCGGGCGTCGAGGCCCGCGCGCGTCTCCAGGTAGACCTCGCCCTCGCAGGCGGGGTCGAAGAGCGGCGGAAAGGCCGGAAAGCCCATAATGTGGTCGACATGCGAGTGGGTGAGCAGCAGGGAAAAGCGCTTCGACCCGCCGAAGAATTCCCTGTATGCGTTCCCGGAAAGCCCCGTGCCCGCGTCGAGGATGACCGTCTCGCCGGCCGCCTGCACGAAGACGCAGCTCGTGGCCCCGCCGAAGAGGCGGCAGTCCTCGCCGTGCACGGGCATGGTGCCGCGAAGGCCCATGAGTTTTATGCGGAATATCCCGTCCATACGCGCCCTCTCAGTTCGAGCTGACGTTCGTCAGGTTGAGGTGCGCCACGCGCCTGAGCGCGATGATGCTCACGATGACGGCGAACGCGCCCACAATGGCGATGGATTCGAGGCAGGCGAGCAGGTTCGGGTCGCGCACATAGTGCTCCGCGCCGGCCTCAACGATGCAGATATCCACATAGGCCAGCCCGATACCGGCCAGGCAGCCGAGCAGCAGACCCAGCACGATGAGCACGACGTTGTCGCGCGAGACGTAGGCCCGGGTCTGGGCCAGGGTGTAGCCGTTCACGCGCATGACCGCGAGCTCCCTGGCCTTGTGGTCGATGTGCATGGTTATCTGGTTGAGCAGCACGAGCACGGAGAGCGCGGCGGCCAGGCCCACGCAGACGTAGATGGCGAGGTCTAGCTCGCTGCCGCTGCGCACATAGTCGCTGTTGTCGCGCAGGGAGACGAAGCCCGCCGTGGCCTCTGCCGCAGCGCGTATGCCGTCCACCTCGCCCTTTATGAGGAAGACGCTCTCATCCGGCGCCTCGCCCATGCCGGCCTCGTAGCAGCCGCTGCTCATGATGAGGGTGTGGTAGGGCAGGTAGCTCTCGATGACGGCGGCTATCTCAAAGCTGTGCGCCTCGCCGTTCTCGTCCATGATCTCCACCGTGCCGCCGGGCTCGAGGCCCAGCTCCTCTGAGGCCCTGCGCGAGACCAGCACGCCCTCCTCGGGCACGGCGAGCTCCGCGCCGCCGTCGATGTCCTTGAGGTACATGAAGCCGCCAAAGCCCTCGGCGTCGGAGACGGCGAGCACATGCGCGTTGTCCCAGTCCCCGCCGGGCGCGCGGAAGTTCTTGAGCTTATCCTGGATGAGCAGGTTCTCGACCCCGCCCTCGTCCAGCAGCGCGTCGAAATCGGAGGCCGAGCCGGCCTCGGTGTCCACGGACAGCCTGTAGTCGTAGAGCGAATAGGTGCCGAACTGCTCGACGGAGGCGTTCTTGATGCCGAGCTTTATGGAGAAGCAGGCGACGAGCAGGGCGGTGCAGCCCATGACGCCCATGACGGTGGTGAGCATCCTGCCCTTGTCGGTCAGCACGTTTTTGACGATGGAGCGCGAGTAGAGGCTGAGCTTCTTGTAGAGGCCCCAGCTGTCGAAGAACATCCTGCCGCCCTTCGAGGGCACCTCGCCGCGCAGCAGCTCCGTCGCGGGCTCCTTGACCAGCCTGGCGCAGGTGAAGAAGGTGGCGGCAAGGAAGACCACGATGCAGATGGCCGCCGAGATGAGGGCGGTGTCCCAGGCGAAGTAGATGGGCGTATCCTGGAAGCTGAACTTGGGCATGAAGATGTAGAGGGCCATGAGCTCGACTATGACCACGCTCAGCAGCCAACCGATGAGCACGCCGAGCACGGCGCAGACGAGGTTGTAGAGCGTGTAGTGGCGGAAGAGCTCGCCCGCCGTGAAGCCGAGGGCCTTCTGTGCGCCGATGAGTATGCGCTGCTCGCGTATGACCCTGGTGATGGCGGCGAAGCAGACCAGCACGGCGACGACGAGGAAGACCACGGACATGGCGTAGCTCAGGCCGTAGATGGCGTCTACGATAGTCTGGACGCCGCGGATATCGCCTATCTCATTGCGCCCGGAGATGATCCAGCCGCGCTCCTGCAGTTCGGCGGCGTCGGCCTGGGCGTCGGCGAATTCGGCCTCGCCGTCGGCGAGTTCGGCGCGCGCGTCGGCAAGCTCAGCCTCGCCGTCGGCCAGCTCCTGCTCGGCCTCTGCGATCTCCGCCTCGCCGTCTGCGACTTCGGCCCTGGCGTCCTCGAGCTCAGCCTTCGCGTTTGCCAGCTCGCGCCTGGAGGCGGCGAGAGTCGCCTCTGCGGAGGTTATCTGCGCCCGGGCGGCCTCGAGCTGGGCGGCAGAGGCCTGGTATTCCTGTATCGCCGCCACGAGCGGGGCGCCCTGCTCGCCGTAGCCCTCGAGCATGACGAGCGCCGCGTCGAGGTCGGTGCCCAGGCCCAGCACGCCGAGCTGCGCGTCGAGCGCGGCCCTCGCGTCGGCGAGCGCCTGTTCGTTTTCGGAAAACTCCGCCTTCGAGCTGTCCAGCTCGCGTTGGCCCCGGGCGATCTCGGCCTCGGCGTCGGCGACTTCGGCCTCGCCCTCGGCTATCTCGGCGCGGGCGTCCTCGAGCTTCTGGCGGTTCTCCTCTATCTCGGCCCTGCCGTCGGCCAGCTCCTGCTCGCCGTCGGCTATCTCGGCCTTTGCGTCGTCTATCTCCGCCTGCGCCTCGTCGAGCGCGTCCTGCACCTCGGCGTTGAGCGACTCATACCTCAGCTCCGCCCGTTCCGCCGCGAGCGGCTCGAGCTCGGCGATGTATGCGTCCTCAGCCGCGCGGTACTCGTCGGAGAAGTAGTAGAGCCCGTCGAAGCGGCTGCTGCTTATGTAGGCGGTGGTGAAGCAGTCGCTGTAGGCCTCCGGGTCGAAGGCGCTCTTGTCGAGGGCGATGCTGTATTCGTTCGAGCCCGTGCCGGCCTCGGCGGTGCCTCGGGCGTCTTCCAGCCCGACGCAGCAGAAGACGGGCAGGTTCACGATGGCGGTGACGGTAAACTGCGTGTTGAGCAGGCAGCCGTCGCTGGCGAGGGTGATGGTGTCGCCGACCTTGATGCCGCGCTCGGAGGCGAGCAGCTCCTCGACTGCGGCCTCATCCGCCGCGGCGGGCAGCGTGCCCTCCACTACGACGGGCGTATTCATGCTCTCGAGCAGGGAGCGAGCCTGCACCAGCAGCTGTTCGGCGCCGAAGCTCAGCTGCACCGAGTCAGAGTAGCCGCCCTCGGCGGCGCTCACCCCGTCCCAGGCGGCGATGGCGTCGATATCCTCCTGGGTGATGCCGTTGGCGCAGCTTATCTCCAGGCTCTCGAGCCTGTTTTCGTTGAAGTACCCGTCCGCGCGCAGGAGTATGGCGTCGGCGGCGGACTGGAAGCCCTGGAAAATGGCGATGCTGACGGCGGCTATGACCGCGACGGCGAGGAAGGAGACCCCGCTCTTGCGGATGCTGCGCAGCAGATGTTTGAGTCCTGTGGCTTTCATTACCAGACCAGCTCCTTCGCCGCGGCAGGATGCCGGTTCACGATGACCTCGGCCACGACCCCGCCCTTCATGCGGATTACGCGGTTGGCCATCTTGGCTATTTCCTCGTTGTGCGTGACCATGAGCATGGTGGTGCCGGCCTTGATGACGTCCTCGAGCACGGTGAGCACTTCGATGCTGGTCTCATAGTCGAGCGCGGCGGTGGGCTCGTCGGCGAGGATGAGGCGGGGCTTTTTCATGAGCGCGCGGGCGATGGAGACGCGCTGCTGCTGGCCGCCGGACATCTGGGATGGGTAGTTGTCCTTCCTGCCCAGCAGGCCGACCCGCTCCAGCGCGGCCTCTGCGTCCATCGGCTCCTCGCACAGCTCGCCGATGAACTCGAGGTTCTCCTTGGCGGTGAGCGTCGGCATGAGGTTGTAGGCCTGAAAGATGAAGCCCACTGAGTGGCGGCGGTACATGGTGAGGGTCTTCTCGTCGGCGTGGGAATAATCCTCTCCGTCGAAGAGGAAGGTGCCGTCGGTGAGCTGGTCCATGCCGCCTATGATGTTGAGCATGGTGCTCTTGCCGCAGCCGGACTCACCCAGGATGACGAGGAACTCGCCCTCGCGCACGTCGAGGTTCACGCCCTTGAGTATCTGTATCTGCGTCTCGCCCTGGCCGAAGACCTTGGTGACGCCGCGCAGGGAGATAATGGATTTCTTCTCCTCGGCGAAACCGAGGTTGAGGCCCTGCCCGTCGATGGCGATGGCGGTGAGCATGGCGAGGTTCTCGCACAGATCCACATCCGCGTCGTCGTAGAGCGAGCCGTCCTTTTTATTTATTATCTGTATGCAGCCGATGGTCTCGTACTTGTTTATGAGCGGCACGCAGACCATGCTCCTGGTGACGAAGCCGGTGGCGGCGTCGAAGCGTCCGGCCCAGCGCTCGTCCTTCTGGCAGTCCTTTACGACCGTGGTCTTACCCGACTGCACGACCTGGCCCGCGATGCCCTCGCCCTCGGCGAGGCTCATGCCGGTGAGGTCGGCCCCGCCTATGGTGAAGGAGGGGTATATCCTCCTGTCGCCCGTGGAGTTGTAGAACCATATGGTGCCCGCCTCGGCGCCCACGGCCTTGACGACCTCGCCCAGGCTGGTGCGCAGCGCGTCCTCCAGCGACTCGGCTTCCTGTAGGAGCCTTGTTATCTCCCATACCACTTGCGTATAATTTATCCTGTTGTTTTTCATGTTGACCACCCCATATCCCTCAAAATGGACCGGAACGTTGATAGCAGGCCGGCTCCGGTATAAGCCAATTAGCACATACTTCCAAAAAACTCAAAATGTTATACCACATTGGTATGTGTTCTTCAAGCAAAATCGCAAAAAACAGCCGGCGGCCCGAAGGCCGCCGGCTGCAGTTAGACCGGTCGTGCGAAGCGTGCGATTCAGCCTGCGTAACTTGGGAGCAGCAGCTCCAGCCTCTCCCAGTCCACGCCGCCGGGGACGTAGTATACTTTCAGCCGGGACTTGCCCTCGCTCACGGGCTGGATGCACTCTATGGCCTCGTCGTGGATGCCGACGAAGAGCTGCCCGCGCGGGCCGGTGTAGAGCAGGCCCTCGTAATTGCCCTCGTCCGCGTCGTACTCGTAGTCGCCTGAGAGCTCGCGCAGCTCGAGGCAGGCGAGGTAGGCGTTCAGGCCCGAGACGTCCGCATCGGGCGCGTCCTGGAGCACAAAGAGCGCCGGGTCGCCGCCCCGAAAGAGCACTTCCCCGCCCGTGCCGCCGCCGTAGGCGAGGGCGGCCTGCCCGACGCACATGAAGAGCAGGAAGGACGCAAGACCGATGACGAGCACGCCGGAGCCCTTCATGCCCGGCTGCATGACGCACCGGAGCCGGTAGCGCAGCGAGACGGCCTTCGCCGAGAGGCAGGAGGTGAAGCCGCGCTCGTCCCCGGCGGAGTTGAGGATGAGTTCGGCGTAGCGCCGCCGCTCGTCGGCGCCCGCGCCGAAGGTGACGGCCTCGTCGCAGCAGAGCTCGATGTCCTCTGCGCTCCTGCGCATGGCGAACCAGACCAGCGGGTTCGGCCAGCACATGGCGGCGGTGCTCACTAGGCTGAGCTTGGTCGAGGCGTCATCGTGGCAGATGTGCACGATCTCATGCCGCAGCACGAGCCTCAGTTCCTCCTCGCTATAGCCGCGCCCGGGCAGGACTATCCGCGTCGAGCGGCGCGAAAGCCCTATGGAGAGCGGCGTCTGCACGGCCCCCGAGCGCAGCAGCAGCGGCTTCCGGCCCCTTAAATTCACCCTCGCCAGTTCTTCCTGAAAGAGCGCCTGCTCCCAGGCCTCTGCGGGCGCGGCCTCGCGCAGGATGCCCCGGCGGAAGGCGAGGTGCTCGGCGCATTTCCAGAGCATTATGAGGCCGAAGCCGCCCAGCCACAGGCCCAGCAGCACGAAGGCCAGCCCGTCCGGGGCCACTATGACGAAAAGCGGCCTGCCCTGCACTACCCTGTTTATCTGAACGAGATACAGCATGTTCGGCAGCAGCCACAGCACGGCGCAGGCCCAGGCGCTCACCCTCTCGCGCAGCCAGGGCAGCAGCGGCGCGAGGACGAGGTAGTAGACGCAGGCGGCGGCGAAGGCGTTGAACCACATGCCGAGCAGCTCATCCAGCGCCCGCTCGGGGCCGTAAAAGAGCGCGGTGCCCGCCCCGCACAGCAGCAGCACTATGGCCAGCGGCCCCATCATGGGATAGGGCCTGTAGACTTCCTTCCCGGCGCGGCCCGGGGAGTTCTCCTGCCGCATGCGCTCCCAGCAGCCGGCGGTGATGATCGCCGCCAGCACGAGCGAGATGAAAAAGCGTCCGAAAAAGGCCTCCATCACAGCTCACCCCTTTCGAGAAGCCCGCGCAGCTCGGCGATCTCCTCGCGGCTGAGGCCGCTGTCGCACAGTGCCGCCGCCAGCACCGAGAGCTTGCCGCCGCAGAGCTTGTCGATGAAGCTCCGGCTCTGCGCCGCCAGATACTCCTCCCGGCTCACGAGCGGCGTGTAAAGCGCGCTCCGCCCGGACTTGTCCGCGGCCACGAAGCCCCGCTCCGCCAGGCGCGAGAGCAGCGTCAGCAGCGTCGTCGGCGCCATGCCGCGCCCCTCGCCCAGCCCCGCGCCTATCTGCGAGCGCGTGCCCGGCCCGTCCAGCGCCCAAAGCGCCTGCATCACCGCCAGCTCCGCATCCGGCAGCCTGCGTATCTCCGGCATCAGTCCCACTCCTTCTACATTTGTAGTAGCTACATTCTACACTTGTAGAAGAATCTTGTCAAGCCCCTGGGCGCGCCGGGGCTGTCCAAGGGACGGAGCCGGCCGTCCACCAGCCTGCTGGGGCCGGAGGGCAGGGTGCGGCATTCGTATACGAAGGGCGTTTCGGTAGTGAAGAAGCCGTAATCCCTGTCGATATCGAAGCCCGTGCAGCCGCGGGCGGTCAGGAAGACGCCGGATATCCCGCCCGAGACGCGGTAGAGCAGTTCCATGGGCAGTTTTTCGGGGAATTCCCGGTCAGGGAAGCGTTTTTTTGCAAAGGGCGTGCCCGCCAAGGCCTCGGCGAAGCGCCCGGGCTCCGGGTGTTCCACCTCCTCCAGGCCGGGGCAGTGGTTGAAGGCGTAGGGGCTCAGGTATTTGAGCCCTGCGGGCAGCCTGACCCGGCGCAGCCGCGTACAGCCTGAGAAGGTGCCGGTGCCCAGCTCCTCCAGGCTGTCGGGCAGGCACAGCTCCTCGAGGCTCCGGCAGTTCTGGAAGGCGTAAAGGCCCAGCCGCTTCAGGCCCTGAGGCAGGCGCAGGCGCCTGAGCGAGACGCAGTTGCCGAAGGCCTCGTCGCCCAGCTCGAGCAGGGAATCCGGCAGCTCGGCCCGCGTCAGCGAGGTGCAGCCGAAAAAGGCGTCGAGCTCTATCAGCTCCAGGCCCTCCGGGAAGTCCACGCGGCGCAGGGCCGTACAGTCCTTGAAGGCGTCCATGCCTATGCGCCTGAGCCCGCGAGGCAGCCGGGCCCTGCGCAGGCTGTCCCGGCCCGCGCAGGCGGCGGCGGGCAGTTCGGCCGTACCCGCCGGGAGCTTGAGCGTCCGCGGCGGGCCCTCTGCGCGCCTTGGCATTTTCGGCATCTTCAGGCCTCCTCCGCGTACAGCCGGTACACGGCCAGGACGGCCTCCTCAAGGCTCAGGCCGGACGCGGGCTCGCCCGGCAGCCCGTCGGGCGCCTCGAGGCCCAGCAGCTTTGCCGTGCGCGACAGCATCGTCAGGGCCTGCTCGCGGCTTATCTCCGCCTCGGGCAGGAACAGCCCGCCGCCGCAGCCCCTGGTTATGCCCAGGGCGCAGGCTGCCAGCACCTCCGGCCGGCCGCAGTCGCTGAAAACCGGTTCCGCGCTCAGGCCCAGGCCCTCCAGGTACTCAGCTGCGCCCTTGCCGCTCACGCGCTCGACCAGGGCCAGCATCAGCCGGCAGAAATCCTCGCGGCTCGGCGTGCTGCGGTAGCCGCGCTGCAGGTCATAGGGCAGCAGGCCCGCGCAGATGGCGCTCCACAGCTCCGGCTGCGCGGCCTCCGAGGGGATGTCTTCCGCGGCGGTCAGCTCCCGGACGGGCACGGTGTAGTTGCTCTCCAGCGGCCTGAGCTTCACGCCGCCGTCCAGGATATGCGTCTCGGCAAAGCGCCGGGTGTCCATGTCGAACCAGCCCATGCCCCAGGTGTTGTCCAGCCAGAGCCAGCGCCCCTCCACAAAGGCGAGGTTCCAGGCGTGCCAGACGTCGGGGCTGCCCGAGCTGTGGCCTATGATGTGCAGGCAGGGTATGCCCGCGGCCCGCAGCAGCGCCTGCGTCAGCCGGGCATAGCCCTCGCAGACCGTCAGCCGGCTCCCGAGCACCTCGTCCGGCATCAGGTCCACGGAGGAAAACTCCCGGCCCTGTGAGGTGTAGTCGTCGTAGGCTATGTTTTCCGTCACCCATTCGCTGATGGCCCGGGCCTTCTCAAGTTCCCCGCTCAGGCCGGCGCAGATCTCCGCCGCCGTCTCGTTCACGAGGGCGCTCTGGGCGTCGATGTGTTCTCCGGGGTTTATCCACTGGGTGAGCAGCTCCTCGCTCAGGGCGGCGCTGTCTCCGGCCAGCGCCGGGCCTGTCAGCGTCAGGCACAGGCAGAGCGCCAGCAGCAGGCATATCGTTCTTTTTGCAGCCATGGCAAAGGCCTCCTTTCCTCTTTGCGCCATCTTAGCACGGGAAAGGAGGCCTCTCTGTTTCACTTTTCGTCCCGGCCGCCCCGGAGGCTCCGGGCCAGGCCCTCGGCCAGCTGTATGAAGCCCGCGTCGGGATATGGCAGGCGCTTTTCGCAGTCCGCCGCCTGCCGGTACCACCTCGCCGCCTCGCCGCTGCGGCCCATGTCCCGGCAGATGTTCCCGAGCTTCATGGCGCAGACGGCCATGGCGCCGTGATCCCTCGGGCTTGCGGCGCGCAGCAGCCCCAGCGCCCGCCCGGCCCTCTCCCGCGCGGCGGCGGGCTCCTTCGCGGCGGCGGATATGTCCGAGGCCTCCATGAGGCAGAGCGCGGCCTCAGCGCTGCCGCAGGCGCTGAGCAGCTTCAGCGCCCGCTCTATGTACTCACCGGCCTCCTCCGGCCTGCCGAGCCGGGCGCAGGCCTCGGCCGCGCCGCGCAGCAGCCGGGCGCGCTCCCGCCCCGGTGCCGCCGCCTCCGGCCCGCCCAGGCTGCCGACACAGAAGGCCAGGCGCTTGGACCAAAGCGCGCGGGCGCGGCTCTCGTCCGCCGCCCGGGCGCGCTCCGCGCAGGCCAGGGCCTCCTGCGTCTCGCCCGCGGCCTCATGCAGCTCCGAGAGCAGGCGGAGCACGGCCGAAATGTCCTCGTGGTCCGCGGGCAGCGCCGCCTCCTGCATGCCCAGGGCGCGCCGGGCCAGCTCCAGCGCCCGGCCCCGCTCTCCCGCGCGGGCCAGGACGCTCGCCGTCGAGGCGAGCAGGCCCGCCAGCTCCTGGTGCCCGGGCGGGTACAGTTCCTCGCCCAGCCCGGCCGCCGCTTCCAGCTGGACTGCGGCGGCGGCGAAGTCGCCGGCATCCGCCAGGGCAAAGCCCATCGCTGCCCTGGCCTCGACCTCCGCCTCGGCCCTCGTGTCGGCCGGCGGCAGGGCCGCGAGCAGCTCCAGCGCCCTCCGGCCGTATTCGCAGGCCTCGCCGGGCCTGCCCAGCTGCCCGTACAGCCCGGAGATCAGGCTGCAGAGCCGCAGCCGCCCCTTGCAGGCCGGCTGTTCCGAGAGCAGGCCCCAGGCCTCGAGCGCGGCGTCCAGGGCCTGCTCGTATCCGCCCATATCTCGCAGGGCGAGCGCGCAGATGCAGAGCGCCTCCGCCTGCTCTTCCGCCGTCCCGGCGGCCCGCCTGATCTCCAGGCTCTCGCCGGCAAGGCCCAGGGCCTGGGCGGGCCTGCCCGCCGCAAGGCAGCAGCGTGCCGCCCGGCAGCCCTGCTCGCCCCGGCTGTCGCCCAGCTCCAGGGCCGCGCGGGAGAACAGCTCCGCCGCCGCGGGAAAGGGCCCGCCCTCCTTCGGGAAGATCGCCTCCAGCCGCTTCCACATGGCCGCGAGGAAGCCCTCGCAGTCGCCCTCACGCGGGCGTAGCTCGTTTTTCAGGACGCTGCGGACCAGGGGATGGATGACGAGCCGGTTATCCCGGCCCCTGCGCAGCCAGCCATGGGCCTCAAGCTGCCGGAGCCTGCGCCGGTCCGGCTCGGCCTCGGCCGAGAGCCAGAGCCCGGCGTCCATGCCCTCCTCCGGCAGCAGGCAGCTTCGGCAGAGCACGCCCCGGTACTCCCCGCCCAGGTCCAGCACGTTGAAAAGGCTCCTGAGCCGGGCGTATGCCCCGGCCCCGCCGCCGTCCACGGGCACGTCCAGGCCCTCGGCCCGCCCGCTCCTGAGCGCCGCCAGCAGGCTGCGCGCGCTCACCCGGCCCTCGCCCCAGTCGTACTCGACCGCACGGGCCGCAAGCTCCACGGCCAGGGGATGGCAGCGCAGGCGCCTGATGAGCTCGAGCGCCTCCGCGCGCCCGGCCTCGTCCACGCCGGTGATGGAGGTGTAGAGCGCCAGGGCATCCGCCTCGCCCAACGGCGGCAGCTCGGGCGTGAGCCTGTCCGGCCGCGTGCGCGTGGTTATGAGCAGCTTCAGGCCCGAGCCGAACAGTTCCCTGCAGGCGGGCTCCGCCATGAGCTCCTCCAGCTCCGTGCCCTCGCGCTCAAAGTTGTCTATGACGAGCAGGCCGTCGCCGCAGCATTCCAGCAGCAGCTCCAGCTTCTCGCGGTACTCCTGCGACCTGGGCTCCGAGCGCCCGTCGTGCCGGAAGCTGTAGCCTGAAAACTCCAGGCCCAGTATGGTCTCCCTCATGCTGCCCCGGTAGCGGATAAGGTGGGCGCTGCGGCCAAGCCGCAGTTGCCGGCGCGCGAACTCCACCGCTAGCTCGGTCTTGCCTATGCCCCATACGCCCCAGAGCCAGACGGGCGAGCTGCCCGCGTTGAACTGTTCCTCGAGCCTGGCGAGCTGCCCGTCCCGGCTGCCCGGCACATAATAGGGGCTCTGGCAGAGGTTTTCGGGCAGGCGGTGCCTGGCCGGGCGCAGCAGCTGCCTGAGCCTGAGCACATCCGATAGCATCTCGCCCGCGTCCGCATAGCGCTCCTCCGGTTCGTCCGCCAGGGCCCGAGCCAGCAGCTCCACCACGCGGCCGGCGGCCTCGCCGTGAAAGCCCAGGCGCTCCGCGCGCCGCCGCGTGAGCGGAGGCGCCAGCCCGTCCGCCAGCTCGAGTTCCGCGCCCAGGCAGTCCCTGAGCGCCATGCCCCGCAGCAGGTAGAGCAGCAGGCAGCCCGCGGAATACACGTCCGCGGCCGCAGACAGCCTCAACGTCCCGTCGTTGCGCCGGCGTATCTCCGGCGCGGCGTAGCCCGGCGCGCAGAAGATCCGGCGGTCGGACACGGGCTCCGTCAGCCCGTCCCCGGCCAGCCGCCGGGCGCTGCCGAAGTCGAAGAGCTGGCCCACACCTATGTCCCCGGTCTCCGGGTCGGGGCCCATGAAGAAGATGTTGCCGTCCTGGACGTCGCCGTGGATGCAGCCCGCGCGGTGGATGTCCCTCAGGGACTTGAGCAGCTCCTCCATTATGCGCAGGCTCAGTTCGGCGCCCGGCGCGCCGCCCCGGCGCAGGGGCCGGCCCGCCTTCATGGGCTTGGCGCACTCGGCCAGCAGCTCGCGCAGGAACCAGCCCCTATGGCCCGCGCCCTCGGCCTGTTCCATGACGGCAAAGCCCTCGCCCGGCAGTTCCCAGCTCCTGCCTCCCGACAGGAAGCGCAGCGGCCTGAAGAGTTCCCAGGAGGCTATGAGCCGGCCGCTGCGGCCAGCAAGCTCCTGGCCCAGGGCGTTTTCCCGCTCCAGGGCCCGGCGCTGCCCGTCCAGCAGCGCCCAGGCCGCGGCGTCGTCCCCGTCGGCGGGTGCAAGATCCCAGCCCCTGCGGACGAACTTGGCCTCCTCCGTCAGGGGATAACATTCCTTTATCACGAACAGCCGGCGGCTGCCCTGCTTCGAGGCCGGATAGACCAGCGAACAGCCGCCGCGCCCCACGGCGCCCGGCCTTATGGTATAGCTCTCGCCGTTTTCGCCGATGAGGACGCCGCCGGCGGGCAGGGGTATCCTTCTGTCAGTCATGGCCGCCCTCCTCCTGCTGTGCGTCGAGCCGGCTGCTCTCCGTTATCAGCAGCTGCATGAGATAGGGCAGCGCGCCGTCCGGCGATAGGGGTATGTTCATGGGGTCCGCCTGCAGGCAGAGGAAGATGAAGCGGTCCAGCACGAAGGGCGGGTAAAAGCCTGCAAAGCCGAAGCAGCCCAGGAAGAGGTTGAGGCAGGAGATGCAGGTCCCGGCGGTGTCGCTCTCGGTGTCGGAGAGCCTGTCCGTCACGTCCTGCAGGACGTAGAGCATCCGCGCCGAGTCCAGGTCGCCCATGTCCTGCGCGAGGCGCAGGTCCTCCTCGAGGCGGTCCTCAATGCCGGCGGAGGGCAGGGGCAGGTCCCTGGGCGGGACGTACTGATAGCCGCTGATGAAGAAATAGGCCAGCAGCAGTACGGTGCTGCGGCTGACGCTCCGGCAATTGGCCGGGGCCTCCGCCGACCTCGTCATGGCCCGCAGCGAGCTCGAGAGGTTCTTGAGCGGCAGCAGTATGCTCTCGTTGAAGGGCCGGCGGTCGTAGGCCAGTTTCTCCCGGCCGCGGGCCGGCAGTTTGAGCTCGAGGCGGTCGGCAAATTCGATGTCCTGCATGTCGAACATCGCCTGGGTCAGCCGGCTGTACACCAGGGGCACGCCCTCGGCGTCCGTCTCGACGGGGATGTTCACCGCCTGGCCGCCGCCGTCCAGACCAACGGCCGCGGGATAGAGCACCGCCATGTATCTTAGCAGCACCTTGAGCATGCGTATGTTCCGCAGGGAAAAGCCCGGGGCATAATCCAGCCTGCGCTGCTCTGGCGGCTTGCCGGCCTGGTTCTTTTTCTCGTAGCGCGCCGTGAACTCGCCCTCGTGCCGGAGCATATAGGCTATGAGCCCGTCCTCTCCCTCTGCCCCGCCGGGGCCGGGCGCGGCCTCAAGCAGGCTGCGCAGGCGCTCTTCCATGGAGGCGGTCATGCCGGCGTGGAAGGGCAGATCCCCTGCCCTTCCGTCCAGTTCCCCGCTGCGCCCGGCCTCAAAGCGAACCATGAGCTCGCGCGCCTTCAGGTAACTCAGCGGTGGCCTGTGCCCCAGGCAGTAGCTGCATATGAAGTCAAAGGGGTTGCGCAGGCCCAGCGGCTCGCGCCCGCCGGCGAGCAGGAACTTGCCGGCCTCATCCCCGTCCAGCCCCAGGGCGAAGATGAGTTTCACCGCCGTCTCCCTCGAGCAGGAGGCGCGGTCCTCCAGATAGCCCTGCCACTGGCGGCTGTCTATGCCCATACGGCCGCCGTAGCCCTCAAATTCCCGCTCGGCCAGCAGCTGGGCCAGGCTGTGCGTCAGCCGCTCCGGCCAGGCGAGGTTCCCGGAACTGCTCAGGTCCGCGCAGCCGCCGGGCTCCAGGCCGCAGCGGCGCCCGGCCTCGCTCAAAAGCTCCGGGAAGCGCATCTGCAGCTGCCGCCTGAGGATATAGCCGGGAGTGCAGAGGCTCTCCCGCCGGTTCAGGAAGTCCATCAGTTCCCTTTGCAGCTGGCGCTTCGTCCAGCCGTCCGAGCTGCGCAGCCGTTCCGCCCAGGAGCCTGTGCGGTCCCCGGCCAGCTGAGTTATGCCCTCATACATACAGGCTGCGCCCCCTTCCGTTCAATGAGCAGATTATACCATGCGCCAGCCCTGCCCGCAAGCGCGGCGGCGCCCCGGAAAGTGAAACAGCGCCCCGTCCCGGGCGTGTTATACTGGGGCCGACACGAGACGAAAGGGGGCAGAACACATGGCAAAACGCAACGAAGGCCGCGCCGCGGCGTCCGGGCTCCGGCCGGAGCCCATGGAACTGCACCGCTGCGGGCCCAGCGGGGCCGTGCGCTACCCCGGTGCGGTCTACTCCGCTGAGAGGCTGCGCTGGATGAGCCTGCGCAAAACCGAGGGCGGCCTGCCGGCCGTCATCCGCGACCCCGAGGAATCCACGCGGGTCTACCGCCTCGGAGGCGGCTTTAAGGCGGCGGGCAAGAGCTACGAGGGCCCCGGCGGCTTCATCAACTGGATGGACGGCGAGGGCGTCCGCTGCCGGGACGTCTACGGCCGCGAGCTGGTGCACGTCTGCGAGCGCTTTACCTGCCTGGACTTCTTCGACCTGATGCACGAATCGCGCTTCCGGCACTGGTTCTTCCTGGCCGAGGGCGGGCGGCTGACGCGCATCTGCTTCGCCGACAGCGAGGAAAAGATCTATGTGACCGAGGACGTCGCCCAGCTGGAGGAATTCTGCTGCGAGGAGCTCGCTGCGCTGGGCTGCTTCGGCCTGCATTGACCGCGGCAAAGGAGGTACAAAAATGAACAGCAGCACAGACAGCATGCGCAGCGGCGCCCCTGCCGGCCTCAGCTGGCACGAGGAGGGCGAGGGAGTCTGCATAGACGGCTGCGGCTGGGCCGAAAGCATCGAGATACCCGCCAGCGTCGGCGGCCTGCCCGTCCTGAGGGTCAGGCTCGGGCCCGACAGCCTCACCGCCGACTGCCGCAGGCTCAGCCTCGCCGAGGGCATAGCCGAGGCGGCCCTGGACTTCGGCAACGCCCGGGGCCTGCGCGAGCTGGACTTTCCCGCCTCCGCGCGCCTGTGTGCCTCGCCTATAGACATACAGCTCACGGCCTGGTTCAAGAGCCGGAGCGGCCCGGTCTATCTGGGCGGCTGCTACTGCGGCACGCCGGGCGGCGGCGCGGGCGGCCAGGGCGAGCTGGTGATCGCCGAGGGCACGTTGAGCGTGGCCCGCGGCGCGGATTTCCACTGCGGCTGGCGGCGCATCGTCATACCCGACAGCGTGCAGAGCATAGGCGCCTGCGCCTTCGCCGACGCCTTCTGCCTGGAGGAGCTGCGCCTGCCCGGCGGCGAACTGAGCCTGGGCAGCCACGCCTTCGCCTCCTGCCCGCGCCTGCAGGAGCTCTCCCTGCCCGAGGGCTCCGGCCTGGAGGCCTCTTTCCCGCGCTGCCCTCGCCTGCGCCTGCGCTCCGGCCCGGGCGAGAGGCTGCTCCTGCGCGAGGGCGGCGCGCCGCTGCGCGGCAGGCTGAGCGCTTACCCCATCCCAGGCCCGCTGGCCATCTTCGGCCGGGAATACCCGGACGAGCGCAGCTTCGACCTGTTCGAGGACCCGAACGGCTGCCTGCACGACCGCTACGGCTTCCTCTGCCGCAGTTTCCGCCTGCAGAGCCCCGCCGTGCCCCGCCTGGGCGAGGAGGACCTCTGGTACCTCGGCCTGCCCGACGGCCGCTGCCTGCCCCTCAGGCTGGGTAGTTTCAGACGCAGCGGCGAGCGCGAGAGGCTGGAGGAGCTCCGGCTCTGGTACATCTGCGGGCCCGAGGGCCTGTCCGAGGTGGTCCGGGACCCCATCCTCGGCGTCTACCTAGTGAGCGAGGGGCTGGGCGCAGGCGACCTGGAACCCGCGCTGCTCGGGCTGCTGGGCCCCGGCATGCTGGAGCCCCTGGACCTGCCCTTCTGAAAACGGCAAAGCCGCCGGCCACCCTTGCGGGATGGCCGGCGGCCTTCGTTCGCTTCTCAGTGGTGGAACAGGCGGATGCCGGTAAAGCACATGACCATGCCGTATTTGTCCGCCGTCTCGATGACGTTGTCGTCCCTTATCGAGCCGCCGGGCTGGGCGATGCTCGTGACACCGCTTTGCGCCGCGCGCTCCACGTTGTCGCCGAAGGGGAAGAAGGCGTCCGAGCCCAGGGCGAGGCCCGTCGATTTTGAGAGCCAGTCGCGCTTTTCCTCCGCCGTCAGCTCCTCGCGGATGAAGCGGTCTATCTCGTTGTCCCGCTCGGCGCGCTTGAGCGCAGGGTCAAAGCCCAGCTCCAGCACCTTCGGGTGCCGGCGCAGCTGCCAGAGGTCGGCCTTGTCGCCGGCCAGGCGCGTGCAGTGGATGCGGCTCTGCTGGCCCGCGCCCACGCCCACCGTCTGCCCGTCCTTCACATAGCAGACCGAGTTCGACTGCGTGTACTTGAGCGCTATGAGCGCCAGCAGCAGGTCGTCCTCCTGCCCGGGCGTCAGCGTCTTGTTCACCGTCACAATGTTTTTGAGGCAGTCGCGGGTGATGGGCAGGGAGTTGTAGCCCTGCTCGAAGCGGATGCCGAAGATGTCGCGCCGCTCCTGAGGCTTGGGCTCGTAACCTGGGTCTATGCGCACGACGTTATAGTTCCCCTTGCGCTTCTGTCTGAGTATCTCCAGCGCGCCGGGCGTGTAGTCCGGGGCGATGATGCCGTCGGAGACCTCGGGCAGCAGCAGCCGCGCCGCCGTCTCGTCGCAGGTGTCGGAGAGCGCGGCCCAGTCGCCGTAGGAGCAGAGCCTGTCCGCCCCGCGCGCCCTCGCATAGGCCGTCGCTGCCGGGGACAGCTCGCCCTCGGCGAAGAAGACGCGCCTGTCCTCGTCCGTGAGCGGCGAGGCTATCGCCGCGCCCGCGGGCGAGACGTGCTTGAAGCTCGCCGCCGCAGGCTTTCCCGTCGCCGCGCGCAGGGCGCGCACCAGCTGCCAGGAGTTGAGCGCGTCCATGAAGTTAATATAGCCCGGTCTGCCGTTGAGCACCTCCACGGGCAGCTCGGAGCCGTCCTCCATATAGAGCCTCGCGGGCTTCTGGTTCGGGTTGCAGCCGTATTTGAGCTCGATCTCCTTCATTTACGCTTCCTCCCCGTATTTGTTGATGATGGTCTCTTCGCCGCCCGCTACTACGCAGAGCGAGACGCGGTTGGCCTCGTCCAGCGCGGCCCAGAGCCGCCCCGCCAGCTCTCCGGCCGAAAGCTCCGGCAGCCTGAGCTCCACCGGTTCTCCCGAGAAGCTCGGCAGCGGCGAGCCGAAGCCCTCGTAGGTGCTGATGAAATGGCAAACACTGGGGACGTTCTCGTACTCGTAGAAATACCGCAGGCAGCTTTTCCCCTCGGCGTCCGCGGCCTTGAGGATGCTCAGGCTGTGGCCCGAGGCCGTGTATATGCCGGAGATCCTCGGCGTCCAGTTGGGGCCGTCCGGCTCAAAGGCCCGCGTGCGCAGCGCCGCCGTAAAGTCGCCCATATTGCATATGGTGTCCGTCTGGTCGCCGTTTGTGACGATGAAGGCCCCGTCCCGGCGGCGGATGGGGTTATAGATGATGAGGCTCGGGTCGGTCATCTTCGACTCGTCGTAGGCCCGCGTCCTGATGCCGTCGGGCGTCTTCTCGAAGACGCGGTTGCGGCTGTTCTCGCTCCTGCCCATGATGAAGTAGGCGCACAGCAGCCCACCGTCCGCGCCCGTGCCGAGCAGGATGCCCCGGCCGGGGTAGGGCCGCGCTCTCAGGTATTCAAAGATATCCGTCACAGTTTTCCGCTCCTTTCAAGCTCCGAAGCCGCCAGCTGCAGCGCCCTCGGCAGCAGCTGCCACTCGGCTTCCTCCATGACCCTTCTCTGCAAAGTCTCAGGCGTGTCGCCCGGCTGGACCTCCACAGCCTTTTGCAGGATTATCTCGCCCCCGTCGGGGATCTCGTTTACAAAATGCACCGTCGCGCCCGTGAGCTTCACGCCGCGCGCCAGCGCCGCCTCGTGCACGCGCAGGCCGTAATAACCGCGCCCGCAGAAGGCCGGGATGAGGCTCGGGTGGATGTTCAGTATCCGCCGGGGCCATCTCGCCGTGAACTCCGGGCTGAGTATCCGCAGGAAGCCCGCGAGCACGATGAGCCCTATGCCGCGCGCCGCAAGCTCGGCCTCCAGCCGCGCCTCGAAGCCCTCGGGCCCCAAATACAGCGCCTCGATACCCGCCCTCTTCGCTCGCTCGAGCGCGTAGGCGCCCTCCTTGTTCGACACGACGAGGGCCAATTCCGCGTCCGGCAGCCCGCCGCGCGCCCCGGCGTCTATGAGGGCCTGCAGGTTAGTCCCGCCGCCCGAGACCAGCACCGCCGTCCTCACCACAGCTCCACGCCGCCTTCCCCGCTCACGACCTCGCCGCAGGCATAGGCGGCGACGCCGTTTTCTTTGAGCGACCTTAGCGCCGCGTCCGCGTCCTCGCCGGCCACCGCCGCGACCATGCCCACGCCCATGTTGAAGGTGTTGTACATGTCCCGCTCGGGTATTTCCCCCTCCCTCGCTATGAGCGCGAAGATGGGCGGGGTCTCGAGCCTGGCCTTTTCGATACGCGCCGTGAGGCCCGGGCCCAGCGCCCTGGGGATGTTCTCGAAAAAGCCGCCGCCCGTTATGTGGCTTATGGCGCGCACCCTCGCCGCCTTCAGCAGAGCGAGCACGGGCTTTACATATATGCGCGTCGGCTCGAGCAGGGCCTCGCCCAGCGTGCGGCCCAGCTCCGGCTCGCAGCGCCCGAGCGCGCCGCCCTCCACGTCGAAGACCCGGCGCACCAGCGAAAAGCCGTTCGAGTGCACGCCCGAGCTCGGCAGGGCTATGAGCGCGTCGCCGGGCCGCATAGTGCCGCTGTCAAGCAGCTTGTCCTCGTCCGCGAGGCCCACGGCAAAGCCCGCGAGGTCGTACTCGTCCTCGGGGTAGAAGCCCGGCATCTCGGCGGTCTCGCCGCCTATGAGCGCCGCGCCGGCCTGTTTGCAGCCCTCGGCCACGCCCTTCACTATGTCCGCTATCCGCTCCGGCACATTTTTGCCGCAGGCGATGTAGTCGAGGAAAAAGAGCGGCTGCGCGCCCGAGCAGACTATGTCGTTCACGCACATGGCCACGCAGTCTATGCCCACCGTGTCGTGCTTATCCATGAGGAAGGCGAGCTTCAGCTTCGTGCCCACGCCGTCCGTGCCCGAGACCAGCACCGGGGACTTCATGCCGGAGATATCCGGGCGGAACAGGCCGCCGAAACCGCCCAGCCCGCCAATGACGCCCGGTGTCACGGTGCTCTCGACGTGCCTTTTAATGAGCTCCACCGCGCGGTAGCCCGCGGTTATATCCACGCCCGCAGCCTTGTAGCTCTCGCTCTCGCTTCTCATTTCGCGCCCTCCCGGCCTATCTTCTGCTCGAACTTCGACTTCTGCGCCCGGCAGGGCGGCTCGCAGGGGTATTTGCCCGTGAAGCAGCCCTTGCAGAAACCTATCGTACTGTTGTCCGCCAGCTTGTCGAGGTAGTCCACGTTCAGGTAGCCCAGGCTGTCCACGCCTATGATCTCGCGTATCTCCTCCAGGCTGTGGTTATAGGCGATGAGGTAGTCCGAGCTGTCTATGTCCGTGCCGAAGTAGCAGGGGTACAGGAAAGGCGGCGCGGAGAGCCGCGCGTGTACCTCGGTCGCCCCGGCCTCGCGCAGCAGGCCCACGATGCGCGCGATGGTAGTACCGCGCACGATGCTGTCGTCCACCAGTATGACCCGCTTGCCGCGCACCGTCGAGGCGATGGTGTTCAGCTTTATCCTCACGGCGTCCTCGCGCCGGGCCTGGCCCGGCTGGATGAAGGTGCGGCCTATGTACTTGCTCTTCACAAAGCCCACGCCGTAGGGTATGCCGCTCTGGCGCGCATAGCCGAGCGCGGCGTCAAGGCCCGAGTCCGGCACGCCGATGACGACGTCCGCCTGCACGGGGTGCTCCAGCGCGAGGAAGGCCCCGGCCCTCTGCCGCGCCGTGTGGACGCAGCTGCCGTCTATGACCGAGTCCGGACGTGCGAAGTAGATGAACTCAAAGACGCACTCGCCCGTCGCGTGCCCGCAGTGGCTCCTGTCGCTCACGAGGCCCTTGTCCGAGATCGTCACGATCTCGCCCGGCTCCACGTCCCTTATGAATTTCGCGCCTATGGCGTCCAGGGCGCAGCTTTCGCTCGCCACGACCCAGCCGCCCTCGAGCTCGCCCAGGCACAGGGGACGGAAACCTATGGGGTCGCGCACCGCGATGAGCTTTCTCGGGCTCATGACCGCGAGGGAATACGCGCCCTTTACCTTGTCCATCGCCCGGCTGACAGCCTCCTCGATGGACCTCGCGCCTATGCGCTCGCGCGTGATGGCGTAGGCTATGACCTCAGAGTCCGAGGTGGTGCGGAAGATGGCCCCGTCCAGCTCGTATTCCTCGCGCAGCTCCGCCGCGTTCGTGAGGTTGCCGTTGTGCGCGAGGGCCATGCCGCCCTTTATGTGGCGGATGACCAGGGGCTGGGCGTTCTCGCGGCTCTGGCAGCCCGTAGTGCCGTAGCGGCAGTGCGCTATCGCCATCCTGCCCTTGGGCAGCTTGCGCAGGACCTCCTCCGTGAACACCTCGCTCACGAGGCCCGTGTCCTTGTGGCCCGTTATCACCCCGTCGTCGTTCACCGCTATGCCGCAGCTCTCCTGGCCGCGGTGCTGCAGGGCGTAGAGCGCGTGGTGCGTGATGCCCACCACGTCCTCCGAGGGCTCCCTCATGTAAATGCCGAATACGCCGCATTCCTCATGCAGCTTGCCGAATATGTCTGCTCCCATTTAACTCTCCCGCCAGAATAAAAAGTTTACTCGCCTATGAGCCGGCGCATGACCTCCTGGTAGGCATCCTCTACCCCGCCCAGGTCGCGGCGGAAGCGGTCCTTGTCCAGCTTCTCGTGCGTCTCCACGTCCCAGAAGCGGCAGGTGTCGGGGCTTATCTCGTCCGCGAGCACGATGTTCCCGTCCGGCAGGCGGCCGAACTCCAGCTTGAAGTCCACGAGCTCTATGCCGTGGCCCAGCAGGAAGGCCTTGAGCAGCTCGTTTATCCGCAGGGCCATGACCTTTATGGCCTCCAGCTCGTCCCTCGAGGCGAGGCCCAGCGCCAGGGCGTGGCTCGCATTCATCAGCGGGTCGCCCAGCTCGTCGTTTTTATAGGATATCTCCACCGTCGGTTCCGCGAAGACTATGCCCTCGCGCACGCCGTAGCGCTTGGCAAAGCTGCCCGCCGAGATGTTCCGCACGATGACCTCCAGCGGGACTATCTGCACCTTCTTCACCAGCGTCTCGCGCTCGGAGAGCTCCTCGACCAGGTGGGTCGGGATGCCGTGGCTCTCGAGCAGGCGCATGAAGCGGTTGGTCAGGCGGTTGTTTATGACGCCCTTGCCCAGGATCGTGCCGCGCTTTTCGCCGTTGAAGGCCGTGGCGTCGTCCTTGTAGGAGACGATGCACAGCGCCGGGTCGTCCGTGGCATAGACCTTTTTGGCCTTGCCCTCGTAGAGCTGTTCACGTTTTTCCATCTCAGTTTTTCTCCTTTTCAAGCTTCTCGCGCAGGGCGCGGTCCTTTTCGAGCGTCGCGGCCTCCATGCCGCGGCGCATTTCATCGAGCTTTCCGGCCAGCTCGCCGTCGTAAACGGCCAGGATCTCCGCCGCGAGCAGGGCTGCGTTCTGCGCGCCGTCTATCGCCACCGTCGCCACGGGTATGCCCGAGGGCATCTGCACGGTCGAAAGCAGGGCGTCCAGCCCGTCCAGCGTGCTGGACTTCACCGGTATGCCTATGACCGGCAGCGTGCTCGCCGCCGCCAGCGCGCCCGCCAGATGCGCCGCCTTGCCCGCCGCCGCTATGATGACGCCGAAACCTCTGCCCCGCGCCTCCAGCGCGAAGGTGCGCGCCGCCTCGGGCGTCCTGTGCGCCGACATGACGCGCACCTCGGACTCTATGCCCAGCGCCTCGAGCTGCCGCACCGCCTTTTCCACCACGGGCCAGTCGCTGTCGCTGCCCATGATGACCGCCGCCTTCTTTCTTTCCATGCCCTCGCCTCCGTTGTGTCATAGAAATGCAACAAGGCCATGGCATACAGTCATGGCCTTGCGGTTTACGCTCTTATTCCCCGTTTGAGGGCGCAGAAGTCTCCGGTGAAATTCCATCTCAGCCGAACCACAGCAGCGCCACCTCCAAGCGGAAATATGTATCCATATTAACTTTTTCCCGCCCGGAACTCAAGGTTTTCTTGCGCCCCGGTGCATTTTCAGCCAAACTCACAAGAAAGCGCGGGCGCGGGCGCGGCCTTTGTGGGTTTTGACCCTATTTCTTCATGAGCTTCCGCAGCGCCCGGGTGAGGTACATGGCGCCCAGGCCGGTGAACACGCCCGTCACGACGCCCGCTGCGACCAGTGCCGGCGCCCAGACGATGAGCCCCGGCGTGCCCGAGACCCAGATGGCCACCGCCAGCTGCCCGGCGTTGTGCGCCAGCGCCGCCAGCACGCTCACGACCCAGATGAGCTTCTCCGGGAAGGCCTTTATGAGCAGGCACATCACCAGATACGCCGCCGCGCCGCCCGCCACGGAGAACATCAGGCTAGAAAAACCGCCCGCAAACGCGCTGCCCAGTATGAGCCGCACGACGAGCACCGCCCCGGCCTCCTTCCGGCCGAATATCAGCATCGTTACCATCGTTATTATATTCGCCAGGCCCAGCTTCACGCCGGGCACGGGCACGATGGGCGGTATCTGCGCCTCGGCTATGAAGATCGTCAGCGCCACCGCCGTCAGGGCCGCCAGGAGGGTCAGCTTCTTCGTCTTCGTCATGGCTCCGCCTCCAGAACTTCGATTATGAGCCGGTGCGGCAGGCAGGCTATGGGTATGAGCGAGCCGGAGATCTTCCCCTGGTGCACGCAGATCTGGTCCGGGCAGTCCGCCTCCGAAACCGAGATCGCCCCGTGCTCCACATGCACGATATTATAGCCCAGCTCCGTCTCGATGCGTATATCATAGGGAAGGGCCACGGCGTCGAGGTCTATCTCCTCGTAGAGCTCGCCGTCTAGCGTTATCCGCGCCGTCCTCCCGCCCGTGTCGCCGCTTCTGAGCAGCAGAAAGGCTCCGACGCCCAAAATGAAGAGCGCGGAGAACAAAACTATCCAAAACTTCGTCTTACGCCACATACTGCTATTTTAGTGTACCGCTCACCCGTTGTCAACAGGGCGCTGAAATGGTATAATGACGCTTACGCAATTTCCGAAAGGGGTGGCATCTTGTCCGATATCCCTGACCTCACCCAATATATAATGACCGGCACGAAGTATCTGCTGCCCATCCTGGCGCTGTGGATACTCCTGCGCTGCATACGCTCCATGCTCCGCGAGCGCTACGAGCCCGAGACCTGGGCCTGGCTGCTCGACGAGGATGGGGCCGCCCTGCCTGTCTGCCACTGGGAAAGCATCATAGGCCGCGCGGCCTCCTCGGACGTCGTGCTCGACATGCCCGGCGTCTCCAAGCTCCACGCCTCCCTCCAGCGCGACGGCGACGGGGACTGGACGCTCTCCGACCTGCGCTCGCGTGAGGGCACCTATGTGAACGGCGAGGAGATCGACATACTTGAGCCCGTAGAGGACGGCGACACCCTCGAGTTCGGCGACGCCGTTTTGACCTTCCGCGAGATAGACGCCGACGAGCGCGCCGCGCTCGAGCGCCGGCGCAACGCCCCGGGCCGCTTCATCGGCCCCGGTATAACCCTGCTGATCCTCTCCATCTTCCAGGCCTTCCTGGCCCTCGAATTCACCATCACCGCGCAGCAGGAATACCTCTTCCCCATCTGTCTCGGCTTTTTCGCGCTCATGGTCATGGAGTGGTTCTGCTACCTCGTGACGCGGAGCGTGCGCCGGACGGGCTTTGAGCCGGAGACGCTCGCCTTTTTCCTCACCACGCTCGGCACCGCCGTCTGCGCCTCGGGCACGCCCGAGGACATGTTCAAGCAGACCATCTTCATCATCCTCGGCGTAGCGCTCTACTTCTTCCTCGGCGCGTGGCTGCGGAGCCTCGAGCGCGTCAAGGCCTCGCGCTTTCTGGCCGCCGCCGCGGCGCTCGGCCTGCTCGCCGTGAACGTCGTCTTCAGCGAGGCCGTCTTCGGCGCGAAGAACTGGCTCGAGATAGGCGGGGTCAGCTTCCAGCCCTCCGAGCTCGTCAAGGTGCTCTACATCTACACCGGCGCCGCCACGCTCGACAGGCTCTTCGCCAGGCGGAACCTCTTCGTCTTCATCGTCTTTTCCGCCATCTGCGTCATAGCCCTCGCGCTCATTGGCGACTTCGGTACGGCGGTCATCTTCTTTGCCGCCTTCCTCGTCATATCCTTCATGCGCTCGGGCAGCTTCGCCACCATCTTCCTCGCAGTCTCCGGCGCGGCGATGGCCGGCTTCCTCGTCATCTCCGTGAAGCCCTACATCGCCGACCGCTTTTCCACCTGGGGCCACGTCTGGGAGGACGTCTGGGACACGGGCTACCAGCAGACCCACGCCATGAGCGCCGCCGCCTCCGGCGGGCTCTTCGGCAAGGGCGCCGGCGAGGGCTGGCTCAAGGACATCTTCGCCGCCGAGACCGACATGGTCTTCGGCGTGGTCTGCGAGGAGCTCGGCCTCATTCTGGCAGTGCTCGCCATGTTCGCGCTCATAGCGCTCGCGCTCTTTGCCGTGCGCAACGCCGCACAGGGCCGCAGCACCTTTTACGTCATCGCCGGCTGCGCCGCGGTCAGCCTCATGATGGTCCAGATGGGCCTGAACGTCTTCGGCTCGCTGGACATCCTGCCCTTCACGGGCGTCACCTTCCCCTTCGTGTCCAAGGGCGGCACCTCGCTGGTGTCCTGCTGGATGCTGCTGGCCTTCGTCAAAGCCACGGACACGCGGCGCGACGCCAGCTTCGTCGTCAGCCGCGACAAGGCCCCGAAGCGCCGGTATGAGGACGAGGACGAGTATGAGGATTACGAGGACGGAAGCGAGGAGGCGGGAGCATGAAAAAGGTAAAACGCCGCGCCACTGCGGCCCTGCTCATAGCCGCCCTGCTGGTCGTGGGGCTTGCCGTCTATCTCGTGCGGCTCGCCGACAACGGCGGGGCCTGGGCCTCGTATTTCAACGGCGGCACGCCCGGCGGCACCATCCTGGACCGCAAAGGCGTCGTGCTCTACACCTCGGATGAGGACGGGCACAGCTTCGCCGCCGACTGGACGACGCGCGTGGCCTGCTACCACCTCATCGGCGACGCCATGGGCAACGTGCGCACCGGCGCGCTCCGGCAGTTCCGGGACAAGCTCGCCGGCTACAGCTTCATTGAGGGCACGACCAGCGGCGAGACCTTCTCGCTGACAGTGGATTCCGCCCTCAACGCCGCCGCCTACTCGGCCATGGCCGGGCGGAATGGGGCCTGCATGCTCATCGACTACACGACGGGCGAGATACTCTGCATGGTCTCCACGCCGAGCGACGACCCGGCAAACCCCAGCTCGGAACCGGCTGACGGCACCTACCTCAACAAGTGCCTGAGCGCCTCCTTCACGCCGGGCTCGGTCTTCAAGCTCGTGACCCTCGCCGCGGCCATAGAGAACATACCCGACCTCTTCGAGCGCAGCTTCTGGTGCGAGGGCAGCGCCATCGTCGGCGGCTCGACCCTCACCTGCACCGGCGCGCACGGCACGCAGAACATCGAACAGGCCCTGGCCAACTCCTGCAACTGCGTCTTCGGCCAGCTTGCGGTAGAGCTCGGGCCGGAGACCATGGCCGAATACGCCGAAGCGCTCGGCATCACCGCCGAGCTGCAGCTGGACGGCATGGATGTGCTCTCCGGCAGCTATGTCAAGGGCGAGGCGGGCTCCATCGGCCTCGCCTGGTCCGGCGCGGGCCAGTACGAGGACCTCGTCTGCCCCTACGCGCTCCTGCGCTACGTCTCCGCCATCGCAAACGGCGGGGAGATCTACGAGCCCACGCTGCTCGGGCACGACGCGCTCGACGGCAAGACCCGGCTGCTCTCTGCCGACACCGCGCAGAGGATAGCCGAGATGATGAACTACAACGTCCAGAACGCCTACGGCACCTGGGTATTCGGCGGCCTCAACGTCTCCGCCAAGACCGGCACCGCCGAGGTGGGCGACGGCACGAGCCACGCCTGGATAACGGGCTTTCTGAACGACCCGGAGCACCCCTATGCCTTCGTGGTGGTGCTTGAGCACGCGGGCGGCGGCCTGGCCAACGCCGGACCGGTGGCCAGCGCCGTGCTGCAGGCGGCCGTGGCGGCCTATTGAGTTGACAAGCGCGCGATTTGTGTGATAAATTGGGATTTCAGATGTTGAGGTGCAAGCTTTGGGCGTATTTTTGGAGGCGCTGAACTTTGCGGCGCAGGCTCACGGCGAGGCTGTGCGCAAGGGCAACCGGACTCCGGCCATACTCCACGCCGCCGAGGCCGCAGCCATAGCCGCGACGCTGACGGAGGATGAGCGCGTGCTCGCCGCCGCCGTGCTGCACGACACGGTGGAGGACGCCGGGGTCACGATAGAGGATATCCGCTCGCGTTTCGGCGAGAGGGTGGCCGAGCTCGTGGCGGCCGAGACCGAGGATAAGCTCAGGGGCCTGCCGGCGGAGGCGACCTGGCGCCGGCGCAAGGAGGAGAACATGCGCCGCCTGCTCGAGTCCGAGGACCGCGACGTGGCCGTCGTTTTCCTGAGCGACAAGCTCTCGAACATGCGGGCCTTCTACAGGCAGCAGCTCCAATACGGCGAGGGGCTCTGGCAGCTTTTCAACCAGCACGACCCGGAGCAGCACCACTGGTACTACCGCACGATAGCCGACGCGCTGACGGCGCTGAAGGATACTCCCGCCTGGCAGGAGTACGACTGGCTCATCAGGCAGGTCTTTGAGAAAGAGTGAGGCGTGAATAATGGCTGAACAAAACGAAGGCAAAAGGCTCGTACTTCCACTCTCCGGGCACATTGACTCGGCAAACGCTTCCGGTACGGAGGCGGAACTCATGAAAGAGCGCGAAAACGTACCGCACGAGGGCCTGACCCTCGATCTGGACAAGCTCGACTACATATCCAGCGCCGGCCTGAGGGTAATACTTAGGCTGAGGAAGCTCGAGCCCGAGCTCAAGCTGGTGAACGTCTCGTCCGAGGTCTACGAGGTCTTTTCCATGACCGGCTTCACGGAGATGATGCCGGTGGAGAAGGCCATGCGCAAGCTCTCGGTCGAGGGCTGCGAGGCCATAGGCCGCGGCGCGAACGGCACGGTCTACCGCATCGACAAGGACACGGTGGTGAAGGTCTACCACAACAGCGACAGCCTGCCCGACGTGCAGCGCGAGCGCGAGCTGGCCCGCAAGGCCTTCGTGCTCGGCATACCCACGGCCATACCCTACGACGTGGTGAAGGTGGGCGACAGCTACGGCTCGGTGTTCGAGCTTTTGAACTCCAGCTCCTTCTCGCGGCTCATCCGCGAGCATCCAGAGAAGCTGGAGGAGTATGTGCGCACCTATGTGGACATCATGCTCAAGCTGCACTCCACCGAGGTGAAGCCGGGCGAGCTGCCCGAGATGAAAAATATCGCCCTCGGCTGGGAGGACTATCTGCGCGGCGAGCTGCCCGACGAGTACCTGGACAAGCTGCTGCGGCTCATCCGCGAGATACCCGACAGGTACACCCTGCTCCACGGCGATTACCACACGAACAACATCGTCGTCCAGGAGGACGAGGTGCTGATAATCGACATGGACACGCTCTGCACCGGGCACCCGATCTTTGAGCTGGCCTTCATGTGGCTGGCCTTTGTGGGCTTCGGCGAGCTGGAGGAGCGGATGAGCTCGGACTTCTTCAAGCTCTCCGGCGCGATGACGGGCGAGCTCTGGCGCACGGCGCTCAGGCTCTACCTCGGCAGCGCGGACGAGGCCTATTTGGCCTCCGTGGAGGAAAAGGCCATGACCATAGGCTACGCGCGGCTCATGCGGCGCACGCTCAAGCGCGGCGGCATGGACAACGACTTCGGCCGCGCCACCATAGAGCACTGCCGCCAGCGCCTCTTCGAGCTGCTCGACAAGCTCGACTCGCTCTATTTTTAAAACCCCTCCCGGCACATCCGGATATGACTAAAAGAGCGCCCGCCTTGCAGCGGACGCTCTTTTTGCGTCTCTTATTCGTGGCAGCAGCCCTGGCCCTCGCCGTGGCAGCACTCGTGGCCTTCCTCCTCGTGGTGCCTGCAGTTCGGGTTCGGGTCGTGCGCCAGCACACCCCTCACGAGCGCCTCGACCGCGTAGTCGGCCAGGCCCGTGATGCCGCCGTAGACCTGGATGCCGGCCATGTCCAGCGCCTGTACAGCGCCGGAGCCTATGCCGCCGCAGATGAGCGTCTGCACGCCGCGCTCTGCCAAAAACAGCGCCAGCGCCTCGTGCCCCGCGCCCGCGGTGTCTACTATCTCGGACGAGACTACCTCGCCGTTTTCTATCTCGTACAGCTTGAAGCGCTCCGTATGCCCGAAGTGCTGGAAGATCATCTCGTCTTCGTCATAAGTAACAGCTACCTTCATGTGCAGCCTCCTTTCAACTCCACTATTAAATACGTTTTGCGCCCTTTCGTCAAGTACAAAATAACGTGACAGGAGGCGCAAAGGGGTGTATAATTGATTAGCTTTTTTCGGAAGGAGGCGCTCCGTCGTGGATAAGCTGGAAAAACTGCTAAATACAGATATAGGCGGGTTCTCGCTGGGCAACCTGCTCGCGGCGCTCTTCATCTTCGCCGTCTCGTTCATTCTCATAAAGCTGCTCATGAAGGTCATAAAGAAGGCGCTGGAGCGCTCCAAGCTCGAGCGGGCCATCCGCAGCTTCATCCTCTCCTGCGCGCGGGTGCTGCTCTGGGTGCTCGTGGCGCTCATCATAGCGGACAAGCTCAGCATACCCTCAGCCTCGCTCGTCGCCGTGCTCTCCGTGGCCGGCCTCGCTTTCTCACTCTCGCTGCAGAACACGCTCTCCAACGTCTTCGCAGGCTTCACCCTGCTCATGACCCGGCCCTTCTCCTCCGGCGACTTCGTGGAGCTCGGCTCCACCACTGGCACCGTCATCTCCTCCGGGCTCTTCTACGTCACGCTCGTCACCGCCGACAGGAAGGAGATACACATCCCCAACAGCGACGCTGCCGCTTCCAGGATCACCAACTACAGCACCGAGGCCACCCGGCGCATCGACCTCGCCTTCGGCCTCGAATACTCCTGCGACGCCCAAACCGTAAGGGCCGCCCTGCTCGAGGCCGCCGCAGCCGACGAGAGGGTGCTCTCCGAGCCCGCGCCCGCCGTGGTCGTGAGCGCCTACAAGGCCAGCAGCGTCGAATACAGCCTCAGGGTCTGGGTCAAGACCCCCGACTATTGGGACGTCTACTTCGCGCTCAACGAGAGCTGCCGCAGCTACCTTGAGAAAAACGGCCAGTCCATGGCCTTCGAGCGCTTGGACGTAAGGATAATAGAAGGCAAATAACATCGACATACAAGGAGGAAAAAAACCATGAGCAAAATCGTAATAGTAGGCGGCGTCGCCGGCGGCGCTACCGCAGCGGCCAGGCTCAGAAGGCTCGATGAGAAGGCTGAGATCGTCGTCATCGAGCGCACGGGCTACGTCAGCTACGCCAACTGCGGCCTGCCCTACTATGTCGGCGGCGTCATCGAGGACAGGGAAGACCTGACCCTGCAGTCGCCCGAGAGCTTCCTTTCCCGCTTCAACATCGACGTGCGCGTCTCGAGCGAGGTCACAGCCATCGACCGCGAGCACAAGACCGTCACCGTCTTCAGCTTCGACGAGGGCCGCGAATACGTCGAGAGCTACGACAAGCTCATCCTCTCCCCTGGCGCCAAGGCCATGATCCCCGACACGCCGGGCGTCTACTCCGAGCGCGTGCTGACCCTGCGCACCGTCGAGGACGCGCTCAAAATGCGCGAGCTCGTAGAGACCGAGCGCCCGGAGCGCGCCGTCGTGGTCGGCGGCGGCTTCATCGGCCTCGAGACGGCCGAAAACCTCATGGAGGCCGGCGTGAAGGTCACGCTGCTCCAGCGCAGCGAGCAGGTGCTGCCGCCCCTCGACTGGGAAATGGCCGTCGAGCTGCACGCCCACCTGCGCGAAAAGGGCCTCGACCTGAGATTCAAGCACGCCATCGAGAGCTATGAGGAAGTCGAGGACGGCATCATCGTCCACGTCAAGGACCGCGAGCCCATAAAGTGCGGTTTCGTCGTCCTCGCTGTCGGCGTCGTGCCCGAGTCCGAGCTGGCCAAGACCGCGGGCCTCGAGCTGGGCATAAAGGGCTCCATCAAGGTCGACAGCCGCATGCGCACCTCCGACCCGGACATCTACGCCGTGGGCGACGCGGTGGAGGTGGTGAACCCCGTGACCGGCAAGCCTGCACTTGTGGCGCTCGCCGGCCCGGCGAACAAGCAGGGCCGCATAGCGGCCAACAACATCTGCGGCATAGACTCGGAGTACAGGGGCACGCAGGGCTCGACGGTCATCAAGGTCTTCGACATGACGGCGGCCGTGACGGGCCTGAACGAGAAGGCCGCGAAGGCGGCGGGCATAAAATACGCCAAGGTGCTGGGCTACTCGGCCAGCCACGCGGGCTATTACCCCGGCGGGCGGAACATGAGCATCAAGACCCTCTTCGACCCCGACACGGGCCGCATCCTGGGCGCGCAGATCGTGGGCTTCGACGGCGTGGACAAGAGAATAGACGTCATGGCCGCGGCCATACGCTCCGGCCTGCCGGCGGATGACCTGGTGGACCTCGAGCTGGCCTACGCCCCGCCCTACTCCTCCGCCAAGGACCCGGTGAACATGGCCGGGTACATGATAGAGAACGTGAGAAACGGCATAGTGAAGCAGCACTTCCCCGAGGACGTGCCGAATATCCCGAAGGACGGCAGCGCCGTCATCCTGGACGTGCGCACGGAGCGCGAGTTCGCCGGCGGCTGCATCGAGGGCGCCGTGAACATCCCGCTGCATGAGCTCAGGGCGCGCCTGGGCGAGCTGGACAAGTCGAAGAAGCTCTATGTGAACTGCTTCTCCGGCATGCGCAGCTACATCGCCTGCCGCATCCTCAGCGGCAACGGCTTCGACTGCTCGAACCTCGCCGGCGGCTGGCGCTTCTATCAGCTGCTCACGAAGGAAAAGGCCGACAACGAGCACTATCCCTGCGGCGAGAGAAAGTAATTATTGGCATAATAAAATCGTTACACGGTGCGCACTTTGCACTGTGTAACGATTTTTTGCTGCTATTCAGCTCTCCATCTGCTTGCCGAGGAAGGCGGCAACGGTCTGGGCCAGCTTGAACTCCACGTCGCCGCAGGGCGGGGAATTTTTCGCCGAGGCGAAGAGCACGCAGCCCATGAGGTCGCCCTCCGAGATAACGGGCGCGGCGACGGAGACGCAAAAGCCGCTCTCGGAATCGGTAACGGGCACCGTAGCGCCGCCCGACTCGTGCTGGTAGACACGGCGGGACTCCATGATCTGCTCAAGCTCGGAGGAGACGCGCTTTTCAAATAGCTCGCGCCTGCCGCCGCCCGCCACGGCGATGACCGCATCCCTGTCGCAGACCGCCGCGATGCAGTCCGTGGACTTGTGCAGCGAGTCACAGATCTGCGCCGCAAAATCCGACAGCTCCCCTATCGGGGAATACTTCTTGAAAATGACCTCCCCATCCTTATCCGTGAAAATCTCCAAGGGGTCGCCCTCATTGACAACATTGGCGCGGAGAACCTTATCCGCGTGGTGTGTCGCGCTCTGGACTACGCTCACCGGCTCCGCGCCACCGCTGCCGGAAGCGTCGCCCTCGCCGCCGACGTCTTCGTCCTCGAGCGGGTATTCGCCCTTGCGCAGGAGCGTGTCGATGTCGGCCTTGAGCTTTATCTCGACGTGGTCTTCGTAGACGTAGATGCGCTCGATGATAAGCTCCAAGTCCTGTTTCTCAAGGTGCGGCTTGGTGAGGATGTCGTCGAAGACCTCCATCGCGGTTTTGGCGGCGCGGTTGGCGCGGATTATGGTGTTGCGCTTGTCCGTGACATGCTCGAGCTGGTTTTGCAGTCCCTCTATGCGGCGCATGAGGTCGGCCTCCAGCTCGTCATACGTCTCTTCGAGCACGGCCTCGTTCTCGGGGTGGCGCATGATGTCGCGCACGCGCTGCCGCTTCGTGGCCTTCAGCTCCTCCTGCGCGTCGAGCAGCACGTCCTCGATGTTCGCCGCGCTGCGCTCCGTCTCTGCCACGTCCTCCGGCTCGCGCACGAGCTCCTCGTTGAGCTTGGCGAGCATATCCGCGGAGTTATCCCGCACCTTTTTGACGTAGAGCTTGACCAGCTCATCGAGCTTGTCCACGCGGATGTGGTGCGTGGTGCAGCCCGCCGTGCCGCGCCGGTGATAGGTGCCGCAGGTGTAGGCGGGCTTCAAATCGCGCCGGCCCAGCGCGAACATCGGCGCGCCGCAGTCGCCGCACTCCAGGAAGCCCGAGTAGACGTTGTCGTTTATCTTTACGCCGCGGTAGTTGTACTTCGCGCGCTTTTCGCGTAGCGCGCGCACGGTGGCAAAGGTGCGGTAGTCGATGATGGGCTGGTGGTGATTTTCAATCACTATCTGCTCGACCTCGTCGCGCTTCACGTCGCGCCCGTTTATCTTGGCGCGCTGGTACTTGCCCTGGCGCAGAGTGCCGATGTAGAAGTCGTTGTCCAGTATGCCCTGCACGGTGACAATGCTCCACGCGTTTTTGACGCTGCGGCGGTAGTCCTCGCCCTCGGCCACCTTGCGCTCGCGCTCTGACATCCGCGGCGTGGGGACGCCCTCGTCGGTGAGGGCGTTCGCTATGCGCTTGTAGCCCCAGCCGTCGATGTAGAGCCGGTAAATGCGGCGTATCACGTCGGCCTCGACGGGTACGACCTCGAACTGCTGCTGCTTGTTGACGATGTAGCCGTAGGGCGCGGCGCAGATCCACTTGCCATCCTCCTGCCGGCGGCGTATGACGGACTTCACCTTGCGGCTCGTGTCCGTGACCGGCATCTCGTTCAAGAGGAACTGGAACTGTATTTTGAGCCAGTCGTCGTCATTGGGGAAGTCTATGTTGTCGCCTATCGAGATTATCCGCACGCCCGCGTCGCGCAGGTCTTCCAGCTCCACCAGCCCGCGGCTGTTGCGGCGCGAGAAGCGTGAAAAGTCCTTGACGACGAGGATGTCCAGCCTGTGCGCCATGAGCTCCCGCCGCATGGCCTGATAGCCCTCGCGCTGCTCAAAGGTGTAGCCCGACCTGTCCCGGTCCTCGAAAAACACGAGCTCCGCGCCGGGGAATTTGTGCCCGACAAAGTCCCTGATGATGGCCTTCTGGTTCTCAATGGACACATTGTCCCTGTCCAGCTCGTCGTCCACCGAGATGCGGCAGTATCCGGCGATACGCAGCCCCGCGTTGTCCGGCATTGCGGTCTCCTCCTTTGCGTATAGTACAATAATGATATGTAGTATTACGTTCATTGTTGATTACATTGTAACACGCCCCGCGGCATTCCGCAAGGGGCATTGTCATCAGGTTTGTGCACTCAAGTGCACAAACTCGCAGATTTTAAGAAGTTTTTGCACTCCAGTGCACAAACTTGATTCCGTAGAGGCAGCATTTGCAGCGAGCGTAACACATCCAAAGCGCCCGCCGGTGAGTGGTGAACCGGCGGGCTTCTTCTTATCTCATCTTACCTCTCCTGTGCGGCGTGCTCCGCTTTGGCGGCCTTCTCGCGCTGCACCTGCAGCTCGGCGGCGCGGCGCTTGTTGTAGGCCAGCAGGTCCAGGACGCTCGTGTGCAGGTCTTCTCTGCCTGACTTGTAAACGGCGACCTGGTATTTCCTCGGCTTGTACTCCCGGCACAGCCCGTCTATCCGCGCCCTGACGGTCTCGTTGGCGTCCTCAGCTCTCGTCAGCCACACGGCGACGATCTTTTTATCATCCAATACATCTATCTGCAAGCGCAAATCAGCTCCTTTGACAATAGTTTCCGCGGTCTGTGCGGGATTTATTCTTCTTCCCGGCCCGCTTCCGGCTGATCTGGCTTCTTCAATTCGATTCTTCATGTACGAGCGTACGCTCGTACGCGAGCTTTACGCCGCTAACTCACGCCGCACGCTGCAGCAGCTCCACGCCCACGAAGCCGCGCACGCGGCGACCGCCGGGCAGGTAGATGTTGTTGCTCTGCTCAAGGCCGTAGAGCTCAAGGTTCTCGCAGACGTACAGGCTGAAGCTCCGCGCGGAGAGCGCCTTGAGCGCGTTGTCCTCGCACCAGAGCCGGTACACGGCGTAGAGGTCGCGGCTGCTCGCCTCGGAGTCGGCCCGAAAGCGTATGTAGCCCTCGCTGCGCATGAAATCCACCACGTTGTTGCCGTCGCTCACCGCCTCGGCCATGTTCTCACGTGCGCGTTCGCTGAGCGTGAAGCGGTAGTCGTTTTCGATGAGCCGCCGCAGCCCCTCGAGGCACCAGAGAAAGACGCCCTCCGCCTCGGTGCACATCCGCTCGGCTATGAAGGGGTCGTCCCTGCGGCCCGCAGGCTTCGGCCTCGTCGTCAGGATAATCTGACGCCGGAAAAAGCCCTCGCTCCGGTCAGCGCCTTGAGCGAGCCGTTGCCGAAGCCCAGGAAGCGGACGTACAGGTCGCCCTGGTAGCTCTGCTGGCCCTTGCGCTCGAGGTCCATGGGCAGCTCGGCGGTGACGATGGCCTTAATGTAGTTCGTCTGCGGCAGGGCCTCGAGCTTCATGTCGTCGTCGAGCATGACCAGCTCGTGCTCCAGGTCTGCGCGGGCGAAGCGGCTGGTTTCGATCTTTGAGATGCTGCCCGTCGCCATGTTCGCGCCGAGCAGCGCGCGGAGCACGACCCCGATGCGGCTCTTGCCCTCGCCGCCGCGCCCGATGAGCATCAGCAGCTTCTGCCCCTTCGTCGTCGGCAGCAGACAGTAGCCCATGAACTCCTGCAGCGTCGGGATGTCCTCGGGATAGAGCAGCTCCGAGAGAAAGCGCAGCCAGGTCTCCGGCGCGGCCGCGCCCTCGTTGTAGGCCACCGGCAGCCGGTTGCGGCAGAACTCGCGCTCCGCGCTGAAGCGCCCGTCGAGGAAGAGCGTGCCGTTTGCGACGTGGATGCGGTCGCGCTGGATGGGCAGGTCGGGCGCGTAGGCCTCGAGCCGCAGGGCTTCGAGCAGGTTCGCCACGCGCTTCGTGAGCCCGGTCTGGAAGAAGGGCTTGAGCTCCCCGTAGATCTCGCGCCGCAGCGCGTCCTCGTCCGTGACCCGGCCCTCGACGGTGAAGAAGGTGCCGTTCACGCTCTTCATCGGGTGGGTCTTGAGGAATTCCTCGCAGAATTTGACCTCATTGACGGTCTTGCCGTCGTACCATTCCGGAAACTCAACCATCGCGGGCCTCCATCAAACGTGCGGTCTCCCGCTCGACGCGCCGCGTCTCGGCGCCGCCGGCGCCAACATCGAGCAGGTAGTCCGTCCACTCGCCGAGCCGGCAGGCCTCGGCGTACTCTTCCCTGAGCTCCTCGCCCATCGTCCTCGGCGCGAGCGCCCGGCGGCAGCGTTCCAGCTCCCGTTTGCAGGCCGCGAGCCCTCGCGGGAGCGCCGCGCCTGAGCCGAAGTCCGCCGCAAGCCGCCGCGCCGCCTCGGCCTTCGAGCAGCCGAGCAGGCCCGCCGTGAGGTCGACCACGTCCCCGTGCGCGCCGCA
>CALXEH010000014.1 GCA_944387285.1 uncultured Oscillospiraceae bacterium | reverse complement strand
AAGAGGCCGGTGGGCTTGAAGACGAGAATTATGATGAGCAGCACGAAGGTGAAGGCGTCCGCGAAGGTGGAAAGGCCCAGGCCGGTGGGGATGACCCCGTAGGCGACGAGCAGGGTATCGAGGCCCTTTATGATGTTCTCGCAGATGCCGATTATAAACGCGCCTATGACCGCGCCCGGGATGGAGCCGATGCCGCCGAAGACCGCCGCGACGAAGGCCTTCAGGCCGGGCATCGCGCCGACGGTGGGTGTGACGCCGGGGTAGTTCGTGAAGAAGAGCATGGAGCCGATGGCCGCGAGGAAGGAGCCGATTATGAAGGTCATCGAGATTACGTTGTTTATCTTGATGCCCATGAGGGTGCTCGTCTCGAAGTCCTTAGCCACGGCGCGCATGGCCATGCCTATCTTGGTGTGGTTTATGAGCTGGAGCAGCAGCACCACCAGCACGAGCGTCAGCACCGGCGTGACCAGGGTGACGACCTTGGTCGTCGCGCCGAAGATGCTCACGGTGTCGGAGATCCAGGGAATGGTCGGGTAGTTCTTGTTCAGGCCGCCGGTGATGTAGAGCGCGAGGTTCTGCAGGAGATAGCTCACGCCTATGGCGCTTATCATGACCGACATCCTCGGCGCGGAGCGCAGGGGCTTATAGGCCACGCGCTCGATGATGAAGCCCAGCAGCACGGTGAATACGATCACAAAGGGTATCGCCAGCCACAGCGGCATCCAGGTCACCGCATATACCATCATGAGGCCCGCAACCATGAACACGTCGCCGTGGGCGAAGTTTATGAGCCGGAGTATGCCGTAGACCATGGTGTAGCCCACGGCAATGAGTGCGTACTGCCCGCCGACTGAGATGCCGGAGAGCAGGTACGGCAGCAGTTTATCAAAAAAATCCATTGAGCGTCCTCCCCAATGCTCGCGCCGCCTCGAAAGCACGGTCGCCGCGATTGCCGCGTTTTCGACGCAGCGCAGGCAATATATCGGGGCTAAGGCGGAGGCTTTCGCCCCCGCCCTTGCCCTTTAGAATCGGTTTGTGCTGGAATTACTCGATGCCCTGCTCACCGATGAGGTCCCAAACGGCGGTCTCGGTGTTGCAGAACTTGATGTAGGCCACGTCGCGGGTGGCGTCCTTCGCGCCGTCGGCGAAGGCGATGGTGCCGGTGATGCCGGCGTAGTTGACGGAAGGCAGGGCCGCGAGCACGGCGGCGGGATCGATGCTGCCGGCGGCCTTGATGGCCTCGAGCGCGACGTAGTAGGCGTCATAGCCCATGACGGAGACAGCCGCGACCATGTCGTTGCCGCCGTTGTTCTCGAGGTTCACGCTGTCGGAGTTGATCCACTCCTTGAAGGCCGCGTCGAACTCGGCGTTGCCGCCCTCCTGATAGAAGGTGGTGACGTAGATCTCGACATTGTCCTTGCCCTGGGCGGCGCCGACGATGACGTTGGAGTCCCAGGTGTCGCCGGCGAGGATGGGCATGCCCAGATCCTGAGTGGCGGCCTGGTCGATGATGAGCGCGGCGGCCTCAGTGGAGACGGGCGCGACGAAGATGTCGCAGCCGCCGGCCTTGGCGTTGGTGACGTAGCTGCTGTAGTCGGAGGTGCCCTCCTGGAAGACTTCCTGGACGCAGTTCTCAGCGCCGAAGGCTTCGACGAAGTAGTTCACGAGGCCGACGGAGTAGTCGTCGCCCTGCTTGGCGAGGCAGTAGGCCTTGGTGGCGCCGAGGCTCTTGGCGTAGTTGGCCAGGACGGTGCCCTGGAAGGGGTCGATGAAGCAGATGCGGTAGTAAGTATCGCTGACCTGGGTGACCTGCGGGTTGGTGCAGGTGACGCCGATGGCCGGGATGCCGGCATCGCCGAAGGTGGTGGCGGCGGCTATGGACACGCCGGAGCCGTAGGAGCCGAGCACCACGCTGCAGCCCTCGGTGATGAGGGTCTGGGCGGCGGAAACGGCCTTGTCGTTGCTGGACTGGTTATCGGCATACACCAGCTCGACCGTGTAGGTCTCGCCGCCGACCTCGACGGTCGGGGTCAGGGAGTTGGCATACTGCATGCCGAGTATCTCCTGCTTGCCGCCGGCGCCGTTGTCGCCCGACTGGGGCTCGAACACGCCGATCTTGACGACCTTGTCGCCGCTGTCGGGAGCGTCGGTCGCAACGCTGCCGCCGTCGTCGGGAGCGTCGGTCGGGTCGGCCGCCGGCTCGCCGCAGGCGGCGAGAGCGAATACCATGCACAGAGCAAGCAGAAGTGCAAGTATCTTCTTCATTTTGTTTCATCCTCCTAAATCATGTTCGGCTGCGACGTCCGCGCAGAGCGGACAAATGTACTTCGCAGCCTGGGCAAGATTATAAACCATCTCGCCTCCGATTGCAACAGAAAATCGAACATTTTGCCTGCTATTTCTTTAATTAATCACAGCGAAAAAATATGCGTACAAATAAGCTGTGCGCCTCGGGCGGAATTTTATGCACAATATACAATCACACGAGCGCGGGCCCGCTGCGCCAATCCGAGCCGCCGCGGCGCTCTGCTGCGGCCCTGCAGCCGAGGACGTAGAGGTCACGCGCTCCGGCGCCGAGCTCGAACACGGCCAGGGCCTCTTTGGGCAGCTGCCTTGCGGCGGCGGGCTTGGTGATGACGGGGATGCGGCCGCGGTCTGCTATGAGGCGCAGGAGCGCCCTGCCGCGCTCGTTGGCGGCGAGCAGGCGGGCGTAGGGCGGGGCCTCGTCCGCCATGCCCTCTCTCAGGCCGAGGCAGGCGCACATGGTCATGCGGCGGATGCGCGAGAGGGCGTAGCGCTTGGACTTGGCGGCGGAGAGCACGCCGTCGAGGCTGGGCTCCTCGCGGACTGCGGCGCACAGGCGGTTGCCGAGACCCTCGGAGGCGTCGGGCAGGCGGCCGAATTCCGCGTCGGGCAGCATGCGCAGGCGGGACAGCAGCATGGGCTCGAGCGCCTGCATGAGCACGGGCCCGCGCCCGCGCTCTGCCTCGCGCCCGAAGACGGCCGCGGCGGCGTCCGGCATGAAGGCGGAGCAGTCCTTGCCCGCGGCCAGGCGCGAGCGCAGCTCGGAGGCGGAGCGGAAGCTGCCCGAGCCGGGCCCGTCGTGGGCCGCGCCCTCGCGCCGGACGGCGGCGAGGCCGAGGTCGAGCCCGAGCTCATAGACGGCGCGGATGTATTCGACGGCGAGGATGTTGTTTGGCGTGTAGAGCACCGAGGCGGTCTGCTCGTCCGTGAGGGCGGCCAGGGCCCTCTGCCTGGCGGCGGCGAAGGGCGCCCCGCCCTCCAGCTGGGCGCGGAGCGCGGCGGGAAAGCCGGGGTCGAGCAGGGCCTCTGCGGCGCGCTCGAGCGGCCCGGTCTGGCCGCACTCGCTGCCGAATACCAGGCAGTCCACGACGCCGAGCGAGGCCAGCAGGCCGACCCCGCCGCGCGCGAAGCCCTCGGCCGAGGAGAGCGCCCAGGGCAGGGGCAGCTCAAAGACCAGGTCCACGCCGCAGCGCACGGCGGCCTCGGCGCGGGCAAATTTGGACCAGACCGCCGCCTCGCCGCGCTGGACGAAGTCGCCGGACATGACGCAGACCACGGCCGCGTCCCCGCCCAGCGTTTCACGCGCGCGCTTTATGAGCAGCCTGTGCCCGTTGTGGAAGGGGTTGAATTCTGCAACGACGCCTGCTGTGCGCATAGCCATACCTCCCGTGCGCTTATTTGCCTCTTGCGTTTTGGGTGAAATGTGGATAAAATAAGTAGTTGGAAACGTGCTCACATTTTACTATGGGCGAGAGACATTTACAATAGAAGAAAGGATACTGCTGAAATGAAAGTATTGGTCATCAACGCCGGAAGCTCCTCCCTCAAGTATCAGCTCATCGATATGGAGACCGAGTCCGTGCTCGCGAAGGGCCTGTGCGAGCGCATAGGCATCGACGGTCATCTGAAGCACACTCCGCTGGCGGGCGGCAAGCCCGTGTTCAACGAGGACATCGCGCTGCCGACGCATTCCGAGGCCATAGCGGCCGTCATCGACAAGCTGACGAGCGCCGAGTACGGCGTGGTGGCCAGCATGAGCGAGATAGACGCCGTCGGCCACCGCGTCGTCCACGGCGGCGAGAAGTTCGCCTCCTCCGTGCGCATCACGGACGAGGTCATGAAGGCGCTCGAGGACTGCACGCCCTTCGCGCCGCTGCACAACCCGGCGAACATCACGGGCATCAACGCCTGCGTCGCCGTCATGGGCAAGGACGTGCCGCAGGTCGCCGTGTTCGACACCGCCTTCCACCAGAGCATGCCGGCTAAGGCCTTCACCTACGCCGTGCCCTACGACTACTACAAGAACGACGGCATCCGCCGCTACGGCTTCCACGGCACGAGCCACAGGTACGTCTCCGGCCGCTGCGCCGAGCTCATGGGCAAGCCGGTGGAGGAGCTCAAGCTCATCAGCTGCCACATGGGCAACGGCTCGTCCATCTGCGCCATCGACGGCGGCAAGAGCGTGGACACCTCGATGGGCTTCACCCCGCTGGTGGGCCTGCCGATGGGCACGCGCTGCGGCGACCTCGACCCGGGCGTCATGCAGTTCATCATGAACAAGTACGGCCTGGACATCGACGCCATGCTGAACGTGCTCAACAAGAAGTCCGGCGTGCTGGGCGTTTCGGGCGTTTCGAGCGACTTCCGCGATCTCGAGACCGCGGCGAATGAGGGCAACGAGCGCGCGAGGCTGGCGCTGGACATGTTCGACTACTGGGTCGCCAAGGTCGCTGGCAGCTACGTCGCCGCGATGAACGGCGTGGACGCCATCATCTTCACGGCCGGCGTGGGCGAGAACAGCGCCACGACCCGTGCGGGCATCTGCAAGTACCTGGGCTACCTGGGCTGCGAGGTCGACCCCGAGCAGAACAAGAAGCGCGGCGAGGACGTGTGCATCTCCACGCCGGACTCCAAGGTGAAGCTCTTCGTCATCCCGACGAACGAGGAGCTGGTCATAGCCCGCGACACCCGCGACATAGTCGCCGGCTGAAACAGGAAACAGGGATAAGCAAGGCCCCTGTCCGCCGTACAGAGCGGACAGGGGCCTTTTTTGCTTGGTCAGTCCTCGACGTCCCTGAAGCCGTCGTCCTCGGGCTCGAGCTGGCGCCTGAGGGCTTTGAGCCGGCCGGCCACGTCGGCGGCGGGCTCGTCGAGGCGCTTCTGCATCTCCTCGAGCAGGTATTTGGAGCCCGTGAGCATGGTGAAGGTGGCGCTGCGGGCCTTGCCTGCCTTTGAGAGCTCCTGCAGGTTGAGGCGCACGAGCTCGAGCTCGGCGGCCACGCTCTCGTAGAGGTCCTCGTACTTGCCGAGGGCCTCGAGCAGCTCCTGGGCGCTGCGGCCCTCGGCGCTGTAGCCCTCGGGCGTCTGCCTGGTCAGTCGTTCCATGTAAAATGTACCTCCCTTGAATATCTGTCGATGGGCTCAGTCGTCGCCGCCGCCGAGGGCCTCGAGCTTCGAGACGGGCGCGGGCCGGTTGTCGCCGTGCTTTACGAAGAACATCGTCACAAAGGCGAGCAGCACGCAGATGCTGCCGTAGGGGAAGAGCACGGTGAACGCGAGCTTGTCCATGAGGAAGCCGGAGAAGATGGGCGTGATGGTCTGCGCGGCCATGCTGGCGGTGTAGTAGAAGCCCGTGTACTTGCCCACGTCGCCGCCGCGGGCGAGCTCGACGACCATGGGGTAGCTGTTGACGTTTATGGTGGCCCAGCCGACGCCGGCCATGGTGAAGAGCAGGTTCATGACGAGCGGCGAGCTGCCGGCGCGGATGAAGGAGCCGAGCAGGAAGGCCATGCCCAGGATGACGATGCCGGCGAGGATGGTCTTCCTGCGTCCTATCTTCGAGGCTACGGCGCCGACGGGTATGTAGGAGACGATGGCGGCGCCCGTGGCGATGGTCAGGGTCATGTTGTAGTCGAGGTTCAGGACGCTGGAGGCGTAGACGGCGTACTTGCTGGTGACGGCGTTGTAGCCGAAGAACCAGAGCACGACGGAGGCGAGGATGAGCAGCAGCGACTTACGCTCGCCGGAAGAGAGCTTGCGCTCGCCTGAGCCCTCGTCCCCGTCATCCTCGGCGTCGATGCCGTATTTTGCGCTCTCCTCGTGCATCTCGCGCACGAGCTGGGGCTCCTTGACCTTCCAGAGGAAGATGAGCAGGGAGCCGAGCATGAGCCCGGATATGACGGCGAAGAAGGCCGTGTAGCTCATGAGCGCGTTTTCGGCCTTGCCTGTGCCGAAGGCCATGCCCAAAATGAGCACGATGATGCCGCCCGCGGCGCCCATGAGGTTTATGACGGCGTTGGCCTTGCTGCGCAGGGGCTTTATGGTGACGTCGGGCATGAGCGCGACGGCGGGACTTCGGAAGGTGGCCATACTCAGCAGCACCAGCAGCAGGATGGAGATAAAGAGTATGAGCGGGGCGCGGTGCTCTGCGCTCATCCGGGCGGCGTAGGCCTGGCGCGCTGGCACGACGTAGTCCGTGTAGTCCGGGTCGGCATTGCCGTCTTCATCCGTCATGGAGATGGAGGTGAATTCCTCGCGGGTGAAGGCCTCCTGGACGACGAAGGTCTCGCCGTCGGGCGTCGTGGCGGTGAGGCCGGCGTCGTAGAGCGTCTCCTGTGCGGTGGGGTTGTCCACGGCGACAGGGGCGAGGTACTTGATCTGCAGGTCGTCGGCGAAGGAGAGCGCGACGAAGAGCACGGCGGCGGCCACGGTGCCGAAGATGATGAAGGGCGTCCTGCGCCCGCGCCGGCTTTTGCACTTGTCGGAGACGGTGCCGAAGAGCGGCAGCAGGAAGAGCGCCAGCACGTTGTCGGCGGCCATGATGACGCCGGAGAGCGTCTGGGACATGCCGAATTTATCGGTGAGTATCTTGGGGATGATAGTGTCGTAGGCCTGCCAGAAGGCGCAGATGAGGAAGAAGGCGAAGCCGACGAAGACGGTGCGTTTGTAGTTGAGCTTCATTGTATCCCTCCCGCACGGGCAATTATGACTTAAGTGTAAACTATAAGCGGGAGCAATTCAACATTTATTTGACGCTGGGGCGCGGGCGTTGTAAAATGGATATAAAGGGAGGTGCCGGTATGAAAAACGACACTCGAGCACTGAAAGTATTGCTGTATACGACGGCAGGGGCGGCGGCCCTGGCCGGTGCCTGTGCGTGGCTGATAGCGCCCGGCAAGCTGGACAAGGGGCAGCGCGCGCCGTTCATGGGGCGGAACTATGCCCACCGCGGCCTGCACAGGATAGATAAGAGCATACCCGAGAATTCGCTGCCGGCCTTTGAGGCGGCGGCGCGGATAGGCTACGGCGTGGAACTGGATCTGCACCTGACGCGGGACGGCGAGGTGGTGGTGTTCCACGACGACGATCTGAAGCGCCTGTGCGGCGCGGATGCGCGCGTGGAGGATCTGACGCTGGAGGAATTGAGGGCGTATCGCTTGTGCGGCACGGGGTACGGAATACCGACATTCAAGGAGGTGCTGGCGGCGATAGACGGGCGCTGTCCGATGATAGTGGAGCTGAAGCAGACCGGCCGGCGGCGCGAGCTGTGCCGGAAGAGCTATGAGCTGCTGAAGGGCTATAAGGGCCGCTGGTGCGTGGAGAGCTTCGACCCGAGGATGATGCTGTGGTACAGGCTGCACGCGCCCGAGGCGCTGCGCGGCCAGCTGTCGACGCGGCTGTGCGAGCTGCGCAGGTCTGCTGGCCCGGTGCAGGCCTTCATATTGAGCCGGCTGTTCATGAACTTCCTGTCAAGGCCGCACTTCGTGGCGTACGAGATAGGCCGCAAGCCCCTGACCGTAAAGCTCTGCGAGCTCATGGGCGCAATGAAAGTAGCCTGGACGTCCCGGGAGTGGAAGACGGAGGAAAAAAACGACGCCGTCATCTTCCAGTTCTACCGCCCGAGGGTGAAGTATAAATAGAATAATATGGGATAATGCCCCGTCCGCAAACCGAAAGGCAGCGGCCGGGGCGTTGTTATTTGAACTGCCGGATGAGCTCGGAGACGAGCTGTTTCTGCTCGGGTGAAAGAAACTTCCAGCGCTTGAAGAACTCGTATTGTTCCTCGTCGAGCTCGACCATACAGCCCTCTGCGAAGAACTGCGAGAGGGTTATACCGAAGCTTTTACAGATGATCTCGAGCGAGGCGAGGCTGGGCTGATAGTTCCTGTTAAAGATATTAGAGATGGTGGACTGCGAGACGCCGCACTCCTTGGCCAGCCGATACTCCGACCAGCCCCGCTCGTCCATCATCTGCCGAATACGCTCTTGGGTATTAATAGACATCACCACCATAAGCGTATTATAGTTCACAAATGTGTAGTAATATACTTCCCAATGTATTGACATTACTTCACAAATGGGGTATATTGCTTATGATACCAAACTGTGCCGGGGGCGCAGATCATATTTTGGGGGTCTTTGTATGAAAAAGAGGTTATTAGTACTGTTATTAGCTGTAGCGCTGGTAGTGTCCTGCCTGAGCGTAGGCGCTGCGGCAAATGGAGCATACGGCAACAATTGGAGCGAATGGAGCCAATTTTGGGCTTCATATCCCACTCTAAAATCAGGTGGTTGTCGTATGGTTTCCCAGTGCAAGCTATTGGCGGAAGCTGGGGTGATTGATCCCACTGAATTTAATCCTGACGATTATTTTGTGTGGATGGCAAACAACGGATACGTTAACAGCATACATGACGTTAATGAACGCGGTACATCAGGCAGCGGAATGATTGCGTTTGCAAAAGAAAGAGGCGTGACAATAACTCGAATTAAAATAAATGAATCGTTGAAAGGATTGACTGAAAGCGAACAAAAAGCTCTGATTATGAGCTACATTAATCAAGGATACTTTGTTATTGTTGATGGTGACAACATTGACAGCGGTACTAAAAGGAAACATCAAGACTATGTATTACAAGGAACCTCTAAAAGTAATAATACTGTGTGGGTGTCGCAATCTGCCAGCACATGGGAAACTGCTCGTATAAAGGAGTATGTAGACTACTATACAATGACGTCCCCGAGTGGCGGATATAAGAATTATCCGTTTACTGGCATATATGTCTACTCTGTCTCCGGCACGCCCACTACTCCCACCAAGCCTGACGCGCCTGCGGCTTCGGTGGTGACCATAAACTACGCCGCCGAGACCATAAGCTATGACAGCAGCAAATACGAGGTCAGCGCTTCTACCAGCTTTAGCTCCATCATCAGCAGCGGCGGCTCCATATCCTCGCTCGTGGGCAGCATCAGCGACCCCATATATGTGCGAGTGAAACAGAACGGAGACACTCCAGCCAGCGACGCGACGAAGGTTACACTCCCTGGACGCTCATCGTTTTTAGCAATAAATTTTGTAAATTACGCGAACGAGACTTTTGCGTCCGACTCCACAATGGAATACTCGCTCAACGGCAGTTCATGGACGAAGTGCAGCGGGCCGACGCCTATATCCGCAGCGGGTTCCAACAGCAAGATATACTTCAGATACTCGGCAACGGCCACAGAATTTGAGAGCTCGTCTGCCGAGGTCGCAGTCCCCACCCGTTCTGCGGCACCCTCGACGGATGTGGTGACGATAGACTATGTGAATGAGACTATCAGCTTTGACAGCGCCTACGAGGTCAACACCGCCGCAGACTTCTCCGGTTCTGCCATCGTGAGCGGCGGGGCCATACAGCCCGGAAGCAGCGTTTACGTCCGCACAAAGGCCACCGACAGCGCGCTCGCCAGCGAAGCGGCCCAGGTGAACATCCCCGCCCGTCCCGCCGCGCCCGAGGTCACGGCAGTTGACGAGACCATAGACGGCAAGGCCGACGGCAAAATAACCGGCGTCAGCACGGCCATGGAGTACCGCCCGGCATCCGGCAGCTGGACAGCCTGCGAGGGCGAGAGCGTGACCGGCCTGGCCGACGGCACGTATAACGTCAGGAACAAGAGCACCGAAAACAGCTTTGCCGGTGAAGCGGCCACCGTCACGGTCGGCAAAGGCGTGCCCGCGACCTATACGCTGGGCCTTGAGATAGCCGAAATCGAGACCGAGATATACAACTACGCGCAGCCCGAAGGCTCCGCCCTTGTGCTCACGAGCTCCGGAAACAGCAAGGCGGAGATTGTGTCTGCCGTTGTTGACAATACGGATGCTTTCGAGATCGTCGGCTCCGGCCAGTATGTCGAAGCGGGCGGCAGCCTCAGCAGCTACATTGTCAGGCCCAGGACCGGACTCGAGGCGGGCGACTACGCCGCCACCGTCACCGTGACCTATAAAGGCGGCGAGAGCTATTCCGGCGACGAGACCTTCACCGTTGAGGCGGACGTTGCCTTCACCGTCGAAAAGGCGCCGCAGGCGGCGCCCAAGGCCCCTGAGTTGGGCAAGAGCGAGCTCAACAGCATCACCCTCAAGGCCCTGCTTGTAAATGCCAACGGCGCGCAGCCCCAGTACAGGATAGACGGCGGCGAATGGCAGTCGAGCCCTGTCTTTGAGAATCTGAAATCCGGCACTAGTTACACTTTTGAGCAGCGCTACGCCGCTGTGGGCAGCTACCTGGCCTCCGAACCGAGCGCCGCGGTCAAGTTCTCGACCAGCAGCATAGTGATACTGGATACCCACGACATAGTTATAGCCGGCAGCGTCCACGGAAGCGTGACCAGCAGCCTGTCCAACAGCTCCAAGGGCGGCAAGATAGTTCTCACGGTAATGCCTGAGGCAGGCTACAGCCTCGGTTCCCTGAGGGTCAAGGCTGAAAACGGCGAAAGCGTAGCAGTTTCCAAAGAAAAGGATGGCAGCTACAGCTTTGTCATGCCTGACGCAGACGTCACCGTGTACGCGGAATTCACAGACGGCAGCGTGACCATCCCCTTCCTCGACGTGCCTACGACTGCGTGGTATTATGACGCGGTGTCGTATGTCTATGCCGAGGGCATGATGACGGGCGTGAGCGATACGGCGTTTGGGCCTGACACCACCATGACCCGCGCCATGTTCTGGACAGTGCTGGCGCGCATAGACGGCGGGAATGTGGACGGCGGCAGCCCCTGGTATGCCAAAGCCCAGAACTGGGCAATGAGCTCCGGCGTTTCCGACGGCAGCGACCCTGACGGCATCGTGACCCGCGAGATGTTCGTCACCATGCTCTGGCGCTATGCCGGTTCTCCTGCGGCCTCCGGCAGCCTCACGGGCTTCCCTGACGCAGCCAAGGTCAGCAGCTGGGCCTCGGAGGCCATGCGCTGGGCCGTCGCCAACGGCGTGATCGCCGGCGTGGACGGCAGCCTCAGCCCCGATACCGGCATAACCCGCGCCCAGGCGGCGACCATCTTCATGAGATACGCACAGCTGTAAACATACCGCAAGCATTGGCCCCGGGCACAGCGCCCGGGGCCTTTTTTGCACCCGGCCTGCCGCGGCCCGCCGTCAAAACTTGACATATGCTGCGGCTGATGTTACATTGTACTCGTATTATACTTCCGCGAAAATGTAAGGGAGGTCGTCGGTGTGAATGACAACAACAGGGGCGGGCAGGTGCCTGGGCAGAATGAGGCCGTCGTCAGCCTTATCATGGGCATCATTGCCGTGCTGCTCTGGTTCTTCGGCTATTCCAGCCTCATTTCCGTGGTGCTGAGCATAGTCGGCCTCGTGTACGCCTCCAAGTCCAAGCAGCTGGGCTTCAACGGCCCCATGCGCACCGCGGGCTTTGTGCTCTCGCTCATCGGCCTCGCCGGCGGGGCCCTCATCTTCATCGCCTGTGTCGCCTGCATCGGCACCATAGGCGTGGCCAACCTGCTCAGGTTCTGAGCCTCCATATCACCTGCCGATCTGCCAGTGTAACGGGCAAGCCCCGTTACACTGGTTTTTTAAGGAGCTGCCATGCTGCCCTGGTTTGAGATCTTCGGCTTGAATATTCCGGTCTACGGCGCCCTGGGCCTGCTCGGCTTCCTGCTGGGCATGCTATATATACTCCTGCGCGCGCCGCGGCTGCGGCTGTCAGCGGACGACGCCGCATATATCTATGTATTCGCTGCCCTGGGCGGGCTGCTCGGGGCCAAGCTGCTGTATATCCTCACGGTCCTGCCGGAACTCGCGGCGCTGCTGCGCGCGGGCGAGGGCGCGGATGCGCTGATGGGCTGCCTCTCGGGCGGGCTGGTGTTCTTCGGCGGGGTGCTCGGGGCCGTACCGGCGGCGTACCTTAGCGCGCGGGCCTATCGGGTGAAGCTCGCCGACTACCTGCCCCTGCTCGTGCCCTGCCTTGCGATCATCGGCTGCCTCGGCCGCGTCGGCTGCTTCTGCGCCGGCTGCTGCTACGGCGTGGAGAGCTCCTCCTGCCTCGCCGTCGTATTCCCGGAGGCTTCCCTGGGCGCGCCGGCGGGCGTGCCGCTGCTGCCCGTGCAGCTCTTCGAGGCCGCAGCCCAGCTCGCCATCTTCCTGGCGCTCTTGTGGTTTACCGCAAAGCCCGCACGCGCCGGCTTTGCCGCCGAGTTTTATCTCCTGCTCTACGCCCCTGCCAGATTCGTCCTGGAGTTTTTCCGCGGCGACGCCGGGCGCGGCTTCCTCGGCGGGCTGTCCACGTCCCAGTGGCTGGCCGCAGCGGCGATTTTGTCCGCATCTTTATCTTTCTTTATGCGTAAAAGGCTTAAAATGCCCGATTGATATATAAATCGGTCTGTGCTATAATAGTCTGACTTGGAAAAGGGGAAGGTATTCGTATGAATTATGTGGTGGTGGACTTGGAGTGGAACCAGGCGATGAACTCCAATTCCTCCGTATTCAACAAGCTGCCCATCCACCTGAGAGGGGAGATAATCCAGATAGGCGCCGTGCGCCTGAACGAGGACATGACGCCGGGCGAGGAATTTCAGATAGACGTAAAGCCCGTTTACTTCAAGCGGATGCACTACAAGGTGAAGAAGCTCACGGGCTTCGACAAGGAGCGGCTGAGCCACGGCGTGAGCTTTCCGGAGGCGCTGGCGCAGTTCCGGCAGTGGTGCGGCGAGGGCGTGACCTTCCTGACCTGGGGCTATGACGACCAGGGCATCATGGAGCAGAATATCATCATCCACGACCTGGACTGGGATTGGATAGCCGGCTGGGTGAACCTGCAGCTCATCTACAATCTCCAGACGGACGGGGACAGGAACCAGAAATCGCTGGCGACGGCGATGGAGCATTTCGGCATAGAGCAGACGCGCGTGGCCCACGACGCGCTGGGCGACGCATACAATACGGGCCTGGTGTGCTCGAAGCTGGACATGGCGGCGGGCATGGAGCAGTACGAGCACGCGCTGGAGCTGCTCACGCGGCGCACGGCCAAGGAGAAGAAGCCGCGGCCCGACACGCCGGAGCCGATAGACCAGGCGGCGTTCACGGGCTACGAGTCGAAGGGCGACGCCTTTGCGGACGCGCGGCTGGCGGCGCCGGCCTGTCCCATCTGCGGCGCGGCGCTGGAGTTCAGCAAGTGGATAAACCAGGGCGACCACAGGTACATGTGCCTGGCGGAGTGCCCGCAGGACGGCAAGCTGCTGCTGCGGATAAAGTTCAAGCACACGGCGGAGGGCTACTCCGCGGGGCGCCTGGCCTACAGGGCGGACGAGAGCATGCAGAGCTTTTACGCGGCGAAGTCGTCGCAGCCGAGGAGCCGCGGCCGCAGCCGCCGCAGGCGCAAGAAGCTGAACAACATTTGAGAATATACGGGGAGCGTAAGGTAATATGAAGATCATTCTCGTCGGCGCGGGCAGGATGGGCCAGGAGATAGCCGCGCGCCTGGCCGAGGAGGGCCACGACATCACGGTCGTGGACAACGACGCCGACAGGCTGGGCGAGGTCTCCAACTGCGTGGACGCCATGGTGCTCTTCGGCAACGGCGCGGACTACACCGTGCTGACCGAGGCGGGCGTGGGCGAAGCGGACCTGCTCATCGCCGTGACGAGCGACGACTCCGTGAACATGCTCTGCTGCCTCACCGGCAAGAAGCTGGGCGTTAAGAACACCGTGGCGCGGGTGCGCACGATGGAGTATTTCCGGCAGATGGTGTTCCTGAAGGACGAGCTGGGCCTGTCGCTGGTGCTCAACCCCGAGCAGGCGGCGGCGGCGGAGATCTCGCGGATACTGCGTTTCCCCTCGGCGGCGAAGGTGGAGTCCTTTGCGAAGGGCCGCGCGGAGATGGTGGGCTTCACGCTGCAGGAGGGCAATCCCCTCTGCGGGCTGAGGCTCTTGAAGCTGCGCGACCGCTTCGGCAGCGGCATACTCGTGTGCGCCGTGGAGCGGGACGGCAACGTCATCATCCCCAAGGGCGACAGCGTGCTGCAGGCGGGCGACGTGGTGAACGTTGTCGGCGCGCCGGCGGCGATGAGCGCCTTTTTCAAGGCCACGGGCACCTATAAGCGCAGCGTGAAGGACGTGATGATCCTGGGCGGCAGCCGCATCTCGCTGTATCTGGGCTCGCAGCTGCTGGACGCGGGCATGAGGGTGAAGATCATAGAGCGCAGCGGCGAGCACTGCGAGATAATAAAGGGCATACTGCCCCGCGCCGAGGTGCTGCTGGGCGACGGCACGAACCCGAGGCTGCTGGAGGAGGAGGGCATCCGCCGGACGGACGCCTTTGTGGCCCTGACGGGCAGCGACCAGGACAACATCATAACGTCCATGTTCGCCTCGAGCAGCGGCGTGGGCAAGGTGATAACGAAGGTCAACGACGACTGCTTCCGGCGCATGGTGGATTCGCACAAGCTGGACAGCTTCGTGACGCCGAAGAACATAGCGGCGGACGGCATCGTGAGCTATGTACGCGCGATGCAGAACTCGATAGACGCCAGCGGCATAGAGTCGCTGCACGAGATAGCCGACGGCAAGGCCGAGGTGCTGGAGTTTTTCATCCGGAACGACGCGGACCGGCTGGGCATACCGCTCAAGGATCTGCGCATACGCCGGGACGCGCTGCTGGGCGCGATCATCCGGGGCAACGACTGCATCATCCCCGGCGGCAGCGACAGCATCCGCAGGCACGACAGCGTGATCGCAGTGACGACGCGGTTCGGCGTACAGCAGTTCGGCGACATATTTGAGGAGCAGGCCGTCCGATGAATTACAGGATGATATCGAAAATACTGGGCCGGGTCATGGGCGTCGAGGCGGCGCTCATGCTCGGGCCTGTGCTGACGGCCGCGATCTATGGCGAGAGCGCGGCCGCGTTTTTGCTGACCATGCTGATAGCGGCGGCGCTGGCGGTGCTGCTGTCCCTGCCCCGGCTGAAGTATTCGGACCTCTACGCCAGGGAGGGTTTCGTGAGCGTGGCGCTCTCCTGGCTGCTGATGAGCCTTGTGGGCGCGCTGCCCTTTGTGTTCTCGGGCGAGATAACGAGCTATGTGGACGCCTTTTTCGAGATCGTCTCGGGCTTCACGACGACGGGCGCGTCGATAATCCTGAACGTGGAGGAACTCAGCCACGCGGCGCTGCTGTGGCGCAGCCTCTCGCACTGGATAGGCGGCATGGGCGTTTTGGTGTTCATCATGGCCGTGCTGCCGCTCTCGGAGGAGCGGAGCATGCACATAATGCGCGCCGAGGTGCCGGGCCCGCAGGTGGGCAAGCTGGTGCCGAGGATAAGGCACAGCTCGGCCATCACCTACCTCATCTATATAGCGCTGACGGTCATGCTCATAGTCCTGCTCTGCCTGGGCGGCATGCCCTTTTTCGACTCCATAAACCACGCCATGGCTACGGCGGGCACGGGCGGCTTCAGCGTCAAGGCGCTGTCGATAGGCTACTACGACAGCGCGTACATCGACATCGTCACGGCCACCTTCATGCTGCTCTTCGGCGTGAACTTCAGCATCTACTTTTTGCTGCTGATGAAGAAATTCCGGCCGGCGCTCATGGATTCGGAGCTGCACCTGTACCTGGGCTTTGCGATCTTCGGTACGGTGACGATAGCGCTCAACATAATGAGCGAGTACGACGGCTTCTGGCACGCGCTGCGGTATTCGTACTTCCAGGTATCGTCCATCATGACGACGACGGGCTTCGCCACGACGGATTTCAACCACTGGCCGGCGTATTCCAAGGCCATGCTGATACTGCTGATGTTCACGGGCGCCTCGGCGGGCAGCACGGGCGGCGGCCTGAAGGTGTCGAGGATAGTCATCCTGGCCCGGGCCGCGGCGGAGGAGCTGGGCAAGATGCTCAACCCGAGGCGCACGGTGTCGGTGCGCATGAGCGGCCGCAGCGTGGATTCCACGACCATACGCTGCACCCTGGTGTTTTTCGCCATCTATATAAGCATTACCTTCCTGTCCACGCTGGCGGTGTCGCTGGACGGCTTTGACCTGGAGACGAACTTTTCGGCCGTGGCGGCCTGCATTTCGAACATCGGCCCCGGCATAGGCCTGGTGGGCCCGATGGGCAACTACGAGATGTTCTCCGACTTTTCCAAGCTGCTGCTCTCATTTGATATGCTGGTGGGCAGGCTGGAGATATATCCGATGCTGATTTTGTTCCTGCCCTCCACCTGGAGGAGAAATTAGGAGGCGCGAAATGGGAGGCTGGATACGGGATTTCGGCGCGTGGCAGTGCGTCGGGCTGGAGAGGGGCGCCCTTTCCTGCGAGGTCATAACGCGCGGCGGCGCGCTGCGCGCGCTCAGGGTGCCCGACCGCTGCGGCCGCGCGGTGGACGTGGTGCTGGGCTTTGACCGGCCGGAGGACTACGAGGCCCAGGGCGCCTACATAGGCGCGCTGATAGGCCGGGTGGGCAACCGCATAGCCGGCGCGGCCTTCGAGCTCGGCGGCCGGCGGTATGAGCTTTACAAAAACGACGGGGAGAACTCCCTGCACGGCGGCCGGCAGGGCTTCAACGCCAAGGTGTGGAGCGTGGATTCGCTCAGCGACTCGCGGCTGGAGCTCTCGCTCGTGAGCCCGGACGGCGAGGAGGGCTATCCCGGCCGGCTGGAGGTGCGGGTCTGCTACGAGCTGCGCGGCGGCGGGCTGGAGATAAGCTACGAGGCCGTATCGGACGCGGATACGCCCTGCAGCCTGACGAACCACGCCTACTTCAACCTGAACGGCCACGACAGCGGCAGCGTCGAGGGGCAGTACATAGAGCTGAACGCCTCGCGCTATACGCCGACGGACGCGCAGCTCATCCCCACGGGCGAGCTGGCGGAGGTGGCGGGCACGCCCATGGACCTCAGGCGCAGCGTGAGGATAGGCGACAGGGTGGACGAGGGCTTCGAGGCCCTGCGCCTGGGCGGCGGCTTTGACCACAATTACGCCATAGACGGCGCGGACGGCAGCCTGCGCCGCGCGGCCGAGGCGCGCTCGGAGGAGACGGGCATAGTCATGGAGACGCTGACCACGATGCCCGGGCTGCAGTTTTACACGGGCAATTACCTCTCGGGCCTGCCGGCGGGCAAGGGCGGCGCCGTCTACGGGGACAGGCAGGGCTTCTGCCTGGAGACACAGTTTTACCCCGACGCCGTACACCAGGCGGGCTTCCCCTCCTGCATACTGAGGGCGGGCGAGACCTTCCGCAGCCAGACCGTCTACCGCTTCAGGGCGGAGTGACGCCAGGAAGATATAAATGAACAGCAAAAAGCCGCCAGGCCTGCCGGCCCGGCGGCTTATACTTTATGTATCACAGGAAGTTTTGTATGAGCACCAGCAGCACGACGCCCGGTATGCCCAGGACGCCGGCGACTAAGGCGTTCACGGCGTTTATGCCGAGCGCGAAGTCGAAGAAGCCGCCGATGAAGTTGAAGACGAAGAGCAGCGCGAGCCCGGAGAGCATGTTCAAAAGCAATTTGAAAAACAGCTTCACCGGCAGGCGGATGATGCTGATGAGCAGCCAGAGCAGCAGGCCGCAGACGATGACGGTGATGATGGTGGCGAGGGAAGGCATGGGCCGGCCTCCTTTACAGGTAGAAGGATTTGAGGTTGCGCACGGCGCAGTTGTACTTGGACTTGAGCGCGCTTATCTCGAAGATGCAGGTGTCGAGCTGCGCGGGGTCGGTGAGGTTGTTGAAGCGGTTGTAGGTCTCTCCGAGCTGGGTACGGACGCTGTCTATCTCCTCCACGGCCTTTTTGATGTCGGCCCTGAGGGCCTTGGCCTGTCTTGAACGTTTGGACAAGTATATCACACTCCTTGTCCCTATTGTATTCAAAGCGGGCGCGTTTTAACCAAAATGAGCAAAAATTGCCGGTAATATTGCGCATCGCCGGAGCCATACTAGACTCGGACCTCAAAGAGAGCGGCCCGGCAGGGTGAAAGAGAAAGGCCCAAGGCCGGTGCCCGGTGCGAAAAGCGCCAGATGGGCGAATGGCCGCCCGCCACTGAGAAGGCGGGCTGCCGGAGGGATGAGGGCTCTGTTCCGAATGGGACATCGAGCGCCGTCCGTAACGCGAGAGAACGAGGTCAAGTGCCGGACGGCGCAGCGATAGCTGCGTAAAGACCGGGGCGGCGGGGAAGCGCGAGAGCGCGGCCCCGCTTTTTTTCTTGCAATTTTGGGGCGGGTGGTCTATACTATATAAGTAAAATTATGCAATTTTGCGCTACAACATATTGATAATGTGAGGGAAAAACTGCAAATGGCAAGAAACACTCCCGAGTCCTACGGGAACGAGAGCATCTCCCAGCTCAAGGGCGAGGACAGGGTGAGGAAGCGCCCCGCGGTCATCTTCGGCTCGGACGGGCTGGAGGGCTGCGAGCACGCGGTGTTCGAGATACTGTCCAACTCCATCGACGAGGCGAGGGCCGGCAACGGCAGCATTATAACACTGACGCGCTTTCTCGACAAGAGCATAGAGTGCGAGGACTTCGGCCGCGGCTGCCCCGTGGACTGGAACCCGGCGGAGAAGAAATACAACTGGGAGCTGGTCTTCTGCGAGCTCTACGCCGGCGGCAAATACCGCAACAACGAGGGCGGCGACTACGAATATTCGCTGGGCCTCAACGGCCTGGGCACCTGCGCTACGCAGTATTCGTCCGAGTACATGGACGTCACCGTCCGGCGCGACGGGAAGAAATACACGCTCCACTTTGAAAAGGGCCGCATAAAGGGCAAGCTCGAGGAGGAGCCGGCGGACCGGAAGAAGACCGGCACCACGATAAAATGGCGGCCCGACCTCGAGGTCTTCACGGATATCGACATCCCGCTCGAATACTACACTGAGACGCTAAAGCGCCAGGCGGTCGTGAACGCGGGCGTCACCTTCCGGCTCAAAAACGAGGTCGCACAGGGCAAGTTTGAGACCACGGACTTCGTGTACGAGAACGGCATCCTCGACTATGTGGGCGAGATAGCGGGAGAGGAGACGCTCTCCGCGCCGTATTTCATCCAGGCCGAGCGCCGCGGGCGCGACCGGGCGGACAAGCCCGAGTACAAGGTGAAGCTCTCGGCGGCCTTCTGTTTTTCAAACAAGGTGAACGCCATAGAGTATTACCACAACAGCTCCTTCCTCGAGCACGGCGGCGCGCCGGAGAAGGCGGCGAGGAGCGCTTTCGTGAGTGCGGTGGATACTTATATCAAGAAGGCCGGCAAGTACCAGAAGAATGAATCGAAGATCAGCTTCCAGGACGTCGCCGACTGCCTGGTGCTCGTGACGAACTGCTTTTCGACCCAGACCTCGTACGAGAACCAGACGAAGAAGGCCATCACGAACCGCTTCATCCAGGAGGCGATGACGGAGTTCCTGCGCTCGCAGCTGGAGGTGTACTTCATCGAGCACAAGGCCGAGGCGGACCGCGTGGCGGACCAGGTGCTCATAAACAAGCGCAGCCGCGAGCAGGCAGAAAAGGCGCGGCTGACCATCAAGAAGAAGCTCACGGGCAGCATGGACATCTCGAACCGGGTGCAGAAGTTCGTGGACTGCCGCAGCCGGGACGTGTCCAGGCGCGAGATCTACATCGTCGAGGGCGATTCGGCCCTGGGCGCCTGCAAATTGTCGAGGGACGCGGAGTTCCAGGGCATCATGCCGGTGCGCGGCAAGATACTCAACTGCCTGAAGGCCGACTACGGCAGGATATTCAAAAGCGAGATCATAACGGACCTCATCAAGGTGCTCGGCTGCGGCGTGGAGGTGCAGAAGCACATAAAGGAGCTGCCCGCCTTCGAGCTGGACAGCCTGAGGTGGAGCAAGATAATCATCTGCACGGATGCGGACGTGGACGGCTTCCAGATACGCACGCTCATCCTGACGATGCTCTACCGCCTCGCGCCGACGCTGATACGCGAGGGCCTGGTGTTCATAGCGGAGTCGCCGCTCTACGAGATAGAATCCGGCGGCAAGACCTGGTTTGCGTATTCCGAGCGCGAGAAGGCCGAGATATTGGACGGCATAGGGAAGGCAAAGGTTTCGATAAGCCGCTCCAAGGGCCTGGGCGAGAACGACCCGGACATGATGTGGCTGACGACGATGAACCCGGAGACGCGGCGGCTCATCCGGGTCATGCCGGAGGACGCGGAGCGCACGGGCGAGATGTTCGACCTGCTGCTGGGCGACAATCTCGCGGGCAGGAAACAGCACATATCGGAGTTCGGCAGCCAGTACCTGGATCTGGCCGACATATCCTGAGGGGGTTTGGGAATGAGATTCAAGACAGTCAAGAAGATAGCGATAGCGGGCCTGCTGCTTTCGCTGGCGATGTGCTTTATCGGCATCTTCGGCATGGACCCGTCTTCGCAGCAGGCGGGGAGCATGGCTATCTGGGCGATAGTGGTGCTGATGTTCACCATGGCGATAGTGCTCAAGTGGAGCCGCTGCCCCTGGTGCGGCGAGCTCATCATAAAAAAGCTGTTCTCGGTCAAGGAGTGCCCGCACTGCGGCAGGGACCTTGAGACGGGCAAGAAGAAAAAAGGCAAGGGCGGAAGAAAATAAATGGCGCGGAAAAAGCCGGCGCAGGAGCCGGAGAACAAGAGGAAGACGAACGAGAACGTCATGGGCCTGCGGGCGGAAGTGCTCGAGCAGCCCATAACGGAGACGCTCGAGACGAACTACATGCCCTACGCGATGAGCGTCATCGTCTCGAGGGCGATACCGGAGATAGACGGCTTCAAACCGAGCCACCGGAAGCTGCTGTATACCATGTACAAGATGGGGCTGCTGACGGGCGCGCGGACGAAGTCTGCGAACATAGTGGGCCAGACGATGCGGCTCAACCCGCACGGCGACGCGGCGATATACGAGACGATGGTGCGCCTGGCGAAGGGCTGCGAGGCGCTCAACACGCCCTTCGTGGACTCGAAGGGCAACTTCGGCAAGGTGTACTCGCGGGACATGTCCTACGCGGCCTCGAGGTATACGGAGGCGAAGCTCTCGCCCATCTGCGCCGAGGTGTTCCGGGACATCGACAAGGACACGGTGGACTTCGTGGACAACTACGACGGCAGCATGAAGGAGCCGGCGCTGCTGCCCACGGCCTTCCCGAACGTGCTGGTGTCGGCGAATACGGGCATAGCTGTCGGCATGGCGAGCCAGATCTGCGGCTTCAACCTGGCGGAGGTCTGCGAGACTGCGATAAACTGCATACGCGACCCGGACTGCGAGCTCATGGCGACGCTGCCCGCGCCGGACTTCCCCACGGGCGGCGAGGTGATCATGGAACCGGGCGTCATGGAGGAGATATACCGCACGGGCCGGGGCAGTTTCAAGCTGCGCTCGCGCTGGCGCTATGACGCGAAGGAGAACGTCATCGAGGTCTACGAGATACCCTATACCGCCACGGCCGAGGCCATCATGGACAAGGTGGCGGAGCTGGTGAAGGCGGGCAAGGTCAAGGAGATCTCGGACATGCGCGATGAGACGGACCTGGGCGGCCTGAAGCTGGCGATAGACTTAAAGCGCGGGGCGGACCCGGAAAAGCTCATGGCCAAGCTCTTCAAGTCCACGCCGCTCATGGACAGCTTCGCCTGCAACTTCAACATCCTCATCGCGGGCACGCCGCGGGTCATGGGCGTGCGCGAGATACTCTCGGAGTGGACGGCCTGGCGGCTGGACTGCGTAAAGCGGCGCATATACTTCGACGTCAGCCGCAAGAAGGAGAAGCTGCACCTGCTGCAGGGCCTCGGCAAGATACTGCTGGACATAGACAGGGCCATAGCCATCATAAGGAATACCGGGCGCGAGGCGGATGTGGTGCCGAACCTGATGGACGGCTTCGGCATCGACAAGATACAGGCCGAGTTCGTGGCTGAGATAAAGCTGCGGAACATAAACCGGGAGTATATACTAAAGCGCACGGCGGAGACCGAGGAGCTGGAGCGGGACATAGCCGAGCTGGAGGCGACGCTCAACAGCCGCCGGAAGCTGCAGAACATCATAGTCAAGGAGCTCGAGCGGATAATAAAGGACTACCCCTCGCCGCGGCGCACGGGCATAGTGTACGCCGACGAGCTGCCGGAGGCGGACGAGGAGGAGCCGGTGGAGGACTACCCCGTGCGGGTGTTCGTGTCGCGCGAGGGCTATTTGAAGAAGATAACGCCGCAGTCCCTGCGGATGGCGTCCGAGCAGAAGTACAAGGAGGGCGACGGCCCGGCGGCGGAGTTTGACGCCATGAACCGCTCGGAGCTGCTGGTGTTCACGGACAGGCAGCAGGTGTACAAGACGAAGCTGGCGGACTTTGAGGACACTAAGGCCTCTGTGCTGGGCGTGTACCTGCCCGCCAAGCTGGAGATGGACGAGGGCGAGCGGGTCGTGCAGGTCATAGACCCGGGCGACTATTCGGGCCAGCTGCTGCTGTTTTTTGAAAACGGCAAGGCGGCGCGGCTGCTGCTCTCGGCCTACGAGACGAAGACGAACCGGAAGAAGCTGCTCAACGCCTACTCGGACAAGAGCCCGCTGGCGTGCATAGTGGAGCTGCGCGGCGAGCTGGAGCTCGCGGCCTTCTCGACGGAGGGACGGGCGATCATATTCAGCACGGCGCTGCTCTCTCCGAAGACCTCGCGCTCGACGCAGGGCGTGGCGGTGATGACCATGAAGCCGAAATACAAGCTGAGCGGTGCCCGGCCACTGCATGAGACGGGCATCAAAAACCTCTCCCGCTACCGCGTCCGCAGCCTTCCTGCTGCCGGCGCGCTGCTAAGGGACGAGGACAGGGGAGAAAAACAACTGTCTCTATTGGAGGAATAGTGATGCTGCACACAAAGACGATTAAGGACTATCTTCGGGAATATGCGCTCATAGTCCTCGGTTCCGTTATTTACGCAGTTGGCTTCCGCTTTTTCTTCTACCCCAACGACATCATCGCCGGCGGTGTCACCGGCATTGCGATGATCATCAACTACCTGACCGACATCCCCGTCGGCGTGATCAACATCGTTATAAACATCCCGCTGTTCATTCTCGCCTGGAGAGCATTCGGGCTGAAGTTTATCATCGGCTCCTTTGTGGCCACGATGCTCTCCTCGGTGCTGATGGACGTATTTGCCCTGATTCCGGTTTCGGTCACCGACAATCTGCTGCTCGCGGCCATCTATGGCGGCGTCATCTACGGTTTGGGCCTCGGCCTCATCTACCGCGCGGGAGACACCACGGGCGGCATCGACATAGTGGCAAAGTTTGTGCGCAGGAAGTATCCCTATATCAACTTCGGCACAATAATCCTGATTTTGGACATCGTTATTATTGCGGCCTTTGCACTCATCTTTAACCAGTATGAGGCGGCGATGTATGCCATAATAGGCATGTTCATTGTCACTCGGGTCATTGACCTTGTGCTTTACGGCATGGGCACGTCGAAGGTCTGCTATATCATCAGCGATGAGAGCGACAAGCTCAAGAACGCCATCACCGCGACCCTTGGACGCGGCGTGACCCTGCTGCACGGTGAGGGCGCTTACACCGGCAAGGCGAAAAACGTCATCCTCTGCGTCATCAAGAAGCACCAGATCATGGACGTTCGGCGCATAATCAAGTCCATTGATACCCACGCATTTCTGATCGTGACCGAAGCCAAGAACGTTTACGGCAACGGTTTCGGCGATATATCCGACGAGAGCTGAGAAAGGAGAAACAGAATGGACATCGAAAGGCTGAAGAAGAATCTCGAGGGCCGCGGCTTCACGTTCAAGTATTTTGAGACGGGCGCCGAGGCGGCGGACTACCTGGCGGAGCAGCTGGCCGACAAGACCGTCGGCATAGGCGGCAGCAAGACCGTGGAGGCCATCGGGTTGTACGAGAAGCTCGAGGGCAAGGCTGCGGATACGGCCTGGCACTGGAAGACCGAGCCGAACGAGGCGCGGGCGCGGGCCGCGAAGGCCCAGATCTACGTCTCGAGCGCGAACGGCATAGCCGAGACGGGCGAGATCATAAATATCGACGGCGCGGGCAACCGCGTGGCCTCGAACCTCTACGGGCACGAGAAGGTCTATATCGTCGCGGGCGTGAACAAGGTCTGTCCGGACGTGGAGAAGGCCTTCTGGCGCGCGCGGAACGTGGCGGCGCCGCTCAATGCCCGGCGTTTCGGCAAGAGCACGCCCTGCGTGACGGGCGAGCTCAAGTGCTACGACTGCCGCAGCCCGGAGCGCATCTGCCGCGGCGTCTCCATGCTCATGGAGCCCATGATGGGCATGCCCGTCGAGGTCGTCATCATAAACGAGGAGCTCGGCTACTGAGTTTTTAAAGGGGAGGTGCGGCCGTGAAAAGGGCGCTGGCGTTAATATTGCTGTGCGCGGCGCTGGCAGCGCCGCTGAGCGGCTGCGCCTCCGTTTTCGACAAGGAGTATATCTCGGTGACGAGCTTTCCCGAGAGCACCTACAGCCCCTCTGCCGGCGGGGCCACGGCGGTCAAGAGCTACCTGGACCTGAAGCTCGCCATAAACAGCCTCATAGCCGCCCACGCCGAGAGCGGCACGCTGGACTTCAGCAACTATAACGGCCTGAACATCAGCGACGACCTCGCGGCGGCGACGAAGGAGGTCAGCACGGAGACGGCCCTGGGCGCCTATGCCGTGGACTACATCTCCTATGACCTGGACAGGATAGTCGGCTACTATGAGGTGGAGGTCTATGTGTATTACCGCCGCACGGCTGAGGAAGTCGAGGCCATCGTGAGCGAGAGCACGGTCTCGGGCCTGCGCGAGGCGATAAGGGCCGCGCTGGCTGGGCTGGAGACTGAGCTGGTGGTGATGGTCAGCGCCTCGGGCGCGAGCGAGGACGACGTGACGGGCTATATCATGGAGGCGTACTTTGACAGCCCGCTCTCCTGCGTCGCTCGGCCGAGGACCGAGGTGAGCATGTATTCCGGCGGCGGGCTGCAGCGGATATATGAGATAAGCCTGGACTACGGCTACGGGACCGAGGAGCTCAAGGCGATGAAGGCCTCGCTGGAGGAGGCGCTGGCCTCGCTCTCAGAGCGGGTGACCTCGCAGAGCGAGCCCCACCGGGCGCTGCAGGCGGCCACGGTGCTCATGGAGCTGTGCGAGTACGACGAGGGCGCCGGCAGCTCGCTGTGGTCGGCGGTGCACGAGGGCCGCGCAAAAAGCGAAGGCATGGCCGCGGCCTACAAGGCTCTCTGCGACAGCCTGGGCCTGGACTGCATGGTGGTCACGGGCCGACTCGACCGCGCGGAGCACTACTGGAACATCCTCACTCTCGACGGCGACAGCTACCATGTGGACGTGAGCCTGGCGCGCGCGCAGGGCTTCGCGGGCACATTCCTGATGAGCGACGGGGAGATGTGGGGCCGCTACTGGTGGGACAACGAGAACTATCCCCAGTGCGAGGGCGCGCTCAGTTACGGCGCGCTCATAGAGGAGCCCAGGCCGGAGGAGACGCCGGAAAGCAGCCCGGCGCCGACCAACAGCGAACCGCCCGTGACGCAGACGCCGGAAACTTCGCCGGAAATTACGGAAAGCCCTTGACAAATAATTAAAACGTGCTAAAATAACACACGTTTTGCGGGCATAGCTCATCCGGTAGAGCGCCACCTTGCCAAGGTGGAGGTAGCGAGTTCGAGCCTCGTTGCCCGCTCCAGGCCATCTCAGGCGAGAGCCTGAGATGGCCTCCCCAAGACATGTATTTTTTAGCACGCTTTGCGGCGTGCTGTTTTTGTGTTTGGAGGTTATTTGGATGAATGCAGACGTAGTGATCGTGGGCGCGGGGCCCGCGGGCATTTTCACGGCGCTGGAGATGCTGAGAAGGGGAAGCAGGAAGAAGATAGTCATGGTCGAGAAGGGCCGGGCGCTGGAAAAGCGCAGCTGCCCCAAGGCCAAAACGGGCGTCTGCATGAACTGCAAGCCTGTCTGCCACATCACGACGGGCTTTTCAGGCGCGGGCGCGTTCTCGGACGGCAAGCTGTCGCTGGCCTGCGAGGTCGGCGGCGACCTGCCCACGCTCATAGGCGAGCGCCTGGCGCAGGAGACGATAGACTACGCGGACAAGATCTACCTCGAGTTCGGCGCGGACGAGCATATCGAGGGCGTCGGCAACGACGAGAAGGTCAGGAAGATCCGCGCGCGGGCCATCAAGGCCGGGCTCAAGCTCGTGGACTGCCCTATCCGGCACATGGGCACCGAGAAGGCGCACGACGTCTACCTCGGCATAGAGCACTACCTGCTGGACAACGGCGTGGAGATGTACTTCGATACCGAGTGCCGCGACCTCATCATGGAAGGCGACGTCTGCCGCGGCGTCTACCTCTCCGACGGGAAGAAGGAGTTCGAGATCCGCGCGGAGCACACGGTCGTCGCCACGGGCAGGCGGGGCGCCGACTGGCTCGAGAAGATCTGCTCCGAGCACGGGGTTGAGCACCAGCCCAGCACCGTCGATATCGGCGTGAGGGTCGAGGTGCGCAACGAGATCATGGAGGAGATAAACGACGTCCTCTACGAGTCGAAGCTCATCGGCTACCCGGCGCCCTTCAAGAACAAGGTGCGTACCTTCTGCCAGAACCCCGGCGGCGTGGTGAGCCAGGAGAACTACGACAACGACCTCGCGGTGGTGAACGGCCACGCCTTCAAGGGCGCGGAGCTCAAGAGCCCGAACACGAACGTGGCTATCCTGTGCTCGCACAACTTCTCGGTGCCCTTCAACCAGCCGATAGCCTACGCGCAGAAGGTGGGCGAGCTGACGAACATGCTGGCCAACGGCCACATCCTGGTGCAGCGCTTCGGGGACATCCTGGACGGCAAGCGCACCTGGGAGAAGGAGCTCGGCCGCTCTAACGTGAAGCCGACGCTGGTGGACGCGGTGGCGGGCGATATCACGGCGGCGATGCCCTACCGGGCGATGATAAACATCATCAACTTCATCAAGGCCATGGACGAGGTCGTGCCGGGCTTTGCGTCGAACGAGACGCTGCTGTATTCGCCCGAGCTCAAGTTCTACTCGAACAAGGTGAAGATGGACACGCGCTTCAATACGAACGTCCCGGGCCTGCATGCCCTGGGCGACTCCTCCGGCTGGACGCGGGGCCTCATGATGGCCTCGGCCATGGGCGTGCTCATGGGCAGGGAGCTGGCCTGAGCGGAAACAGGCATAAAAAGAGGCGGCACAGTGTGCCGCCTCTTAGCTTGTCGAAGAAGGCTTTGCCTTCTTCGACAAAGGGGATAGCGCTGCGCTGCGCGCCTCGGTCGTCCGCCAGAGGCGGACGATTCGACACTCCGCTCCGCGAGAAGTATTTTCGGCGACGTACACGCCGCCGCCGAAAATGATCGAAATTTATTTCGCGGCTGCGGCCGCGAAACTCTACGAGGCTTTTTTGACAGACTGAGAGGCGGCACAGTGTGCCGCCTCTTTTTTGTGTTCAGATGCTGACGGTGAGGAGGTTCTCGCCGTTTTCGCGGCTGTATTTGCAGTCGGCGAGGTAGGCTCGCACCAGGCGGACGGAGAGCTCGTCGCCCTCCTCGAGCGGGTCGTAGGGCTCGCCGCCCCAGATAAAGCGCATGAGCACCCGGCCCGTTTCCTCGGAGTATTCCACGGTCACGCGCAGGACGTAGCCGTCGCCGCTGTGCGGGATGATGTTCGCCGCGCACAGCTCCTCGAAGGCGCGCTGCATGTTGTCGAGCTGACGGCGGGGCAGCAGATGCTTCTCGCCGAAGCGCTGCAGGGCCTCGGTGGTGGCGATGAAGTCGTAGTTCGGCCCGTCGATCTCGAACTGCAGCAGCTTGAGCCGCCGGACGAAGGCCCGGGTCTTCTCGCGCTGCGGGCAGCCGAAGACCTGTTCCGGCGGGCCGTCCTCATAGATGACGCCCTCGTCCATGTAGAAGACGCGGGTGGAGACGTCGCGGGCGAATTTCATCTCGTGGGTGACGATGAGCATGGTGAGCCCGCGCGAGGCGAGGCGGCGTATGACGGCCAGCACCTCGCCGACCATGGTGGGGTCGAGGGCGCTGGTGGGCTCGTCGAAGAGCACGATCTCGGGCTCCATGGCGAGGGCGCGGGCGATGGCCACGCGCTGCTGCTGCCCGCCGGAGAGCTCGTCGGGGTAGCTGAGCGCCTTTTCGGCGAGGCCGACGGTGCGCAGCAGGGCCATGCCGTTCTCGTAGGCGGCCTGCCTGGGCAGGCGGCGGATGAGCACGGGCGCGAGCATGAGGTTTTCTATGACGGTGAGGTGGCCGAAGAGGTTGAACTGCTGGAAGACCATGCCCATCCTGCGCCGGAGCGCGCAGAGGTCGGCGCCCTTGGCGCAGACGTCCTCGCCGAAGACGCGGATGCTGCCGGCGCTCGGGGCCTCGAGCCGCTCGAGGCAGCGCAGCAGCGTGGACTTGCCGGTGCCCGAGGGGCCGATGATGGTGATGACCTCGCCGCGGCCTATGACGGCGTTCACGTCGCGCAGGGGCGTGGCGGAGGGGTAGGCCTTTTTGAGGTGCTCTATGCGTATGAGCTCGCCCGGCGCGAGGCCGAGCGGCCCGTCCTGCGCGGCGGCGGGCTCGGTAGCGGTCACTCCCCTGGGCAGGCGGCGGGGCCGCTTGTGCGGGTCGATGCGCAGCTCGATGCGGCCTATCGCGGCGGCAATGGAGACGGAGATGACGAAGTAGATGACCGCCGTGGCGATGAGCGGGAAGAAGGCCTCGAAGGTGCGGCTGCGGATGAGGTCGCCGGCGCGGGTGAGGTCCTCGATGGAGATGTAGCCCACGATGGAGGTCATCTTTATCATGGAGACGAGCTCGCTTTTGTAGATGGGCAGGACGTGCCTGACGGCCTGGGGCAGCACGACGCGCAGGAAGGCGGAGCTCTTGGTGAAACCGAGGGCGAGGGCGGCCTCGGCCTGCCCGCCGCTGACGGCGTTGATGCCGGCTTTGAGCGTGCCCGCAACGGCGGCGGAGAACATGACGGAGAAGGTTATGACCGCCACGGCGATTGGCGGCACCCGGCTCGAGGCGAAGATGACGAAATTCACGATGAGCAGCACGACCATGCTGGGTATGCCGTCCATGAGCTTGCAGATGACGCCGGCGAGGGCGGAGAAGGCGCGTTTGCGGCTCCTGAGCACGAGGCAGAGCCCGAAGCCGAGCGCCGTGCCGAATATGCCGGAGAGCGCGGAGATCTCGAGCGTCACGCCCAGCCCGCGCAGGATCATGAGCCAGCGGTCCTCGCGGATGAAGGTCTTCTCGAAGCTCTCGGCGAGCTCGTCGAAGAAGCCGGACTCGGCGACCTGGCCGGTGTTTTTCACGACCATGACGGTCTCGACGATGAGGTAGGGCTCGGAAAAGTCCATGGCCTCCTGCCGCTCGGGCGTCTCGAAGAGGTTCGACATGACGTAGTCCACCTTGCCGGAGGCGCAGGCGGGCATGAGCCCGTTCCAGTCGTAGACCTCAACTATGAGCTCGGCGTTGCACCAGGCGGCGAAACGGCGCATGAGCTCTATGTCGTAGCCGGCGAGCTCGTTGTCGAGGTAGAAGGTGTAGGGCTCCATGAGCCCGGTGGTGCCTATCCTGACGGTGAAGTCCGGCTCCTCGGGCACGGGGATATCGGGCATGGCGTAGTCCTGCTCGTGTTCCCAGCGGCGGCTCATGTCGTCGAGCGTGCCGTCGCTGCGCATTTCGGAGATGAAGGCGTTTATGAGCGCGGCGGCGTCGGGCAGGGAACTGGCCGGGCTGATGCCGACGGCCACGCTGCCGCCGACGCCCACGATGCCGTCCGGGTGCTGCATGACGCGCTCGTCCCGGCCCTGGATGGAGCTCTCGAAGGCGGCGCGGTTCATGGCGAAGGCCGCGGCCTTGCCGGCGGTGACGGCCAGCAGCCCGTCGGTGGCGCTGTTGACGTAGATGTACTGCGCGTCCGGGTACTCGAGCCGCGCGTCGGACTCCGTCGTGGTGCCGACTTCGACGGCGATGACGGAGGAGGGCAGGTGTAGGTCTGGGACGCCGCTGTCCCCGTCCGAGGCTCCGCAGCCGGACAGCAGGAGCAGCAGTATGCACAGCAGCAGCAAGGCGGCCTTTGAGTATATGGCTGCTGATCTCACGGCCTCATCACCCCTTTCACACCCTTATCTTATAATTTGCCGGGAATATAGTCAAGGACGGATTAGCATGGGGGTTGTGCGCGGGGAAATGTTGTGATAGAATATCGGGGCTATGAAAAACGATTTTGAAAGACGCTATATCGCAGCGCGAAGGCGGATCATAGAAGCCGACTTCTCGCAGCTCAATCCGATGCAGAGGGAGGCCGTGCTAGCCACGGAAGGCCCTCTGCTGGTTCTTGCTGGGGCAGGCAGCGGCAAGACCACGGTGCTGATAAACCGCATCGCGAACCTGCTCAAATACGGCCGCGGCTCGGACACGGACGAGGTGCCCGAGGACGCGGGCGAGCGTGAGCTTGCGGTGCTCGAGGCCGGGCCCTCGGAGGAGGCGAGCCGGCTGGCGGCCTACGAGCCCGTGGAGCCCTGGCGCATCATCGCCATCACCTTCACGAACAAGGCGGCGGACGAGATGAAGTTCAGGCTCGAGGCCATGCTCGGCGAGCGCGCGAACGACATCTGGGCGCGGACCTTCCACTCCGCCTGCGTGCGCATCCTGCGCCGCGACGCAGACCGGCTGGGCTACCCGAAGGACTTCACCATCTACGACACTTCGGACAGGCTCTCGGTGATGAAGGCCATTTTGAAGGAGATGGACCTGGACGACAAGGTGTATCCGCCCAAGTCCGTGCTGGCGCGGCTGGACGCCGCGCGGGACGAGCTGCTCTCGCCCGAGGGCTTTGCCGCGAAGTACGGCAATTCCGCCGACCCGCGCCTGCGGAAGATAGCCGAGGTGTACAAGGTCTACGCCGCGCGGCTCTTTGCCGCCGGGGCTATGGACTTTGACGACCTGCTCTACAACACGGTCCGGCTCTTCCAGGAGCACCAGGACGTGCTGGAGCACTACCAGAGGCAGTTCAAATACGTCCTCATCGACGAGTACCAGGACACGAACAACCTCCAGTACCTGCTGGCCTCCATGCTGGCGGACGGCTGGGGCAACATCTGCGTCGTGGGCGACGACGACCAGAGCATCTACCGCTTCCGGGGCGCGACCATTGAAAACATACTGAACTTTGAAAAGCAGTACAGGGGCTGCCGCACGATAAGGCTGGAGCAGAACTACCGGAGCACGGGGCACATCCTCTCGGCGGCGAACGCGGTCATCGCGCACAACACGGAGCGCAAGGGCAAGACGCTCTGGACGAACGCCGGCGACGGGTACAAGCTGCTGCTCTACACCGCCCGGAACGAGGACGACGAGGCCCAGTTCGTGGCCTCGCGCATACTGGCCCACCGCGGCTCGGGCGGGAATTTCCGCGACTGCGCCGTGCTCTACCGCATGAACGCGCAGTCGAACCGGCTGGAGTTCGCCTTCAAGCGCAACGGCATACCGTACAAGGTCGTCGGCGGCATGAAGTTCTTCGACCGGGCCGAGGTCAAGGACGTGCTGGCCTACCTCTGCGTCATACTCGCGCCCTCGGACGACCTGCGGCTCAAGCGGATAATCAACTCGCCTCCGCGCGGCATAGGCGCGAAGACCATCGAGACGGCGGAGGAGACGGCCCTGCGCGAGGGCCGCAGCCTGTACGAGGTCATCTCCCGCGCGAACGAGTACGAGGAGCTCAAGCGCTCGGCGGCGAAGCTCATCGCCTTCACGGACATGATGGCCGAACTGCGGCAGCTGGCGCAGGCCCTGCCCGTGGACCAGCTCTACGACGCCGTGCTGGACAAGTCCGGGTATGTCCGCGCGCTGCAGGAAAAGGGCGGCGACGAGGCCCTGGCCCGGCTCGAGAACGTGAGCGAGCTGAAGACCAACATCCTCGGCTACATAAAGGAGACGGGCGACGCCTCGCTGGCGGGCTTCTTGGACGAGGTCGCGCTGTACACGGACATAGACAGCTACGATAGGGACACGGACTGCGCGGTGATGATGACCATGCACAGCGCGAAGGGCCTGGAGTTCCCGGAGGTGTATGTCGTGGGCATGGAAGAGGGCCTGTTCCCCGGCGCGCGCTGCATAGGCGAGCCGGAGGAGATGGAGGAGGAGCGGCGGCTCTGCTACGTCGCGCTCACGAGGGCCCGCGAGCGGCTGTACCTGAGCTGTGCGCGGCAGCGCATGATCTTCGGCCGCACGAGCATGAACCTGCCCTCGCGCTTCACGCAGGAGATACCGCCGGAGGATTTGGACCGCCAGGGCGTCGGCGTGCAGAAGCTCGAGGAGGGCGGCGCGCGGCCCGCGCAGGGCCATGAATACCGCCGCCAGGGCCAGGGCAGATACCCCATAGGCAGGCAGAGGCCGAACCCGGTGCAGGCCCCTGCGCCCGCGGCTGCTGCCGAGGCGCCGAAGTTCGGCCTGGGCGACCGGGTGCTGCACCGCGCCTTCGGCAGGGGCGAGATAACCAAGCTCACGCCCATGGGCGGGGACGCGCTGATAGAGATAAACTTTGACGAGGTCGGGGTGAAAAAGCTGATGCTCCGCGCCGCGTCGCAGCATATGAAAAAGGAAACGTGATAATACCATATGGCAAACACCCCTAACCGCCGGCTGGGCCGGGCCTCGCTCCTGGGTGCGACTCTCATCTGGGGCTCGTCGTTCATCATCCTGAAATCCACGCTGGACTCGGTACCGACGCTCTGGGTGCTGGCCCTGCGCTTTACGGGCGCGGCGCTGCTCATGGCGCTCATGGGCGCAAAGGAGCTCAGGCAGCTGGACCGGGGCTATATCAAAAAGGGCCTCGGCCTGGGCGCGGCGCTCTTTGTGGCCTATACGCTCCAGACCTTCGGCCTGGAGCACACCACGCCGGGCAAAAACGCCTTCCTGACCGCCACTTACTGCGTCATCGTACCCTTCATGTGGTGGCTGTTCAGCCGCAAGCGCCCGGACGCCTATAACATCTCCGCGGCCCTGGTGTGCATCTTGGGCATGGCCCTGGTGTCGCTGGAGGGCGGCCTGAACCTGGGCCTGGGCGACGGGCTGACCATCTGCTGCGGCATCTTCTACGCGCTGCACATAGTGCTTACGTCCCGGGCCGTGGAGGGCCGCAGTCCCGTGCTGCTGTCCATGGTGCAGTTTGCCGTGGCCGGGCTGTGCTGCTGGATAACGGCGCCCCTGGTCTCGGCCTTTCCCCAGGACGTGCCCGCCTCGGCCTGGTGGTCCATAGCCTACCTCTGCTTCATGTGCACGGGTATCTGCTTCCTGCTCCAGACCATAGGCCAGAAGCACACCTCGCCGCAGACGGCCTCCATCATCCTGACCATGGAATCCGTGTTCGGCACGCTGCTGTCCGTCATCTTCTACCACGAGCGGCTGAGCTTCAAGACCGTCAGCGGCTTTGCGCTCATCTTCATCGCCGTGCTCATCTCGGAGACGAAACTGAGCTTCCTCAGACGCCCGGAAAAGTAAAAAACCCGCCCCGGCAGGAGCCGCGCGCCCTGCCGGGGATTTTTTCACCTTTGACGTAAAAAACTCGCCTGCGGAAACAAATGCTGTGCATTTTCGTCAAAATACCCAGAGGGCCCGGCAAAAAAATTGGCGAAATTTTTTTCAACTTTTTCCGCAAAATAGTCGAGAATGATGCAAATTTGATGCAATCGTGGTATATTGTAATAGCCGGAGGTGAACGGCATGTACAGGATACTTGTCGTGGAGGACGAGAAGCCCATCAACGATCTCATCGAAATGAACCTGACGGAGGCGGGCTACAGCTGTGCCTGTGCCTATGACGGCATGGAGGCGGCGAACCTGCTGGAGAAGGAGGGCTTCGATCTCGTGCTCCTGGACATTATGCTGCCGAAGGTCAGCGGCTACGAGCTGCTGGACTTCATAAAGCCGCTGGGGATACCGGTCATATTCCTGACTGCGAAGGGGACTATGGCGGACAAGGTAAAGGGCCTGCGCCTGGGCGCGGACGACTACCTTGTGAAGCCCTTTGAGATAGTCGAGCTGCTGGCGCGGGTGGAGGCGGTGCTGCGCCGCTCGGGCAAGACGATAACGGAGATAAAGGTCGAGGGCCTGACGATAGACACGCGCTCGCACACCGTCACGCGCGGCGCGAAGCCAATACCGCTGACAGCGAAGGAGTTCGAGCTGCTGCTGCTTTTCGTGCAGAACCGGAACATCGCCCTCTTCCGCGAGACGATATACGAGCGGGTCTGGGGCAGCGAGTACATGGGCGACTCGCGGACGGTGGACCTGCATGTGCAGCGGCTGAGGAAGAAGCTGCACTGGGACGACAAGATAAAGACGATATACAAGGTGGGATACCGACTTGAGCTCTAAGCCGCCGCGGACGAGCTTTCCTCTGGGCCTGTTCCTCGCCTGCGCCTGCGTTGTGGCCGTGATCATCTGCATCGGGGCCTGCGCGGCGATAGCGCGCGGGGTCGAGCTGTCGTATACGGACTATGCTTTGTTCCTGCTCACCGCCTCACCGGCGGGGGGCGGGATTGTCGCGCTTTTTTCGGCGAGGGCCCAGGCCCGGGCGGCGCGCGAGGCGGCGAAAAAGCAGCAGAAGGCGGAGGCGCTCGAGAGCGAGATAAAGGTGCTGGAGGAGGCCGCGGACAGGCGCGAGGAGTTCATCGCCAGCTTTGCGCACGAGCTCAAGACGCCGCTGACGGCCATCATCGGCTATGCGGACATGCTCCGTTCGAGGGAGATGAGCCCCAAGAACCGCTTCACGGCGGCGGGCTATATCTTCTCTGAGGGCAAGCGGCTCGAGGCGCTCAGCCTCAAGCTCATGGAGATCATCGTCTCGGGCAAGCAGGGCATAGAGCGGCGCCGGTTCGACGCGCCGTATTTCATCCGCGAGGTGGCGGCGGTGACGGTGCCGTCCCTGGCCTCGGACGGCATGACCCTGGACATGCGCTGGGAGCCGGGCGAGGTGGAGATAGAGCCCGACCTGTTCAAGACGCTCATGGTGAACCTCATCGACAACGCGCGCAAGGCCTCGCGCAAGGGCCAGACGGTGGAGCTCTACGGCAAGAACGAGGAGGGCGGCTACGCCTTTTACGTCCGCGACCACGGCCGGGGCATGAAGAAGGAGGACCTCTCGCGCATCACGGAGCCCTTTTACATGATAGACAAGAGCCGATCGCGGGCGCAGAACGGCGCGGGCCTGGGCCTCGCCCTCTGCCAGCGCATAGCGGAGCTGCACGGTACGACGCTCGAGTACGAGAGCGAGCTGGGCCAGGGCACGACGGTGCGCGTCCTGCTGAAGGGAGGCGCGAAGGATGAGGGCTGAGAAGGGCGGGATCTTTGCCGCCCTGGCGCTCAGCGCCCTGGTGTTCGCGCTCTGCCTCATCGTGCCGGCGCTCATGCTAGGAGGCAGGGAGGAGGGCCCGGACGCGGCGGCCACGCCTGACGGAACGGCCGGCCTGAGCGCCGCGGAGCGCGCCGCGCTCTACGAGCGCTATGAATCCGGCGAGCTGGAGCGCACGATGCTGGCGGAGGAGCTGGACAGCGCGGTCACGATGGCCGCCATGAAGCGCATGGGCGCGCTGGAGAGCGCCATAGTCTGCGACAGGGGCGCCGTGCGGAGCGTGGCCTCGACGGGCGCGTACTTCTATAAGGTCACGGACGGCAGCAGCACGATACGCTTCCTCGAATACTACCGCGAGTGGACCGGGGACTGGACGAACTGGTTCGTGGCGGTACTGGACATAGATTCGCTCGACCTGCTCTACTGCTACTACAGCGCCAACTGCGTGCAGAACCTCGGCAGCTACAACGGCGGCCAGATATACGAGATCGGCGGGCTCATGGGCTCCATAGGCACGGCGCTGGATATGGACGAATACGAGGTCGAAAACGCCGTTGAAGACAGCACGCCCTTCGAGCTGAAGTTCAAAAACAGCGTGAGCGGCGAGGAACGCAGCTTTGAGACCAGGATACACGCCTACGAGGACGCCGCCTCCCTGCTCCTGGACATCAAGCTGAGGCTGGAAGGCTGAATATTTTACAAAGAATATGCAAAAATGATGCAAGTTTGATGGAGTTCCGATACAAGCGCCCTGTATGATGAGCATGCAGGGCGTTTTTTGTCACATTTAAGGGAAAGGAACTCTATGAAAAAGCTTATGTTGTTTTCTATCGTGGTCGTGATGATACTGCTGATGGGCATGGGCGCGGCGGAGCTCTCGGAGCGGCTGCACGGGGACAGGGCGCCGTCGTACGGCCCGGCTGCGGGCCCGCCGGCGACGGGCGCTGCGCCGGAGCTGCCCGCGCCGGTGAAGGAGCAGGACTGGCGGCTTCGGATAGTCAGCGAGGCGCAGCCCCTGGAAGAGGGCTTCAGCGTCGAGACCGAGGAGGCCGAAAACTGCTACCTCTTCGATACACGGGCGGCCCAGGCCCTGCGCGACTTCCTCGCCGCAGGCCGCGCGGCGGGCATGGACCTCGAGGTCGCCTCCGCCTGGCGGGACTGGGCTACGCAGGAGACGCTCTTCGAGGACAAGGTGGAGCGGGTCATGGCCGAGACGGGCCTCGGGCGCGAGCAGGCTGAGGAAATAGCCGCAGACGAGGTCGCCCGCCCCGGCACGAGCGAGCACCAGCTGGGCCTTGCGGTTGACATAAATTCGAACGACTACCCCTGGCTGGACGAGGGCTGGGCCGATACTGAGGAGGCAGCCTGGCTCGAGGCCAACTGCGCCGAATACGGCTTCATCCTGCGCTATCCGCCGGATAAATCGGACATCACGGGCATAGTCTGGGAGCCCTGGCACTTCCGCTACGTCGGCCGGGAGGCTGCGGTTTACATAATGGAAAACGGCCTCTGCCTCGAGGAGTATGCGGCGGGGCTGGCTTAAACAAAGCTTAAGGAAATATCAAAGCGCGCTCCGTTGCGCCTGGCATCGGAGCGTGCTATACTATTAATTGACAATGTCTGGGAGGTGCGGCAATGGGAAAGAGGACGACGGCGCTCGCACTGGCGGCGGCGCTCCTGCTGGCGCTGTTTGCCGGCTGCGGCCGGCAGCCGGGCGCGCAGGAGACGGACGGCCCGCTGCTGACGGAGGACGGCAAGGCCTGGACCTCCGAGTTCACGGGTGAGCTGGACATGAGATATTTGAGCGAGATCGCCAGCGACGGGGAGAGGTTTTACTTCTCCACCGAGGAATACGACGAGGAGGGCGGCTCGACCTGCACGCTCTGGTCTGCCGCCCCGGCGACGGGCGAGTTCAAAGAGCTCGAAGGCTACGAGGCCTCGGAGGGCCTCGAGGGCTATGCGGGGAGCAGCGCCAGGGTCTCCGCCCTCTGCCCCCTGCCTGAGGGCGGGCTGCTGGTGTTCGAGACTTTGAGCGGCGTGAAGTTCGAGCTGCCCGAGGGCTTCGAGGGCACGGACGAGGAGAAGTACAGCTATGCGGAATACGTTTACGAGAGCCGCGCGCGCCGCCTGGACGACACGGGCGCGGAGCTGGGCGCCGTGGACCTGACGGCGGCGACGCAGGCGGCGGCGCAGCTGCTGGGCGGCCAGAGCGGCACGGGCAGCGGGCTGCTGATCGAGAACGCTGTCGCCGGCGCGGACGGCAGCCTGCTGCTGGACTACAGCCAGGGCGCCCTCGTCCTGCTGGACGCGGCGGGCGGGGTCGGATACAGCCAGCTGCTGGACGGCTGGTACGGCGAGCCCATACTCATGCCCGACGGGCGCGCAGGTCTCCGGGCTGAGACGATGGGCGGCGGCGTCCTGAGCTGCTTCGACTTTGAAACGCCAGGCTTCGGCGAGGACATAGAGCTGCCCATGAACGCCTTCAACCTGTATGACGGCGGCGGGGATTACTGCATATGCTATGTGGACAGCTCCTGCATCTGGGGTATACGGCCCGAGGGCGGCGAGCCGGTGCAGCTGGCCTCGCTCATAAACTGCGGCCTGGACGAGAACGGCCTGCAGGCCATGTTCATCGACGATGAGGGCTGCATAAACTGCATTTTGTACGACTACGACGACGGCAGCGCCCAGCTCGCGCGGCTGACGCTCGTGGACGCCTCCGAGCTGCCCGAGACCACCGTGCTGCGCCTGGCCTGCTTCTATCTGAGCGAGGAGGTAAGGCGCGCGGTGCTCGACTTCAACCGCTCGAACAGCGGCGTGAAGATAGAGGTCGTGGACTACTCCCAGTACGTCACGGAGGACGACTACTCTGCGGGCCTGACGAAGCTGAACGTAGAGATACTCAGCGGCAACGTGCCCGACCTCTTCGCCTCGGACGGCCTGCCAATAGCGCAGTACGGCGCACGGGGCCTGCTCTATGACATGTACGAGCTCATAGATTCCGACCCCGAGCTCTCGCGCGAGAGCTTCTTCGAGAACATTTTGGACGCTTTCGCCACGGACGGCAAGCTCTATACCATCACCCCGAGCTTCCGCATCGTCAGCCTCGTGGGCAACGCGGAGGTCGTGGGCGCGGAGCCGGGCTGGACGCTTGAGGAGATGCGCGAGGTCATAGAAAGCCAGCCGCAGGTGCAGTATGTGCTCGATTCCTATACGACCCCGGAGAGCATGCTCCAGCAGATGCTGACCCTGAACCTGGGCCGGTATGTGGACTGGGAGACAGGCGAGTGCGGCTTTGACAGCGAGGACTTTGTGGAGCTTCTGGAGTTCTGCGCCGCGCTGCCGGAAGGCGACGGGAGCGGCGGCGGCACGCCCGCGCTCGTGGCCTCGGGCAAGCAGCTGCTGGCGAGCTTCCGCGCGGCAGACTTTCAGGAATACCAGCTCTACGAGGCGATGTTCGGCGGGAAGCTGGCCTTCAAGGGCTACCCCTCGGCTGACCGCGCGGGCAACATGGTGGAGCCCATGTACGGCAGCCTGAGCATCAGCTCGACCTGCAAGGACGTGGACGCGGCCTGGTCCTTTGTGCGCACGCTGCTTCTGGAGGACAGCTACGACATCGACAGCGGCCACCTTTTCGGCTATCCCCTGAACCGCGCGGCCTATGACGCCGCCGAGGCCGCCGCCATGGAGAAGCACTATACGACAGACCCCGAGACGGGCGAGCAGGTCGAGGAGCCGGTGAGCAGCTGGAGCTGGGATGCCCTCGATGTGGAGATCTACGCCATGAGCAAGGAGGAGGCCCAGGCCCTGCGCGAGCTCATCGCCTCCGTGAAGTATTCCATGAGCTATGACGAGACGATAATGAACATGATCGCCGAGGACAGCGCCGCCTTCTTTAAGGGCGACAAGAGCGCGGCGGACACCGCAGCCATCATCCAGGACCGCATCTCCACCTATGTGAACGAGCGGCGGTAAAAATAAGAGCTGAAAAGGCCCGCAAGGGCCTTTTCAGCTATCCAAAGCATCTTTTGCAGGGCTCGTAGCCCAGGGCCTCGGCCTGGCTGAGCGTCACCTGCGCCGGGTCTTTCATGTTGCTGCAGTCCGGGCTGCTGTGGTACTTGGAGCCGGTCTGCGGTATCCAGACCAGCGCCTCAGCCGCTTCCGGCTCGGGTGCCGGCGACGCTGTCGGTTCGGGTTCCGGCGTCGGCGTGGGCGTGGGCGTGGGCGTGGGCGTGGGCGGGCTGGTGATCTCCACCGTCGGCGCAGGGCTCTGCGCGGGCTCCTGCCCGGCCTCGAGCGAGCTGCCGACGGCGCCTATGACCACGAAGGCCACGACGGCCCAGAACCACCAGCGCTTATAAAACGGCTTTTTCATCCTCCCACCTCTAAGGCAGATGATGACATATTATTGCAGGAAATGCAAGCCCACAGCGCAAAAAAGGCTCCCGCGCGAAGCGGGAGCCTTCTGGTATTTCAGGGGACTTATCAATACATGCCGCCCATGTCGGGAGCAGCGGGGGCCGGGGCGGCCTTCTCGGGCAGGTCGGCCACGAGGCTCTCGGTGGTGAGCACCATGGCGGAGACGGAGGCGCTGTTCTCGATGGCGCTGCGGCAGACCTTGGTCGGGTCCACGATGCCCATGGCGATCATGTCGCCGAACTTGTCGTTCGCGGCGTCGTAGCCGAAGGTGGCGCTGCGGTTGGCGGAGACCTTCTCGAGGATGACCGCGCCCTCGACGCCCGCGTTGGCGGCTATCTGGCAGATCGGGGCGAGCAGGGCCTTGGCGATGATGCCGGCGCCGGTCTTCTCGTCGCCGCTGAGGGTCTTCTCGAGCTTGGCCGCGGCCTTGGAGGCCATGACGTAGGCGCTGCCGCCGCCGGCGACGATGCCTTCCTCAACGGCCGCGCGGGTGGCGTTCAGGGCATCCTCGATGCGGAGCTTCTTCTCCTTCATCTCGGTCTCGGTGGCTGCGCCGACCTTGATGACGGCCACGCCGCCGGAGAGCTTCGCCAGGCGCTCCTGGAGCTTCTCACGGTCGTAATCGCTCGTGGTGACGGCGATCTGGTTGTTGATCTGGGCTATCCTGTCCTGGATGGCGGAGCTCTCGCCCGCGCCGTCGACGATGATGGTGTTCTCCTTGGTCACCTTGACCTGGCGCGCGCGGCCGAGCAGGCTGACGTTGGCGTCCTTGAGCTCCATGCCGAGGTCGGAGGAAATGACCTGGCCGCCGGTCAGGATGGCGATATCCTGCAGCATCTCCTTGCGCCTGTCGCCGAAGCCAGGGGCCTTGACGCAGACACAGGTGAAGGTGCCGCGCAGCTTGTTGAGGATGATGGTGGCCAGGGCCTCGCCCTCGACGTCCTCAGCGATGATGAGCAGCTTCTTGCCGGCCTGCACGATCTGCTCGAGCAGGGGCAGGATCTCCTGGATGTTCGAGATCTTCTTATCCGTGATGAGGATGTAGGCGTCGTCGATGACGGCTTCCATCTTCTCGTTGTCGGTGACCATGTACGGGGTGATATAGCCGCGGTCGAACTGCATGCCCTCGACGACCTCGCTGTAGGTCTCAGCGGTCTTGCTCTCCTCGACGGTGATGACGCCGTTCTGGCTGACCTTCTCCATGGCCTCGGCGATCAGGCGGCCGAT
>CALXEH010000013.1 GCA_944387285.1 uncultured Oscillospiraceae bacterium | reverse complement strand
TTTGCTATACCCTTTTTGAACCATCTCCTTTTCACCACAGCTATTCATTTTGTGGTTGACTTTTAATAGTTAATCTTATAATAAATAATAAATACATTTTAAGTATATCAGGAGGACACGCTTCGGTCAACACGCAGGCCGGGTTTTAACCAGTATATTTTTCCAGCGGCAGGCTCCACTCTATCCAGCTGTCCGGGCCGTCGGCACGCAGGCCGTCTATGCTCCGGCGCAGCCCGTCGCCGCCCTCCGCCTCATAGAGCCGCTCGAGCGCCGGGATGCAGGCGGGCGAGAGGTTGGCGAGGTAGGCGGTGTCCACGCTTCCGAGCTTGCCGGAGAGGTAGGCGTCCACGTTGTAGTCGGCTATGCGCGCGTCCACGCCGGCGGCGTTGAAGAGCACCCAGCCGTAGAGCCCCAGGGCCGCGAAGCAGGGCCAGAACCTGAAGCCCGGCCTCAGGACCTTCAGCGCTGCCAGCACGAGGCTCAGGAGAATGAAGGCCATGGCCCAGAGGGTCATCACCCGCAGCAGGCTCAGGCCGTAGGCCGCGATGTAGAGCCGCATCCGCCGGAAGGCCGAGGCCAGGATGACCAGCGTCAGCAGGCAGATGAGCAGGGACAGCGCCTTTTCGGCCGCCGAGCCGCCGCCCTTGGCCGCGCAGAAGAGCACGAAGCCCAGGTCTATGGCCGCGACGAGCACGAGCTGGTAGAAGCCGCGCCTGGCATATTCGGCCCAGCCGCCCTGCATGGCCGCAGCCTCGGCCCCGCCGAAGAGATAGGTAAACTGCACGGCACAAAACGCGATGTGTACGAGCGCCAGCAGCGCCAGCGCGGTGATATAAGCCGCAGGGGCGCCGCGCGGGCGCTCTTTTTGCGGCTCTGCCGCCGGCGCGGGGCCGTGGACGGCAAAATAGAGGCAGGAGAAGAAGCAGAGGCTCCAGAACAGCGTGGCGAGGACGCGGAACAGCCTGTCCGTTACATCCGGCGCGGAGAACCAGTCCGCGATGCCGGTGAACCAGCCCGCGAAGACCTGGTCGGCCGCGGCGAGCAGGGCCGTGACCACGACGAGCACGGGCAGGGCGAGCAGCGCCCCGGTCAGCGCCTGCGAGCCGCCGGCGCCCTTCCTTATGCCGCCCAGGGCACGGAAGGGCTTGTCCCAGTTCGTGAAGGCGGCGCGGAAGAAGAGGCCCACGGCCTGGGTGACGCATTCCGCGCTGCCCAGGCCCGCGGCCGACCTGCCGGAGAGCGAAAAAAAGGCCAGCACCGAGCCGCAGAAGATGAGCACGAAGTTCACGAGCCGTATCCCGCCGCTGCCCGTGAGCACGCAGAAGAGCGCCAGCAGCCCGACGCCGGCGGCCAGGCCGGCGCTGTAAGCGTCCCAGCGCGCCTGCCCGCCCAGAAACAGCAGCACGAAGGCCCAGATGAGCGCCGTGAACACCGCCGCGCCCAGGGCCGGGCCGGGATGCGGCCCGAAGGCCAGGTCCGCAAGGCCCATTATTGAAAATACGTTCCGCCAGAGCAGGCCCAGGCAGAGCGCCGCGGGCAGCATCAGGCCCTCGCGCAGGCCGAAAACGGGCTTCGGCCTGTCGATGCGTTCATCCATTTTGCTCCTCCTCGGTGAATTCCAGGATGTCGCCGGGCTGGCAGACCAGGGCGCGGCAGAGCGCGTCCAGCGTAGAAAAACGCACGGCCTTGGCCTTGCCGGTCTTGAGCACGGAGAGGTTTGCCAGCGTGATGCCCACCCTGTCGGCCAGCTCCGTGAGGCTCATCTTGCGCCGGGCCAGCATGACGTCGAGATTAATCCTTATCATGGCGCCCACCTCAGATCGTGAGGTCGTTTTCCGACCTCATATCGGCGGCCTTGCGCGTGAGATGCGAGAGCGCAGCGCAGAGCACGGAGATGGCCGCGCCCACGGCGCACACGCCCATGCCGATGATGGCGATGCCGATGTGCAGCAGGTCCATGGAGAGCAGCACCACGCCGCCTATTATATAGTAGATGGTGTCCGCCGCCGCCAGCAGACTGCAGGTGCGCAGGCGCAGCGCGTTCTTGAGGCAGAAACTGTTGTCCCGGCCTATCTCGGCGGCCATCTGCCAGACCAGCACCATGAAATACATGACCGGCAGGGTGCTTATCCAGAAATATATCAGGCAGGGCCAAAACATCCGCGCGAGCTCAGGCGTGCTCCAGGCTATGTCCTTGCCCAGCTCCGGCACCCATATGGCGTCGAGGAACAGGACGCAGACAAAGCCAAGCACAACTATGCCCTTCATCCAGCGGGAGAGCTCTTTCTGTTTCATGCTAACAGCTCCTTTCGAGCAGAGCTTAACACAACTCTTATCGAATTGCAAGCATTGTTTATCGAATTACGATAAATATTTCTCGATAAACGATTTTGCCACTTTTTGAGCCGGGCGACGGGTTTCGACCGCATCCTGCGCCGGTGTCTAATAAAATAGCAGGAAAGGAGGGCTCAGACATGGAGATAACGACGAGCTACGCCTCCGGGCGGCTGACGCTGCATCTGTCCGGGGAGCTTGATCACCACGGCGCCAAGGGCGCGATGGAGCGGATAAACGGGCTGCTGGAGAAGTACATGCCCCGGGACGCGGTGCTGGACCTGGCGGGCCTGACCTTCATGGACTCGTCCGGCATAGCGCTAATCATGAAGACGCGGCAGTGGATGCACGAGACGGGCGGCCGGGCGCAGGTAGAAAACCCGGCGAGCCAGCCTCTGCGCGTGCTGGACGCCTCGGGCATAGACAGGTTCATAACAGTGAAGGGAGAACGCAGGACATGAAATCGGAAAACTACATAAAGCTGGAGTTTCCCAGCCGCAGCGTGAACGAGGGCTTTGCGCGCGCGGCCGCCGCGGCCTTTGCGGCCCAGCTCGACCCGACCCTGGAGGAGCTGGGCGACATCAAGACGGCGGTCTCCGAGGCGGTGACGAACTGCGCCGTCCACGCCTATCCGGACAGCCTGGGCCGGGTCATGCTCAGGCTGAGGATAATGAAGGGCGGCCGGCTCGAGATCGTGGTGAAGGACTGGGGCCGAGGCATTGAAGACGTAAAGCGCGCGCGCGAGCCGCTCTTCACCACGGGCGGGGCCGAGCGCAGCGGCATGGGCTTCACCATCATGGAGAGCTTTACGGACAAGCTGCGCGTGCGCTCCTCGCCCGGCCGGGGCACGACGGTGACGATGGTGAGGACGATAAAGCAGAGGCAGGGCGAGGGATGACCGGCGACGCCATCGACTGCCTGCGCTCGGCGAGGGCCGGGGACAGGCAGGCGGCAGAGCGCATGGTCTGCGAGAATTCCGGCCTCATCTGGAGCGTGGCGCGGCGCTACTTCGGCAGGGGCGTGGACTCCGAGGACCTCTACCAGCTCGGCTGCCTGGGCTTTCTCAAGGCCATCGAGGGCTATGACGAGAGCTTCGGCACGCAGTTTTCCACCTATGCGGTGCCGAAGATCTCCGGCGAGATACGCCGCTTCCTGCGCGACGACGGCGCGGTGAAGGTCAGCCGCGGCATAAAGGAGCGCGCGGCGGCGATACGCACGGCCCGCACCGCGCTGGAGCAGCGGCTCGGCCGCGAACCCGCGCTCTCCGAGCTGGCGGAGGAGACGGGCCTCACGATAGAGGAGATCGCCGTCGCCGAGACCGCCACCGGCCCGGCCGAGAGCCTGCAGCGCGAGAGCGGCGAGGAGGGCTTCACCCTGGAGCAGGTGCTGGGCGACTACGGCCAGGAGGAGCGCCTGGTCGAGCACGTCTCGCTGCGCGAGGCCATCGAGGCCCTGCCGGAGCGCGAGCGCCAGGTCATCGGCCTGCGCTTTTTCCACGACATGACCCAGGACGCCGCAGCCCGGGTCATAGGCGTCTCGCAGGTGCAGGTCTCGCGCCTGGAGCGCCGGGCCGTGGAGCGCCTGCGCGAGCTGCTGACCTGCGAATAAAAAGTTTAAAAAAGCCTTGCAATGGGCCGCGCGCTGTGCTACAATCACATTTGCGTCTTGTAACCATGTGGGACATGCTCAAGACAGCCCAATGTTGAGGTGAAGGAAAATGAAGGAAGGCATCCACCCGAAATATTATAAGACCACCATCAGGTGCGCCTGCGGCAACGTTATCGAGACCGGCTCCACGAAGGAGAACATCACCGTGGAAATTTGCTCCAAGTGCCACCCGTTCTACACCGGCAAGCAGAAGCTCGTGGACACCAGCGGCCGCGTCGATAAGTTCAACAAGAAGTACGGGATCAAATAACTGCCTTACTCAGCCGTCACGCACTCATGCGCGGCGGCTTTTTATTTTTGCATTTGAAATGAGGTAATGGCCATAAACGAAACGGCAAAGAGGAAGGAGCGGGCGGTGCTGGCCGGGCTTTCGGCGGCGTCGATGGACGCGGCGGAACGGAGCACGGAGGTATCGATGGAGGAGCTGGCGGAGCTGGTGGACACGGCGGGCGGCGAGGTCGCGGCCGTGCTGCTGCAGCAGCGCCAGACGCCGGACCCGCGCTCGTTTTTGGGCGAGGGCAAGGTGGCGGAGCTCAAGGAGATAGTGGAGAACTCAGGCTGCGACCTTGCGGTGTTCGACAACGAGCTGTCGCCCTCGCAGCTGAGGGTGCTGTCCGAGGAATTGGGCGTGAAGGTGCTGGACCGCTCGGGGCTCATCCTGGACATTTTCGCGCAGAGGGCGCGCACGCGCGAGGGCCAGCTGCAGGTGGAGCTGGCGCAGTACGAGTACCTGCTGCCGCGGCTGACGGGCATGTGGACGCACCTGGTGCGGCAGACGGCCTCGGGCGGCTCGTCGCCCATAGGCACGCGCGGCCCGGGCGAGACGCAGCTGGAGACGGACAGAAGGCACATCCGGCGCAAGATACAGAAGCTGCGCGAGGAGCTCGAGCAGGTGCGCAAGGTGCGCAGCGTCCAGCGCCGGCGGCGCGAGCGCAACGCCATGCCGGTGGTCGCCATCGTGGGCTACACGAACGCGGGCAAGTCCACGCTGCTCAACACGCTGACGGGCTCGGATATCCCGGCGAACGACCGGCTCTTCGACACGCTGGACACGACGACGCGCCGGCTGAAGCTGGACGAGGCGCAGGAGGCGCTCATCTCGGACACGGTTGGCTTCATCCGAAAGCTGCCGACGCATCTGGTGGAGGCCTTCAAGGCCACGCTGGAGGAGCTGCAGTACGCCGACCTGCTGCTGCACGTCATAGACATCTCGAGCGAAGACATGGCCAGGCAGATCGAGGTCGTGGAGGAGCTCATCGCCAAGCTGGGCGCGGGCGCCACGCCCTGCATCAGGGTGTACAACAAATGCGACCGCTACCTGGGCCTGCTGCCGAGGGGCGAGAACACGGTCTGCATTTCGGCGAAGACGGGCGAGGGCACGGCGGAGCTGGTGAAGCTCATCGCGGAGATACTGGGCCGGGAGAGCCGCCGCGTGACGCTGTTGCTGCCCTACGACAGGGCCGGCATAGCCGACACGCTCCGCCGCGAGGCCGCGGTGCTCTCTGTGGACTACGGCGAGGACGGCGTGACGGTCGAGGCCGTGGTAAAACCCGAACTCTGGGGCCTGGTGCGGGAGTATGTGCAGGACCGGGACGGCACCGCCCAAGCATGAAATTTTCGCCCCGCTTTTTTGAAAAAGCGGGGCGCGGAAGACCCCCTCATGCACACAAAAGCGCAGGAGGGGACAAAAGGGGGACCCTCGCCTGGGGTCCCCCATTATTTATTAGTGTTATTCGTGCGGCGGGCTGTATTCCAGTATATCGCCCGGCTGGCAGTCCAGGGCCTCGCAGATGGCCTCGAGCGTCGAAAAGCGGATGGCGCTCACCTTGCCCGTCTTTATCTTCGAGAGGTTCACGTTCGCTATGCCCACGCGCTCGGCCAGCTCGTTTAAGGACATCTTCCTGTCAGCCATCACGCGGTCAAGTCTCAGTATTATCGGCACCTTGCATCACCTTCTAAAGCGTCTCATCCGAGAGCTGCTGCAGCTCCACGCCGTATTCAAACACGTCCGCCAAAAAGCGCAGCAGCAGGGCCGCGACAAGTTGGAGCACAGTCTGGCCCAGAGCGACGTAGATCGCCTGCACGGCGTTAAAATCCGACGAGGACGCATAGGCCGCGTTGAATATGAACACAGCCGCGGCAGCCAGGCCGAAGTACAGCGCCATCCTGCGCAGCAGACGCACGTTCTCCATGTTGAACGGGTCCCTGTCCGCCGCCATCTTCTGCGTCATGCTGATGCAGTACCCAAAAACTATTATCGTGCAGACTGAATAGGCCACCGAGCACCAGCCCATCATCGCCTTCTCGCGCGCCCTCAGCTCCATGGCCTCTACCACATAGACGACCTCGTCCGCCGGCCTCAGTGTGCATCTGAGCGCTTCCACAGAGGTCAGCAGCGTCGAAACACCGGTGACTACGACCATTATTATCAGCAGGATCTTGACCGTCCTGCCCAGCCGGAACAGCTTCCTTGCCTGCGCTTCCATGTGCGCCGCCTCCTTTCTTAGCTGCAGCATAACACATGGATTAACGTTAGTCAACTATAATTTAACGAGAAACATTAAATATTTTATTTTGCGCGTACAAGCTCGGTCCCGGGGTAGTAGTGGGCGAGTATCTCCTCATAGCCTGCGCCGTCCTGGGCCATGACGTTGGCGCCGTACTGGCTCATGCCCACGCCGTGGCCGTAGCCGGTGACGGTGAAGAGGAAGCCCGGGTCGGTGTAGTCGAGGGTGAAGGCGGTGGAGCGCAGGGAAAAGAGGGTGCGCAGCTCCTGGCCGGTGACTAGGGCGCCGCCTATGTCCACGGACTCGACGCGGCCCGAGGCGTCGTGCGCCGCGGCGCCCAGCCAGAAGGCGGCGGAGCCCTCCAGCTGGGCCTCGGGGTGCAGGGCCAGCACGGTCTCCCGGAACTCCTCCTCCGTCACGGCGACGGAGCTGACGTAGTTGGGCACGTCCTCGGCGGTCTCGGGGCTCTCCACGCTCACAAGGTAGGGCTCGGCCTGCCAGACGGCCTCCGAGGCCTCGGTCATGCCGGCAGAGGAGGAGTGGAACACCGCCTGTATGACCTCGCCGCCGTAGCTGAGGTATTCGCCGTCCGTGGAGCTTACGGCCGAGGCGATCTTCGCCATGTTGGCCTCGTAGTCCTCGCCCCAGTTTTCACGCAGCTGCTCGTCCGGTGCGTGGGCCTTGCAGCAGGAGGGGTCGTCGCAGACGTCGGCCTCCGGGTGGGCGGGCTTTTCGCTGCCCATGCGGTACATTATATATGTACGCGCGGCGACGGCCTGGGCCTTGAGCGCCTCCGGCTCGAAGGAGGCGGGCATCTCGCCGGCTACCACGCCCGGCAGCCAGTCGGACATAGTCACGGTCAGCACCTGCCCGCCCGAGAGCACGGTGAAGCTAAGTTCGGAGTCCGTGCCGGGCGCGGCGCTCTCGGCAGGGGCTTCCCCGGCCTCGCCCTCGCCGCCGGAAAAGGCCAGCAGCGGCAGCGCCAGGGCTATGACCAGGCAGAGCAGCGCCGCCGCTATGATCGTCCTCATTTTGTTCCCCCTTTGCTGTTGACTTGAGACAAGTCCGGCGTTAAAATGGTAAGACAAGCGTTTCTCACTACTACTTTATTTGGATGGTCCTCACCGTATGCGTAAACTTGCCCTGACAATAACCTGCACGGCCTGCGTCGCCTCCGCCTTCGGGGTGTTCTGCCGCTGGCTGCAGAATATGACCGCCTTTGAGGAAAACGGGCTCTATAAGACCGGTAGCCTCTGGGGCGTGGCGCTCGCGCTGCTGTGCATAGCGGCTGCGGCGGTGTTTTTCGGCTTCACGCTGTATTACAGGAAGAACCTGGGCCTTGCCTCTCCGCCGGACATCGGCGTGGCGCTTGCCGGCGGCACCCTGCTGCACAAGGCGGTCCTGGGGCTCGTCACCCTCATCATGCTCGCGGGCAGCGCGCTGCTGCTCTTCACGGCCGCGGACGCCGAGGCCCCGGCGGGCATGGACTTCACGAACCTGCTGCTCGTGCTGGCCCTGCTGGGCATCCTGGCCGCAGCGGGCTTCGCGGGCACGGCGGCGCGCGCCGGGGACGAGACGCCGGACGACTCGCCCAGGCAGGCGGGCTTCTGCCTCGCCACGGCCCTGCCCATCGTTTTCTGCTGCTTCTGGCTCATCGTCAGCTACAGGCAGGACGCCATCACCTCCGTCGTGTGGAGCTACGCGCCCGAGATCCTGGCGATCGCGGCCTCGCTTTTGGCCTTTTACTTCGTCGCGGGCTACGCCTACGGGCGGCCCCGGCCCTTCTCCGCGCTGTTTTTCTGCGAGTTTGGGGCCTTCATGTGCTTTGTGACGCTGCCGGACGAGCGGCTCATCGCCATGCAGCTCATGTTCGTGGGCATGGCGGGCATGCAGCTCTTCCTCGCCTGGCTCATCGTCTCGAACCTCCGGCGCAAGGAGGACATCCTCTCGCGCTTCCCGAACGCCCAGGCCTCCGACGACATAGACGACGAGCTGCCGCCGCCGGACCCCGAGGACGAGTTCGAGCCCATGGGCGAGGGCGGGGAAGGCGACGAGGCCAGCTATGTGGAGCTGCCGGAGGAATACCTGCCCGAGAACGAGGAAGCAGGCGGCGGTGCCAAGAAATAATGATTGACAGCGCCAGGTAAATTGAGCTATAATTAACCTCTGCCAGTGTTCTGGCAGAGGTTTTTTGTCAACTGCGGCGGCCTGGGTCAAGGGTTATGGCCGCTGTTGAGTATAACGTCAGGAAAGGATGTATCGACTATGGTTCGCACCTACCAGCCCAAGAAGCGCCAGCGCAAGAAGGAGCACGGCTTCCGCAAGAGAATGGCGACCCGCAACGGCCGCAAGGTACTTTCCCGCCGCCGCGCCAAGGGCAGGGCCCGTCTCTCTTACTGAGCCGCGGCAAAGCGCGGTCACGGCTGAGAGGCTGAGCACTTGGAGTTTACCGACTCGCTGAAGCGAAACTATGAGTTCCGGCGCGCCTACCGCAAGGGCAGGAGCGCGGCGGAGCCATGTCTTGTGGTGTACGCAAGGCGCAACGGTAAGGCCGGCAACAGGCTGGGCTTCACCGTCTCGAACAAGCTCGGCTGCGCCGTCGTGCGCAACCGCGTGCGGCGCAGGCTGCGCGAGATATACCGGCTGAACGAAGGCCGGCTTTGCCGCGGGCACGATGTGGTAGTCGTAGCCCGCTCGCGGAGCGTCGGGGCAGATTACGGCAGGCTCGAGCGCGAGTTCCTCGCCGCCTGCGCCGAGCTCGGGCTCATTGCAAAGGAGAATGAGACGTGAAGCGCCTGCTTCTGGCTATGATACGCTTTTACCGGCGGCGGATATCCCCGCTGACGCCGCCCTGCTGCAGGTTCATACCGACCTGCTCGCAGTACGCGCTTGAGGCGATCGAGAAATACGGCGCGCTCAAGGGCGGCTGGCTGGCCCTGAAGCGGCTCTCCCGCTGCCACCCCTTCCACTTCGGCGAGCACGAGTTCTACGACCCCGTGCCGTGACCAATGAAGAAAAGCTCCCGAGAGAGCAATCGCCCGGGCTTCCGGGACTCCACCCACTGAGGAGCGAAAACGATGTTAGACACAATAGCTAAACCTTTTGGCTGGCTCATGATGTGGCTCTATGAGCTCACCGGCAACTTCGGCTACGCGACGATACTGTTCTCGCTGTGCGTGACGCTGGTGCTGCTGCCCTTCATGGCCAAGAGCAAAAAGAGCATGATGCGCATGTCGCGCCTGACCCCGAGGATACAGGAGCTGCAGCGCAAGCACGAGGGCAACCAGCAGAAGCTCAACGAGGAGATGGCGCGGCTCTACCGCGAGGAGAAGGCTAACCCCATGTCGGGCTGCCTGTGGAGCCTGCTGCCCTTCCCGATACTGCTCGCCCTCTACCGCGCGGTCGTCAAGCCGCTGACCATCATGATGGGCATAGACGCGGCGCTGCTCGCCTCCGGCGGCGCTATCGGCGACAAGCTCACCCAGCTGGGCTACGCCATGTCCAACTACACCACCTCGGCCAACACCTTCTACGAGGAGATCTACAAGGCGAAGTTCATAAGCGACCACTGGGCGGACTTTGCCGGGCTTTCGGACAAGCTGGTGCAGATGGACTACAACTTCATCGGCCTCGACCTGTCGAGCACGCCGAACTGGAAGTTCTGGACCTTTGACCTGTCGGCCGGGGCCTGGGCGGTCATCGGGCTGTTCCTCATCCCGATCATTTCTACCGGCCTGAGCTACCTGTCCATCTACATCAGCCAGAAGATGAACCCGACCACGGCGACGATGAACGCGCAGCAGCAGAGCACGAACAAGACCATGCTGCTGATAATGCCGCTCATGAGCCTCTGGATAGGCTTCATCATGCCGGCGGCGATGGGCCTGTACTGGATCATGAACAGCGTCCTGGGCGTCATCCGCGACGTGGTGCTGACGAAGATCTTCAAGAAGCAGATGGATATCGAGGACGCGGAGCGCATAGAGCGCGAGCGTGAGCGCGAAGAGGAGCTCGAGCGCAAGCGCCAGGAGACTGAACGCCTGCGCGCTATGAACGCGACGAAAGAGAACCGGAACACGAGCAAGAAGAAGCAGCAGGCGCAGCAGAAGCAGCAGGATACCGAGCGCAAGGCGGCAGCTGAGCGCGAGGAACGCGCGGCAAGGCGCGAGCGCCTGGGCGTTACGGAGCCTGAGAAGCCGGCCTCGCAGGTGGGCAGCCGCCGCTACGCGAGGGGCCGCGCCTATGTCGAGGACAGGTATACGAACCCCGAGAACGCACAGGCCGCCACGCAGGCCGCCGCAGCCGAGTCCGAGTTCGGCGAGTCCATAGACAGCAGCGTCGAGGACGAGGTCCTGGAGACCGGCGCCGTCAGCGTCCCCGAGGACGACGAGAAGCAGGAGAATTGAGCATGAAAAAATATCTGGAAAAGTCCGGCAAGACTGAGGACGAAGCCCTTGCCGCGGCCCTGCGCGAGCTGGGCCTGGACAGGGACGACGTCTCGGTGGAGATAATAGAGCGGGCGAAGAGCGGCTTTCTGGGGATAGGCGCCTCTCCCGCGGTGGTGCGCGTGGAGTATGAGGTCCCGGACGAGGAGGAAGAGGTCATAGCGCCTGTGACTCCGAAGGTCGCGGAGGCCGTTAAGGCTCCTGCAGCGCCCAAGGCCCCGGCGGCCCCGAAGGCCCAGGCCGAGCCGAAAGCCCCGGCTGCGCCCAAGTACACCGAGGGCGTGAAGGCCGAGACGGAGAGCTTCCTGCGCGGGCTGCTCGAGCGCATGGGCGTGAAGGCGGAGATAGAGATCACCGACCGCGAGAACGGCGGGCTGCTGGTGAACCTCTCGGGCCCGGGCATGGGCGCCGTCATAGGCCGCAGGGGCGAGACGCTCGACGCCATACAGCACCTGACGAACTACGCCGTGAACCGCGGCAGCGACAAGCGCTGCCACATCAGCGTGGACGCGGAGAGCTACAGGGCCAAGCGCGAGGAGAGCCTGGTGCATCTGGCCGAGAAGATGGCCGCGAAGGTCGTTAAGTACAAGCGCAGCATGGCGCTCGAGCCGATGAACTCCTATGAGCGCCACGTCATCCACACCGCCCTGCAGAATTTCGAGGGCGTGAGCACGAGTTCCACCGGCACGGAGCCCAACCGCCGCGTCGTGGTGTCCTATGAGCGCCCGAACAAGCAGGAGGACACGAGGCCCAAGAGCCGCGAGTGGAGCTGAATCGGAGGGGAAAAGGTATGATATTTGAAACCGTGCGCGAGCTGCTGGCGCATCAGCTCGAGGTCGCTCCGGAGAGCATCGGCCCGGATACCGACATCTTCGACGATCTCGGCGCCGACTCCCTGGACGTGGTCGAGCTGGTCATGTCCATCGAGGAGGAGTACGACATCGTGATAACCGACGAGCGGGCCAGCAACGTCCGCACCGTCGCCCAGGTCGTGGAGCTGCTCGAAGAGCTCATGAAATAAACAAAACCCCGCCCGCCGCAAGGCGAGCGGGGATTTTTTATTTTGCGCCCTCAGCTCTGTTCGGCCATATAGTTGGAGATGCGGGCCTGTACCTCGGCTGCCGTGTCGGCGGCGCTTTTGGCGCCGGCGAAGAAGGCTGAGGCGGCCTCCCTTATGATGTCCAGGGCCTTGGCGTCCATGCCGTAGAGCACGCTCACCTCGTCGTAGAGCTCGAGGCCGCGCTGGGTCATCTCGACCATGTCCGCCGTGAGGTCGTAGCCGCCCTCGCGCCGGCCGGCGAGCGCAGTGAGGTATTTTTCGGCCTCGGCTTCCGCGAGGCTGCGCTGGGGCGTGTTGGCGTCGGATATGGAATAGCTCTCGGTCAAGAGCGACTTCATGAAGGCCCAGCACTCCCCAGGGTGCTCCGTCGAGGCGCTCACGCCGATGAGCCCCACGGGCTCAGCCGCCCCGGGGCTGCCGGAACCGGGAAAGCCGCAGAAGGTGAAGTCCTCGCCAAGCGCGTCGCAGAAAATGCGCAGGAAGCTCAGGCCAGCGTTCGCCGTATAGAGCAGCTGCCGGCCCTCGGCGAGCATCTGCTGCTCGTTGTAGTCCCACTCGTAGCCGAACGGCGTGCCCTGGCCCGTCACCGCGACCTCGGGCTGCTTTGCCGCCTGCTCCAGTATGGCCTCGAAGAGCCCGTCCGTGAAGCTGCAGCTGCCGCTGTCCCAGTCCATGAGCTTTGAGGCGCAGAAGTTGACAGCGGTCTCCAGGTAGGCGTCCCGCGAGGTGTTCAGACCCACGGCGTACTCGAGCCGCGGGTTTTCCGACATGATGGCCTCCACGTCCTCGAAGCCCAGGCCCTCGCGCCCGGCGAGATAGGCGTCCGAGACCGCCGTCGTGTGCACGACAAAGCCCGTGGGCAGGCAGTAGAGATCTCCATTCGTCTCGAGCGGGCGCAGCCAGTTGTCGAAGAGCAGGGCGCGGTCCACGCCGTCCTCGCCGTCCAGGAAGGCGTTCAGCCCGAGCAGCATGCCGCGCTTGGCCCAGTTGTGGTAGTTTATGCCCTCGAGCATGAAGATGTCCGGGCAGTCCCCGTCGAGCATGTCCGCCGCCAGGGCCGCCGTGCCCGCCAGCTCGTCCTCAAAGGTGCTGTAGACGGTGTAGTCCACGAGCTCGATGCGGATGTCGGGGTGTTCGCGGTTGAATTTGGCGGCGAGGCTGTAGAGGCTGTACTCGCTCGAGTGGTGGTCGAAACAGCTCAGGGCGAGGCGCAGCTTCACCACGGGCTGCACGCCCTCTTGCAGACTGACGAGCGACCAGCAGCGCTCGCCCAAGTCCATGTCGTAGTATGAGACGAGGAAGCTGCCGTCCTCATAGACGGCGTCGGGCGCCTGAGATATGCCGAGATCGAGGTAGTCGCAGAGTTTTTCGTACTCGCCGGTCGCTGGGTCGAAGCTGTAGAGCGAAAAGCTGCCGCTGCCTATGATGCTGCCGTCGGGCCCTGCGGTATAGCCCTGAGCGGAGGGGAGATCGGTGAGCTCGGTGAGCTCGCCCGTCGAGGTATCGAACAGCCGGGCGGTATAGCCCACCTCGTCCAGGCAGTTGAGCAGTAACCCGCCCTCAAAGGGCAGGAGGGACAGTATGTAGCCGCAGTCCTCGCCTAGCGCGTATTGGGCCTCGAGCGAGGGGACTGCGCCGCTGGTGGAGTAGACGAGGATGCTGAACTGCCCGTCGGCCTCGGAGACCAGGCTGAGCCGGCCCTCGGAGTCTACGCCGAAGGTACCGGAGCCCGAGGCCTCCGGGCTGAAGCTGCAAAGCTCCGCACCGTCCTGGGAATAGCAGGCGTAGCTATAGTCGGCCCCAATATCCGGGCGCCAACTGCACCAGAGGCTGCCGTCCCGTGCGAAAACGAAACGAGCGTTCCAGCGGTTCGCGGCCTCCTCGTAGAGCGTGGCGATAAGCTCCGCCTCGCCGCCGGGCGAGCTGCGCCAGAGCCGGGCGGTGGAGTAATTCGTGCTTGTCCCGTCGTCGTTCTGTACAAAATCATCGGTCAAGATGACGAAGACTATGCTGCCGTCCTCGTTGCGGTAAGTGGCATCGATGGACAGCGCGCCCTCGGGCGTGCCGATGGGTTCGGATATGTAGCGGCTGACCGTCTCGGCCGCCGCGCTCTCGCCGGGCTGGGCTTCGGGCAGGCCGGAGCCCTGTACGGCGGGCGGTTCTCCGCCGCAGGCGCCCAGAGAGAGCAGCAGCGCAAGGACGGCAAGCAGGGTGCAGAGGCGTTTTCTCATGCGGGTCACTCCCTTCATTTTTATCCAGCTTACACCCTGCTTGTATCGCATTTGCATCAAAGCTGCATCGGAGTTGTAAATTATTGCCCGGACTGCGTACTGTTTTCGAGGCTCTCCGCCATCCTGCCCAGGGCCTCGGCCAGCTCGCCCGCGAAGGCCTCGTCACCGGCGGCGGTCTCGATGCGCAGCTCGGAGCGCTCCGGGTCGGGCGAGATGCGCAGGGCGCAGTGCTCGGAGCGCAGGCTGACGCCGTCGTCGAGCGCCGCGCCGGCCTCCATCATCGTCTCGGAGACGGCGCGCATGAGCCGGGCGCGGTCGCGGCAGCTGACCCGGCGCTCGGCGCGCTTGCCGGGCAGGGCGCTCCTCTTGACGGGCTCCGGGCCGGGCGCGGGCTCCGGCTTGAGGTCGGGCAGCTTCAAAACGCCGTCCAGGGCGTCCAGGCAGCACTGGAAATAGGCCCGGGGCGTGCCCACGTCGCACCAGTAGCCCTCCATGGGCAGGCCCAGGATCTCCTCGCCGCGCTCGAGCAGCTTGGGGAAGAGCCCGGAGGCGAAGTCGAAGCTCTCGCCCTCGGGCACGAGCTCCATGGCCCTGGGCTCCACGACGTAGATGCCGGTGTTTACGAGGTCCGTGACGACCCGTTCCCAGCCGGGCTTTTCGATGAAGCAGCGCACGCGGCCCTCGGCGTCGGGCACGACGAGGCCGTAGCGCAGGGGCTCGCGGTCTTCGTAGAGCGCCATGGTGACGGCAGGGCCCTTCCGCTCGTGCTCGGACATGAGCCGGCCCAGGTCGAAGTCGCAGGCGGCGTCGCCGCTCAAAACGAGAAAGGGCGCGCCGCCGAGGAAGTCCAGGCAGTTTCTGACCCCTCCGGCGGTGCCGAGGGGCCTGTCCTCTATGCGGTAGCAAAGGTGCACGCCATAGGCCGCTCCGTCGCCGAAATGCTCTATGATGGGCGCGGGGTTGTAGCCGAGCGCGGCGCAGATCTCGGTGACGCCGTGCGCCCGCAGCAGTTCGATGGCCCGCTCCATCAGCGGCTTGCCCAAAAGCGGCACCATGGGTTTGGGCAGCTCGCCGGTGACGGCCTTCAGTCGCCGGCCCTCTCCGCCGGCCATTATTATCGCTTTCATGTCCATATTATTTGAGGAGAGGGGAGAAATATTGTTGTAAAGATTGTCCACATTTGATATAATAACAAACTACGACGAATGAAAGAGGGTGCGGCCATGACGGAGGGCATCGAGGTCTTCGACTGCCTTGAGGCAGAGGACACGGAACGCTTCTGGCAGAGGCTCGGAGAGTATTTCAGGCGTGACATTTTCCCGGACGAGGAGGACTGCTACCACTGCTCGGAGGAGTACAGGCGGAATATCGAGGCCCTGCACGAGCGCCGCTTCAACCCCGTGAGGTATTTGTTTTTCAGAAGGGGCGGGCAGGAGATCGGCCTTGCGCTCTCGGTGGTCTACGCCTCCGAGGACGGCAAGCAGTTCATCCTGGAGTTTTGCGTGTATCCCGAGTTCCGCGGGAACGGCACGGGCTCGGCCTGCGCCGGGGCGCTGCTGGACTGGGGCCGCGAAAACGGGGCGAAGTTCGCCGAACTCAACTGCTCCGACGCGCGCAGGGAGCGTTTCTGGTCGCGCCTGGGCTTCATGAGGAACGGCGTTGACGCGCAGGGCGAGCCGCTGATGCTGCTGCCGCCGGAAGAGGACGCGCCCATGACCGCCGGCCTTGCCAACGGCATTGAGGAATTCTGGGCCCTGGAACTGAGCTTTTTTGCCGAGATAGGCGAGACGCCGCCGGACAGCATGGGCCGTTCGCGCATGATAGGCGCGATGAGCGCGGGGCGGGTGGCGTTTATTACGGTCAGGCGGCAGGGCAGGCCCGTGGGCCTGTGCTCCGTGAGCCGCTGCTTTTCGAGCTTCACCTGCTGGGACGTGGGCGTCTTCGATGATTTCTATATTGAACCGGCCTTCAGGGGCAGGGGCGTGGCCCGTATGCTCGTGGAAAAGGCCGCGGAATACTGCCGCAAGCAGGGCATACAGAGCCTTTCGGCCACATGCTCGGACGGGGACGCGGAAATGTACCGGGCGCTGGGTTTCAATACGAGGCTGGGCACGAACCTGGCCATGCTCCTGCCGTATGAGGGCTGAAAAAGGAGGTAGTTGCCGCCGTGAATAAAAAGATACAGAGGCTCGTTGAGCCGAACATAAGGCTATACCTCTTCTTCATGGTGGCCTTCGCAGCGGCTTCGCTGTTTTTCGGGCAGTACCTGCTGGCCATCATAGAGGGCGGGGTCATCCTGCTGCTCGTCATCTGCTCGCTCTTCGTCTCGAAGCGGAAGCGGCGCGAGCTCATGGAGTACATCGAGTCCGTGACCTATGACGCGGACACGGCCAAGAACAACACGCTTTTGAACTTCCCTCTGCCCATGGCCGTGTTTTCGCTCAACGACTCGCGGGTCATCTGGGCGAACCAGATATTCTTCAACATGTGCGGCGTCTCGGGCTCGAGGTTCGAGGCGCGGCTCGACGAGCTGGTGCCCGATTACAGCGGCAAGTGGCTGCTCGAGGGCAAGACCCAGTACCCGGGCCTGCTCACGATGAACGGACGGAAGTACCAGATACACGGCAACATCATCCGCCCGGCAGAGGAGGACAAGGAGCAGGGCCACGGCTTCATGGGCATAGCCTACTGGGTGGACGTGACGGAGTACGACGATATCCGGATAAAATACGAGGACACGCGGCCCGTCATCGCCACGATAGTCATAGACAACTACGACGAGCTCGTAAAAAACCACCCGGACAGGATAAAAAACGACCTGCGCGACGCGGTGGAGGACAGCATATCCCAGTGGTGCGACGGCAAGGACGGTTTCCTGAGAAGGTACGACAGGGACAGGTACGTCTTCATCTTCGAGGAGCGCTGGCTGGAGTCCATGAAGGCGGAGAAGTTCTCGCTGCTCAACCAGGTGCACTCGGTTGTGAGCCCCTCGGGCATACACGCGACGATAAGCATAGGCGTGGGGCACGACGGCTCGGGCTTCGGCGAGGACTACCAGTTCAGCTCGCTGGCGGCGGAGATGGCGCTCTCGCGCGGCGGCGACCAGGCGGTCATCAAGAACCGCTTCAACTTTGAGTTCTTCGGCGGCCGAGGCAGCGAGGTGGAGACGAGGACGAAGGTCAAGAGCCGCGTCATGGCAAACGCGCTGGCCGAGCTCATCGCGGACTCCTCGCGGGTCTTCGTCATGGGCCACAAGTTCGCGGACCTCGACGCCGTGGGCTCGGCGGTGGCGGTCTGCTGCATAGCGCGCAAGCGCGGGCGGCCCTGCCGCATAGTCATAGACCCCGTGAAGAACAGCGCCGCACTGCTCATAGAGCGCATGAAGAACGAGCCAGAGTACCGCAACGCCTTCATAACGCCGCAGGACGCCATGCTCCAGGCCGACGGGCGCAGCCTGCTGGTGGTGGTGGACACCAACCGGCCCGAGCAGGTGGAGGACCAGAACCTGCTCGACGCCTGCAACCGCGTGGCGGTCATAGACCACCACCGGCGCGCGGCCTCGTATATACAGAACGCGGACCTCATGTTCCACGAGCCCTACGCCTCCTCGGTGTGCGAGCTCATGAGCGAGGTGCTGCAGGAGGTCGTGGACACGGAGGACATACTGCGCAGCGAGGCGGAGGCCATGCTGGCGGGCATAGTGCTGGACACGAAGAACTTCACGATACGCACTGGCGAGCGCACCTTCGACGCGGCGGCCTTCCTGCGCAGGGCGGGCGCGGACACGACGGAGGTCAAAAAGCTGCTGCAGAACGACATGGAGCACACCGTGGCGCGCTATAAGATCCTGCAGAGCGCGCAGCTCTACCGCGGCAACATCGCCGTGGCGGTGCCGCAGACGCCGCAGGACCGCGTGGTCGTGGCCCAGGCGGCGGACGAGCTGCTGAACATCTCGGGCGTGGAGGTGTCCTTCGTGGTGACGCCGACGGAGGACGGCGGCGCGAACATCTCGGCGCGGTCGATAGGCGACCTGAACGCGCAGATGATAATGGAAAAGCTCGGCGGCGGCGGCAACCGCTCCGCTGCGGCGGCGCAGCTCAAGGACATCAGCCTGCGCGACGCCGTGAACAATCTCTTCGCCGCGATAGACGATTATCTGGACGGCTGAGGCCGTATTGAAAGGAAGAGGAACCATGAAGGTCATATTCAACGTGGACGTGAGAGGACAGGGCAAGAAGGGCGAGATGAAGGAGGTCTCGGACGGCTACGCGCGCAACTACCTGCTGCCGCGCAAACTGGCGAGCGAAGCCACGGCGGACGCCCTGAACGCCATAAAGCTCAAGGAGAAGGCCAAGGCGGCGCAGATGGCCAAGGAGAAGGCCCAGGCCGAGGAGAACGCCAAGCGGCTCTCCGGCGTGGTGGTGCGCATCCAGGCCCGGGCGGGCCAGGGCGGCCGGCTCTTCGGCGCCGTGACCAGCCAGGAGATCTCCGACGCGCTGCGCGCGCAGCACGGCATCGAGATAGAGAAGAACAAGATAGTCCAGGCCGAACCCATCAAGCAGTTCGGCAGCTTCGAGGTGAAGGCCCGGCTGGGCTACGAGGTCTCGGGCACGATAAACCTCATTGTGACGGAGCAGAAATAAGCGGAGGACGCAGATGGACGAACTACTGGGCAGGCACACGCCCTATTCGGCCGCGGCCGAGCAGTCGGTCGTGGGCTCTATGCTCATAGACGCGCGCTGCATACCCGACGTCATAGACAAGCTCAAGGCCGAGGACTTCTACGTCCAGGCGAACCGGGACATCTTTGAGACCATCTTCGCCATGTTCGCCTACGGCCAGACGATAGACCCCGTGACGGTGCTCGAGCAGATGAAGATCCGGGGCGTCGCGAAGGAGAATACGGGCGACTACCTCAAGGAGCTCATGTATGTGACGCCGACGGCGGCGAACGTGCTGCCCTATGCGGCCATAGTGCGGGACAAGTCCCTGATGCGCGCGCTGGGCGCGGCGGCGGACGAGATCTCCAAGCGCGTTTACGAGGGCTCGGGCGAGGCGGACGAGCTGCTGGAGCTGGCGGAGCGTAAGATCTACGCCCTGGGCAAGGACCGGAGCCTGGGCGGGCTGGAGCCGGTATCGACGGTGGTGCAGCGCGTGTACGACGGCGTCTCCGAGGCCGCGGATTCGGAGGGCGGCAGCACGGGCCTGACGACCGGTATGAAGGAGCTCGACAACGCGATCCTGGGCCTGGGCCCCGGCGACCTGGTGCTGGTGGCCTCGAGGCCCGGCATGGGCAAGACCAGCATAGGCCTGAACATAGCCCTAGCGGCGGCCAAGAGCTCGCAGCGCACCGTGGCGGTCTTTTCGCTGGAGATGACGAAGGAGCAGCTGGTGCTGCGCCTGCTCTCGGGCGAGGCCCTGGTGGACAGCAAGAAGCTCCAGACCGGCCGGCTCACGAACGACGAGTGGAAGCGGCTGGGCGGCGCCGCGGGCGTGCTCAGCGAGACGGATATCAGGATAGACGACAACCCGACCCTGACGGTGGCGGATATGAACGCCCAGTGCCGCAGGCTGAAGAACCTGGGGCTCATCGTCGTGGACTACCTGCAGCTCATGCAGTCGGCCGGCAGCGGGAACAGCTGGGCCAACGAGAGCCGGACCCAGGCGGTGTCGGACATAAGCCGCATGATGAAGATAATGGCGAAGGAGCTGGGCGTGCCCGTGCTCTGCCTGAGCCAGCTGTCGAGGGCGAACGAGCAGCGGCAGAACAAGCGCCCCATGCTCTCCGACCTGCGCGAATCGGGCGCCATAGAGCAGGACGCGGACGTGGTCATGGGCATATACAGGGAAGGCTATTATAACAACGAGTGCGAGAACCCCAACGAGGCGGAGCTCATCATACTCAAGAACCGCCGCGGCCAGACGGGCACGCTGAACATGATGTGGCTGCCCGAGTACACCAGCTTCGTCGCCGTGGACAAGAGGCACGAGGATGATTGAGCGGCTGCTGCCCGGGGAGGGCACGGTGCTCTGCGCGGTCTCCGGCGGGGCGGACTCGGTGTATCTGCTGTACCGGCTGCTGGAGTCGGGCGCGAGCGTGGAGTGCGCGCACTTCAACCACTGCCTGCGCGGGGCGGAGTCCGACAGGGACGAGGCCTTCGTGCGCGGGCTGTGCGCGCAGCTGGGCCTGAAGGGCCATTTCGGCCGCGGCGAGGTCGCGGCCTTTGCCGCGCGCGAGGGCCTGGGCACGGAGGACGCCGCCCGGCGGCTGCGCTACGCCTTTTTGGAGGAGACGGCCGACGAAACGGGCGCCGCCGCCATAGCCACGGCGCATACGGCGGACGACAACGCCGAGACGATGCTGTTCAATCTCGCCCGGGGCGCGGGGCTCAAGGGCCTGTGCGGCATACCCGAGCGGCGAGGCAGGGTCATACGGCCCATCCTGGACACCACGCGGCGGGAGATAGAGGCCTATCTGGCCGAACGCGGCATCGCACACGTCGAGGACAGCACGAACGCCGGAGACGAGTACGCGCGCAACCGCATCCGCCACCACGCCGTACCGGCGCTGGAGAGCGTGAACCCGGGCTTTGCGGCCTCGGCCTTCCGGGCGGCGCGGCTGCTGCGGCGGGACGAGGAGTACCTCGAGGGGCTCGCGCGGGAGTTTTTGGAGAGGCATCCGGGCGGCATACCCTGCGGGGAGCTGCTCGACCTGCCCCTGCCGGTCTCGACGCGGGCGCTGCGCCTGGCGGCCGGGGTCTCGCTGTCGGAGGCGCAGGTGGAGGCGACGCTGGAGCTCGCGCAGGGCGAGGGCCTGGGCTACCTGAGCCTGCCCGGCACGCGGCTCAAGAGGGAACGCGGGCGGCTGAGCTTCGGGGACGGGCCTGCGGAGGGCTTCGCCGACAGGCGGCTGGATACGCGCGGCGAGACTGCGATACCGGAGCTGGGCCTTGTGATACGCTGCAGCACCGTGGAGGCGCCCGGCGAAATTCACAGTTCATTAAACACTTTTTTCTTTAAATGTGAGAATATCTGTGGTACTATAACCTGTACGCCGAAGCGGGACGGGGATAGGATACGGCTCGCCGGCCGGGGCTGCACGAAGAAGCTCAAGGCGCTCTTTGCGGAGCGGGGCCTGAGCGCGGCGGAACGGGCGAGGCTGCCCGTGCTGCGCGACGGGAAGGGGCCGATCGCTGTGCCGGGCTTCGGTACGGCGGAACGGGTGATCGCCCGGGCGGGCGAGAGCGCGCTGAGGGTCGATATAATAAAAAATTCATAATCGGGGCGGGGGACAGGCAAAATGAGAGAGGATATGGACAGGATATTGCTGACGGAAGCCGAGCTGCAGGCCAGGGTGGCCGAGCTGGGCCGGCAGATATCCGAGGACTACGCGGGCAGGGAGCCCATTTTTGTGGGCGTGCTCAAGGGCTGCTTCATTTTCATGGCCGACCTGCTCAGGAGCGTCAGCCTGCACTGCACGATGGACTTCATGGCGGTCTCCTCCTACGGCGACGGAACCACCACCACGGGCGCCGTGAAGATCAACAAGGACCTCTCGCGGGACATCGCGGGCAAGGATGTCATCATCGTGGAGGACATCCTCGACAGCGGCGTGACGCTCAGCTACCTCAAGAGCTACCTGCAGAACCGCGCCCCGAGCTCCATCAGCATAGTCACCCTGCTCGACAAGCCCTCGAGGCGGAAGGCGGATATAAAGGCGGACTATTCTGGCTTCGAGGTGGAGGACGCCTTTGTCGTGGGCTACGGCCTCGACTACGCGGAAAAGTACCGCAACCTGCCCTATATAGGCATACTCAAACCCGAGATCTACGCGTGAGAGCGATAAAATAGCAGCGAAAGTATCCGAAGGATGTGAAGTTTAGTTGAAACCTCAGAGGAACCGGGCGCGTGACCTCGGTTTTTATGTGCTGATAATGATAATCCTGCTCGCCGTGGTGTATACCATGACGACGCCCAGCGTGTCCGAGGAGCTGATCTACTCGGACGTGGTGGACATGTTCAGGAACGAAGAGGTCGAGAGCTTCGTAATACGCGGCTCGGACATCATCATAACGAAGAAGGGCGCGCAGCCCGGCGAGGCGGCGACGACCTACAGCCTGTACAGCGTGGACTACTTCCTGCTGCAGATGTCCGACCTCATCGAGCAGCAGCATGCCGAGGGCATAATCAAGGACTACGACCTGCAGGAGGGCTTCGTCTGGCCCTGGTGGGCGAGCATGATACCGTACCTGCTGCTCATCGGCGTGATGTTCGCGCTGTGGTACTATATGATGAACAAGTCCGGCGGCGGGGCGCCCGGCGTGGGCAAGTTCGGCAAGGCCCGGACCCGGCTCGGCAGCGAGGAGCAGAAGAAGGTCACCTTCGCGGACGTGGCCGGCTGCGACGAGGAGAAGGCCGAGCTGCAGGAGGTCGTGAGCTTCCTGAAGAACCCCAGGGCCTACACGGAGATGGGCGCGCGCATACCCAAGGGCGTGCTGCTGGTCGGCCCTCCGGGCACCGGCAAGACGCTCATAGCCAAGGCCGTCGCGGGCGAGGCCGGCGTGCAGTTTTTGTCGATATCGGGCTCGGACTTCGTCGAGCTCTACGTCGGCGTGGGCGCGTCGAGGGTCAGGGACCTGTTCGACCAGGCCAAGAAGGTGGCCCCGGCCATCATATTCATAGACGAGATCGACGCCGTCGGCCGGCAGAGGGGCTCGGGCCTCGGCGGCGGCCACGACGAGAGGGAGCAGACGCTCAACCAGCTGCTCGTCGAGATGGACGGCTTCACGAACAACGAGGGCGTCATCGTCATGGCGGCGACGAACCGCGACGATATCCTGGATAACGCCCTGACCCGCCCGGGCCGTTTCGACCGCAGGGTGTATATCGGCCTGCCGGATATCAGGGGCAGGGAGGCCATACTGCGCGTACACGCCAGGGGCAAGCCCCTGGGCGACGACGTGGACCTCAACTCCATCGCCAGGGGCACGCCGGGCTTCTCCGGCGCGGACCTCGAGAACCTGCTCAACGAGGCGGCGCTCATGGCCGTGTCGAACGGCAGGAGGTTCATCACCTCGTACGAGATCGAAGAGGCCATACGCAAGGTGCAGATGGGCCCGGAGAAGAAGAGCAAGGTGATGAGCGAGCGGGCCAGGCGGCTCACGGCCTTCCACGAGGGCGGCCACGCCGTCGTGGCGGAGTTCCTCGAGCACACGGACCCCGTGCACTATATCACCATCATACCGCGCGGGCCCTCGGGCGGCGCGACCTACTTCCGGCCGAAGGAGGACCTGGAGAACTTCCACTCCTACTCGGAGCTGTTCGAGGACATCGTGGTCTCGCTGGGCGGGCGCGTGTCTGAGAAGCTGTTTTTGGACGACATCTCGACGGGTGCGTCCGGGGACATCCAGCAGGCGACGAACCTCGCCCGGGCGATGGTCACGCAGTTTGGCATGAGCGACAAGCTCGGCCCCATCAGCTACGACTCCTCGGGCCACAGCATCTTCATCGGCCGCGATTTCGGCACGACAAAGAGCTATTCGGAGGAGACGGCGGCGATCATCGACGAGGAGGTCAAGCGCATCTTCGACGAGGCGAGCGCCAAGGCCGAGAGCATCCTGACCGAGCACGAGGACATCATAAAGGGGCTTGCGGACTACCTGCTCAAGAACGAGAGCATGGAGGGCGATGACTTCAGCCGCTTCTGCCACACCGGCAAGCTGCCTGAGAAGAAGCAGCCGCCCAAGCCTCGGGACAACACCATAGAGCCGCCGGCGCGGCACATCAGCTATACCTTCGACGAGCCGGCGACTATACCCGCGCCGGAGCCGGAGCCGACGGAGAAGAAGCCGGAGGACGCGCCGGGCAGCGGCGGGGAAGACAATAAATAAAGCGCAGGGCGGGAGAACATCCCGCCCTGAAACTGCGAAATGAGAGGTGCCAGAAATGAAGCTCGGCATAGTCGGACTTCCTAACGTGGGAAAGTCCACGCTGTTCAACGCCATAACGAACGCGGGCGCGGAGAGCGCCAACTACCCCTTTTGCACCATAGACCCCAACGTGGGCATGGTCACCGTACCGGACGAGCGGCTGGATTTCCTGTCGGAGCTCTACAAGCCGAAGAAGCACACGCCGGCGGTCATCGAGTTCGTGGACATAGCGGGCCTGGTGAAGGGCGCGTCGAAGGGCGAGGGGCTCGGCAACAAGTTTTTGGAGAACATACGCCGCACGGACGCCATCGTGCATGTGGTGCGCTGTTTTGACGACGAGAATATCATCCACGTCGAGGGCGGGGCCGACCCGAAGCGGGATATAGAGATAATCGAGCTGGAGCTCATCATGGCCGACATGGAGCTGGTGGAGCGCCGCATCGAGAAGGCGAAGAAGGCCGGCAAGGGCGGGGACAAGAAGTTCCTGCGCGAGGCGGAGGTGTTCGAGGGCCTCTACGCGCACCTGAACGAGGGCAGGAGCGCCAGGAGCTACGACTGCCCGGAGGAGGAGCTGGAGCTCATCTCCACCTGCGACCTGCTGAGCCTGAAGCCCGTCATCTACGCGGCGAATCTGGACGAGGCGGGTATGGCCGCTTACAGGGAAAACGCCTACTACAGGGCCGTGGAGGAGATAGCGGCGGCTGAGGGCGCGCAGGTGCTGCCCATCTGCGCGAAGATAGAGCAGGAGATAGGCGAGCTGCCGGAGGAGGACAAGGCCATGTTCCTCGAGGAGCTGGGTCTCACGGAGGCGGGCCTCGGCCGGCTCATAAAGTGCTCCTATTCGCTGCTGGGCCTCATCAGCTTCCTGACCTGCGGCGCGGACGAGTGCCGGGCCTGGACGATAAGGAAGGGCACCAAGGCGCCCCAGGCGGCGGGCAAGATACACTCCGACTTCGAGCGCGGCTTCATAAGGGCCGAGATCGTAGCCTTTGACGACCTTAAAGCCTGCGGCAGCATGGCCGCGGCGAAAGAGAAGGGCCTGGTGCGCTCCGAGGGCAAGGACTACGTCATGCGCGACGGCGACGTCACGCTCTTCAGGTTCAACGTATAAGCGTGCAATAGAGCAGAAAGCAGAAAAAGGCCGCCCGGCTTGTTGACCGGGCGGCCTTTGGTTTGCATGTGTCCGATTACTTGTTGCGGACGCTGTCGATGTGAGCGGTGAGGTCGAGCATCTTGTTGGAGAAGCCCCACTCGTTGTCGTACCATGAGACGAGCTTCACGAAGTTGGGGTTCAGGCTGATGCCGGCCTTCGCGTCGAAGATGGAGGTGTGGGGATCGGTGCGGAAGTCGGAGGAAACGACTTCCTCGTCGGTGTAAGCCAGGACACCGGCCATCGGGCCCTCAGCGGCCTCCTTGACGGCGGCGCAGATCTCGTCGTAGGTGGCGCCCTTCTCGAGGCGGCAGGTCAGGTCGACGATGGAGACATCGGCGCTGGGGATACGCATGGACATGCCGGTCAGCTTGCCCTTGAGCTCGGGGATGACCTTGCCGACAGCCTTCGCGGCGCCGGTGGTGGAGGGGATGATGTTCTCGAAGCAGCTGCGGCTCAGACGCCAGTTCTTCTTGGAGAAGGCGTCGACGACGTTCTGTGTGGCGGTGCCGGCGTGGACGGTGGTCATGAGGCCCTCGACGATGCCGAACTTGTCGTTGATGACCTTGGCGAGAGGAGCCAGGCAGTTGGTGGTGCAGGAGGCGTTGGAGACGACCTGCATGCTGGGATCGTACTTGTCAAGGTTGACGCCGCAGACGAACATCGGGGTGTCGTCCTTGGAGGGGCCGGAGAGGACGACGACCTTCGCGCCGGCGTCCAGATGCGGCTGAGCGGATTCCTTGGTCAGGAACTTGCCGGTGCACTCGAGGACATAGTCAACGCCCAGCTCGCCCCAGGGCAGGGTGGACGGATCGCGGCTGTTGAGGAGCTTCACGTTCTTGCCGTTGACGACGAGGTTGCCGTCCACGACCTCGACGGTGCCCTGGAACCTGCCATGGACAGAGTCGAACTTGGTGACGTAGGCCAGCTGCTCAGGGGTCTTGTCGGGGGCGTTGACGGCGACGATCTCTATGTCGTCACGCACGATGCCCGCGCGGAAAACCAGGCGGCCGATACGTCCAAAGCCATTGATACCGATCTTGATGCTCATTTTTATTCCTCCGTATCTGAAAATGTAATTGAACCGCTTTATTTTGGCCTCAAATATTCTATAACATTCCGTTGGAAATTTCAATACCTTATTTATGATATTCTAAACATTCCATACGTTCTGCGCAAAGATGGGCAAAAAGCGCCCTGGTTAAGGGCCTAAAACCGGCATATCATATAGGAGTACGGCTGCAGCCGAGCGGGTTTTTCCGCAGGATTCGACAATATTCGACTTAAAATGTTGTAATGAGGGCGGGGATTTGGTATGATTGCGGTACGGGAGGTGTGCCTGACATGGATACGCTCGAAGGCATAAAGCCGCTGCTTGAGCTTCTGGACGACCCGGTCCTGGTCCTGAGCTCGGACAGGATAATATATATGAACGCGGCCGCTGTCAGCGGTTTTGGAGACCTGACGGAGCGCGATTTCAGCGAGCTGCTGGAGTGCGGGCCGCAGGCCGGGCCCGTAGAGGACGGCGCGGTGACGGCGCGCTTTGCTTCCCGGGAAGTGCTGCTGCGCCGGGTGCCCTGCGGTGAGTACGAGCTCTGCCTGCTGACGCTGCGGCGCCCTTTCCTCAGCGGCGCCTACGAGGAGGAGCAGATGCCCCGCCTGCTGGACTATCTGACCGAGGCCATGCACTCGGCCAACAGCCTGGGCGACCTGCTGGACGAACAGGGCCGCCTGCGGCTCGTCACCGGCGACGAGGAAGAGCCGGATCCGGCGGAGGCCATACGCAGCATGCAGCACAGTATAGCGCGCATACGCCGGATAATTTTCAACATCAAGATAATGCAGGACCTCGAGAGCGGCAAGGCCGCCAACGCCTCGGCGAGCGTGGAGTTCAACAGCCTGTGCCGGGACCTCTGCTGGACCGTGGACTACTTCACGCGCCAGCGCGGCGTGGAGCTGAGCTATGAGGGCATGGCGGAAGAGGCCTATGTCCTTGGCGACCGCGTGCTGCTGGAGGCCATGCTGCTGAACCTCATCGAAAACAGCCTGATGCACACGGCCGAAGGCGGGCAGGTGCGCGTCACGCTCGGCTGGCAGGGCGGCGGCGTCGTGCTGCGCGTGGACGACAGCGGCAGCGGCATAGAGCCGGGGCAGATGTCGGCGCTCTTCAAGGGCGGGGAGAACGGCCGCGGCCTGGGGCTCAGGCTCGTCACCGACCTGGCCCGTTTTTTCGGCGGCGCCTTCGTCATAGAGGGCCGCAAGGACCAGGGCACCTGCGCGCGGGTCTTCCTGCCCGCCAGCCGAACTCCCCTGGAAGAGGGGCCGCAGGCCGCCATGCTGCCGAGCCAGAGCGCCTACGGCAGCGGCGGCATGGACACCATATTCACCCTGCTGTCCTACTGGCTCAAACCCGAAGACTATGACCAGCGCCTGATGGATTAGGAGGCCGTATGAGACTGGATAAATATTTGAAAGTATCGCGGATAATAAAGCGGCGGAGCGTGGCGAACGAGGCCTGCGACGCCGGGCGCGTGAGCATAAACGGCCGGGCCGCCAAGGCCGGCGCGGAGGTGAAGCCCGGTGACCTGCTGGAGATAGGCTTCGGCGAGCGGCGGCTCAGGGTGGAGGTGCTCTCGACGGATGAGCGCGCCTCCAAGGGCGAGGCCCCGGCCATGTACAGGCAGCTGGAATAGGTCAAACCAAAGCCGAAGTGTACGGAAAGCGTCATATTTGTGAAAAATGGGGCAAAATGCTTGCAATTTTTCCGGCCTCTGATATACTGATTGTAAGATGTGTTTGTAAGACAGGCATGAAAGGGGTAATATGATGATAATAATCTACAAATCGAACACAGGCTATACCGAGCAATACGCGAAGCTGCTGAGCGAGCAGCTGGGCCTGCCCTGCTACAAGCTGGGCCGTGTGCCTGACTGCCACAAGGGCAGGGACGCCATATTCATGGGCTGGCTGTTTGCCGGCAGCATAGTCGGCTACAAGGCGGCGGCGAAAAAGTACCGCCTGCGCTGTGTCTGCGGCGTGGGCATGGGCCCTCCGACGGAGGAGCTTGCGCCCGGCATGCGGGAAAAGATGGGCATACCGCCCATGGTGCCGGTCTTCTATCTGCAGGGCGGCTTTGACATCAACAAGCTGAAGGGCCCCATGAAGCTCATCATGAAGGTCAAGTGCAAGGAGATCGCCGCGCGGCTGAACGTCCGCGCCGAGCTGAGCGAGGCCGAGCAGGCGACCCTGAGGATGACGCAGAGCGGCGCCTCCTGCGTCTGCCGGGAGAACCTGGCCGAGGTCGTCGCCTGGTACAAGTAAGGCACAAAAAGCCTCCCGTTCGGGAGGCTTAACTTAATTTAAGGAGGCAAAAGGATGAACGAGGCCATGGAGAACCTGCTCACGCGGCGCAGCGTGCGGAAGTACGAGCCGCGGCAGATAAGCGATGAGGAACTGAACGCCGTGCTGGAGGCCGGCACCTACGCGCCGACGGCGCGGGGCACGCAGTCCCCGCTCATCATAGCCGTGCAGGACAGGGCTGACCGGGACGAGCTCTCGCGCATCAACGCGCGCATCTGGGGCAGGGAGGACTTCGACCCCTTCTACGGCGCGCCGACGGTGGTGCTGGTGCTGGGCCAGGCGGGCAACCCCAACGGCGTGCAGGACGCTAGCCTGGTGCTGGGCAACCTGATGAACGCCGCGCACGCAGTGGGCCTGGGCTCCTGCTGGATAAACCGCATACGCGAGACCTTCGAGCTGCCCGAGGGCCGGGCCCTGCTGGAGAAGTGGGGCGTCGCGGGCGACTGGGTCGGCGTCGGCAGCTGCATCCTTGGCTATGCCGCAGGCTCCGAACCCGCGCCCGCAGCGAGGAAGCCGGGATATTATCGCATCATCCGCTGAACGCTTTGTATAAAATGCCGGGAAATCGGGAGATACCGCGCCCGTACTGCGCGAAGGGCCGAAGTTTTTTCAGGATGGTTGACTTTATTTCAGGCAAGGCGTAAAATAAAGAAAAAGTTTAAGCCCGCGTCGTTTTTGCGGGCTTTTACTCTGCCTGCAAGGAGGGAAAATGGTGGACAGCTTTGTCGTAAAGGGCTGCGAGGTCTTCTTAAAGGGCGGCTTTGTCTTCGCCGACGTCGAGGTCTCAGGCGGTATTGTTTCCGCCGTCCGGCCCGGTATCGTTCCCGGCAAGGGCGTAAGTGTTTATAATTTCAATAATTGCCTTTTAGTTCCCGGTCTTGTCGATGTGCACGTCCATCTGCGAGAGCCGGGATTTTCTTATAAGGAGACGATAAAGTCCGGCAGCGAGGCCGCGGCGCGCTCGGGCTACGCGGCGGTCTGCGCCATGCCGAACCTGAGCCCGGTACCCGAGAACGCGGCCACGCTCGCGCAGGAGCTGGACATCATTGCGCGCGACGCCAAAATCGACGTGCTGCCCTACGGGGCGATCACGCGCGGGCAGAGGGGCGAGGCCCTGGCGGATATGGAGGCCATGGCCCCGAAGGTCTGCGGCTTTTCGGATGACGGGCACGGCGTGCAGTCGCCGGACATGATGCGCGCGGCCATGCTCGAGGCGAAGCGGCTCGGCAGGCCCATCGCGGCCCACTGCGAGGACAACTCGCTCCTGCGCGGAGGCTATATCCACGACGGGGAATACGCGCGGGCGCACGGGCACAGGGGCATCTGCTCTGAGTCCGAGTGGGGCCCCATCGCGCGGGATATAGCGCTGCTGCGCGAGACGGGCTGCGCCTACCACGTCTGCCACATTTCGACGAAGGAGAGCGCGGAGCTCATCCGCCGCGCGAAGGCCGAGGGCCTCGACATAAGCTGCGAGACCGGGCCGCACTACCTGCTGCTCTCGGACGCGGACCTCGAGGAGGACGGCAGGTTCAAGATGAACCCGCCGCTGCGGGGCGAGGCCGACCGGCGCGCGCTCGTGGACGCGCTGCTGGACGGGACGATAGACATGATAGCCACCGACCACGCCCCGCACTCGGCGGAGGAGAAGTCGCGCGGGCTCGAGGGCAGCGCCTTCGGCATCACGGGCCTCGAGACGGCCTTCCCCGTGCTATGGACGGGCCTCGTAGAGCCGGGCATACTCAGCCGCGAGCGGCTCGTGGAGCTCATGAGCCTCGCCCCGGCGCGGCGTTTCGGCATCGACGCGGGCATCGAGGTTGGCAGGAGCGCGAGCTTCGCCGTTTTCGACACGAAAAGCAGCTATACGATAGACCCCGCCGCCTTCGCTTCCAAAGGGCGGGCGACGCCCTTCGCGGGCCGCGAGGTGCGCGGGCGCTGCGTTTTGAGCATACTCAGAGGCCGGGAGGTGTGGCGCGCGTGAAAAAGGGCATATTCACACTGGCCGAGGCGCGTTTTGCCGCGCCGAACCTGCGGCTAATGCGCCTGCGGGGCGATACCGAGGGCGCGGCGGGGCCGGGACGGTTCGTCGAGGCCTCGGTGCCGGGCTTCTTCCTGCGCAGGCCTTTCTCGGTCTGCGGTGTCGAGGGCGATACGCTCACCGTCGTCGTGAAGCTCGCCGGGCGCGGCACGGAAAGGCTGCTGGCCCTGCCCGAGGGCGCGCAGCTCGAGCTGCTCACGGGCCTCGGCAACGGCTTTGACCTCGCGAGGGCAGGGGAGAGACCCCTGCTGCTCGGCGGCGGCAGCGGCGTCGCGCCCATGCTCTACCTCGCGCGCGAGCTTGCAAAGCTCGGCGCAAAACCCTCGGCGGCCATAGGCTTCGGCACGGCGGCGGAGGTCTGCTTCGAGCGCGAATTCCGCGAGGTCTGCCCCGAGCTGCGCATCTTCACCATGGACGGCTCGCGCGGCGAGCGCGGCCTCGTGACGCAGGCGCTGGGCGAGGGCTGCAGCGCCGTCTGCGCCTGCGGGCCGCTGCCCATGCTCCGGGCGATAGACGAACAGAGCCCCGTGCCCGCGCAGTTCTCGCTCGAGGCGAGGATGGGCTGCGGCTTCGGGGCCTGCATGGGCTGCACGATAGAGACGGCAAACGGCCCGCGGCGCGTCTGCAAGGACGGCCCGGTCTTCAGCTCAGGGGAGGTGCGCTGGTGAACACGACTGTGAAGCTCTGCGGCATCGAGCTGGCGAACCCCGTCATCCCGGCCTCCGGCACCTTCGGCTACGGCGCGGAGTTCGCCGCGCTCTACGACATAAACTGCCTGGGCACCTTCTCCTTCAAGGGCACGACGCGCTCACCGCGTTTCGGCAACCCCGGCCCGCGCATAGCGGAGGCCCCTGCGGGGCTTCTCAATTCCGTGGGACTGCAGAACCCCGGCGTGGACGCGGTCATAGCCGAGGAGCTGCCCAGGCTGCGCGAGGTCTTCCACAAGCCGGTCATGGCGAACGTCTGCGGCTTCTCGGTGGACGAGTATGTCGAGGTCGCGGCGAAGCTCGATGCCTGCCCCGAGGTGGGCTGGCTCGAGATAAACATCAGCTGCCCCAACGTCCACGGCGGCGGCATGGGCTTCGGCACCTGCGCCGAGAGCGCCGCCGAGGTCACGCGCGAGGTAAAGGCGGCGGTACATAAGCCCGTCATCGTGAAGCTCACGCCGAACGTCACAGACATCGTCTCCATTGCGCGTTCCTGCGAAAACGCCGGCGCGGACGGGCTGAGCCTGATAAATACGATGCTTGCCATGAGGATAGACCCGGCGACGCGCAGGCCCGTGCTCAAAAACCTGACGGGCGGGCTCTCGGGCCCGGCGGTGTTCCCTGTGGCGCTGCGCATGGTCTGGCAGGTGTACGAGGCGGTGGGCATACCGATAATAGGGATGGGCGGCGTAAGCTCGGCGGAGGACGTCATCGAGATGCTGCTCGCCGGCGCGACGGCGGTGGGCGTCGGCGCGGCGAACCTGCGCGAGCCCTATGCCGCGCGGGACATAGTGGAAGCCCTGCCCCGGGCCATGGCAAAGTACGGGATCGACAATCTTCAAGATATCACAGGAGGCGCACACAATGGCTAAGGACGTAATAATCGCCTGCGACTTCCCGACCAGGGAGCGCACGCTGGCCTTTCTCGACCGCTTCGGAGACGAGAGGCCGTATGTGAAGATCGGCATGGAGCTCTTCTACGCCGAGGGGCCGGACATCGTGAGGGAGATAAAGGCGAGGGGCCACAGCATCTTCCTCGACCTCAAGCTCTGCGACATCCCGAACACGGTAAAGAGCGCGATGCGCGTCCTGAGAAACACGGGCGCGGACATGATAAACCTCCACGCCTTCGGCACGCGCGAGATGATGACCGCGGCGCTCGAGGGCCTGACCGGGCCGGAAGGGACGCGTCCCCTGCTCATAGCCGTGACGCAGCTCACCTCGACGAGCGAGGAGCGGATGAAAAACGAGCTGCTCATAGACCGCCCGCTGGCCGAGGTCTGCCTGGAGTACGCGGAGAATGCGCGGCTCGCCGGGCTCGACGGCGTGGTCTGCTCGCCGCTCGAGGCGGGCGCGGTACACGAGCGCTGCGGCGCGGGCTTCCTGACCGTTACGCCGGGCGTGCGCTTTGCCGGCGGCGACAAGGGCGACCAGGTGCGCGTCACGACGCCGGAGCGCGCGGGCCAGCTCGGCTCGGACTACATCGTCGTGGGCCGGCCCATCACCGGCGCGGAAGACCCCGTGGCGGCCTGGCGGCGCTGCGTTTCAGAGTTCATTGGAGGTGCGAAATGAAAAATATCCGAGAAGAAGTGGCGCGCGGCCTGCTGGCCATCGGCGCGGTGTTCCTGAGACCCGAGGAGCCCTTCACCTGGGCCAGCGGGATAAAGAGCCCCATCTACTGCGACAACCGCCTCATCCTGACCGCGCCGGAGGTGCGCGGCACGGTCGAGGCCGCGATAGCCGAGACGGTGCGGCGCGAGTTCCCGGAGGCCGAGGCGCTCATGGGCACGGCCACGGCGGGCATCGCCCACGCCGCCATTGCGGCGCACCTCATGGGCCTGCCCATGGGCTACGTGCGCTCGGGCGCGAAGGACCACGGCAGGCAGAACCGCATCGAGGGCAGGCTCCGCGAGGGCGAAAAGGTCGTCGTCATCGAGGACCTCATCTCCACGGGCGGCAGCCTCATAGAGACGGTGGAGGCGCTCAGGGAGGCCGGGGCCGAGGTGCTCGGCGCCGTGTCAATCTTCACCTACGGCATGGAAAAGGGCAAAGAGAGGCTCGCGGCGGCAAAGGTCCGCGCCGTCAGCCTCACGGATTTTGACGAGATAGTGAAGGTCGCCGAGGCCGAGGGCTATATCCCCGCGCACACGGTGCCGGGCCTTCTGGCCTTCCGCGCAAACCCCTCGGACGAGAGCTGGATGGGAGGCAAAAAATGAGACACCTCATAGACATACTCGACCTCAGCACTGAGGAGATACGCGAGATACTCGACCAGGCGGACGAGATAATCGCCCACCCAGAGGAGTACCGGGAGAGATGCAGGTATAAGAAGCTCGCGACGCTGTTCTTCGAGCCCTCGACCCGCACGCGCCTCAGCTTCGAGGCCGCGATGCTGGAGCTGGGCGGCAGCGTGCTGGGCTTTTCCGAGGCGTCCAGCAGCTCGGCGGCGAAGGGCGAGAGCGTGGCGGACACCATCCGCGTCGTGGGCTGCTACGCGGACATCATCGCCATGCGCCACCCCAAGGAGGGCGCGCCGATGGTCGCGGCCATGCACTCGACGGTGCCCATCATAAACGCCGGCGACGGCGGCCACAACCACCCGACCCAGACGCTCACCGACCTGCTCACCATCCGCCGCGAGCGCGGCAGCCTCGACAACTTCACCATCGGCCTGTGCGGCGACCTCAAGTTCGGCCGCACGGTGCACTCGCTCATCGAGGCGCTCTCGCGCAGCACCGGCGTCAAGTTCGTGCTCATCTCCCCTGAGGAGCTGAAGCTGCCCAGCTATATAAAGAAGGACGTGCTCCAGGCCAAGGGCCTCGAGTACCGCCAGGAGACCGACCTCGCGGGCGTCATGCCGGAGCTCGACATCCTCTACATGACCCGCGTGCAGCGCGAGCGCTTCTTCAACGAGGAGGACTACCTGAGACTGAAGGACAGCTACATCCTCACGCCTGAAAAGCTCGCGGACGCGAAGGCCGACCTTCGCATACTCCACCCGCTGCCCAGGGTGAACGAGATCTCCACCGCGATAGACGCAGACCCGAGGGCCTGCTATTTCCGCCAGGCGCTCTGCGGCAAGTACGTCCGCATGGCGCTCATCCTGAAGCTGCTGGAGGCGTAACGACATGAATATAGACGCTATCAGAAACGGCATAGTCATAGACCACATCCGCTCGGGCGGTGCCATGGAGCTGTACAGGCTCCTGCATCTCGACAAGCTGGACTGCACCGTGGCCATCATCAAGAACGCCCCGAGCGCGCTCATGGGCCGCAAGGACATCATCAAGATCGACTCCACGGCGGACATCGACCTCGCCGTCATCGGCTACGTCGACCCGGGCGCGACGATAAACGTCATCCGCGACGGCGAGCTCGTCGAAAAGCGCAAGCTCACGATGCCGGAGCGCATAGTGAACGTCCTGCGCTGCAAGAACCCGCGCTGCATCACCAGCGTGGAGCCGGACCTGCCCCAGATCTTCAAGCTCACGAGCCCGGAGACCCACACCTACCGCTGCGTCTACTGCGAGACGAAGGCCGAGGCCAACAGCTGAATAGACCGGCCGCAGCCTTCCGGATAAACAGAAAGCTCCCGTCCAAAATGGACGGGAGCTGTTGTTTTTGGGCGGAGGTTTATTGCAGGACGGCCCTGATCTCTACGCCGTAGCCGCTGCGTACCTCGTTTATGACGTCGGCCAGGTTGCTGTCAACGTAGGCGTTGCGGCGCTTGCTGACCTGGTCCAGGCCTTCCTCCAGCGTGAAGGCGGCCTCCTCTTCGAACTGACCGCGAACCTCATAGTTTATTCCGTTGCCCTGAACTATTTTCATATCGGTTCTCCTTTCCGGGGTCTCCCCTCTGGTCGTCATAAATATACCATACGTTTCGTACATAGTCAAGCAGAGATTGTGAAAAAAATGTTCAGTATGTCAAGTTATTAATTAGTCAATATGCCGAGGCAAAAAACCCCTGCGGAGGGTCAGCCGCAGGGGTCGGGGGGGCTGCCGCGCTCAGGCCGTCCGGCTCGAGAGGGTCTCGGCCGCGGCGCGTATCTCAGCCAGCGAGGCCGACCGGGTGTGGGCGATCGGCTTCCAGGTCACGCGCCGGGCAAAGAGCGCGGCGAAGGAGATCGGAATATAGGTGAACATGAAGAAGGGGAAGGTCAGGGTGAAGACGAGCTTTTTCCAGTTCGGGGCGTAGATGCGCTTCCACTCGCTGACGGTGGTGACGCCGCCGATGATGATGAGCGTGAGGTAGCTGTTGCCTAGCATGGAGAGCAGCGACTCGCCCACGACGGAGATATCCTGCCCGGTGGCGAGGCCGAAGACGGCCGCGGCGCCGTTTATGAATACGCCGAGGAAGGAGAGCACCGCCGCCGGCATGATGTTCATGGTCATGTCGAAGCAGGAGAAGCTGCCGTGGGCAATGCCGGAGAGCAGGCCGCCGCCGTGCTTGCCGAAGACCTGCAGGTAACCGCGGGCCCAGCGCAGGCGCTGCCGCCAGCTCTGGGTGAAGCGCGTGGGCTGCTCGTCATAGAGCATGGCACTGCGGCAGTAGCCGATCTTCCGGCCCCTTATCACGTTGAAGACGGTGAATTCTATGTCCTCGGTCAGCAGGAAGAAGTTCCAGCCGCCGCATTCCTCGAGCACCTTCTGGGAGAAGAGGAAGCCAGTGCCGGAGACGGCGCAGCTCGTTCCGAGCTTCATGCGCGCGCCGTTGAGGTACTTCGACTCGCGCAGGAACCACAGCGCATAGCCGGCAGAGATCCAGTTGTCGCCGAAGTTCTTGCTGTTGCGGTAGCTCGTGACGATCTCGCTGCCGTTGGAGAAGACCTTGTTCATCTCCTCTATGTAGTTTTCCTCCAGCACGTTGTCGGCGTCGAAGACGAAGTAGCCGTCAAAGGGCCGCTCGGGAAAGAGCTCGTCTATGCGCCGCAGCAGGTAGTTGAGCGCATAGCCCTTGCCGACGCGGACGCTGTCGAAGCGCTCGAACACTATGGCGCCGGCCTCTGCCGCGACGCGCGCCGTGTCGTCCGTGCAGTTGTCGGCCACGACAAAGGTCGTGACCAGGCCCAGGTCGTAGCTCTGCCGCCTGATGCTCTCAATGAGCTTGGCTATGACGGCCTGCTCGTTCCTCGCGGAGATGAGCACGGCGTACCTGTGCCCGACGGCGGGCTTCATCGGCTTGTCCTTCATGACGTAGGGTATCAGGATATACAAAAACTGATAGGAATAGCAGACGATAAAAACTATGGAGATTATGAAGTTAAACACTTTGACCGCATCCATAAGCACCTTTCCTCCTGTCGGCGACATTATAAGCGCGGAATATTAAAACAAAATCCAAATGCGGGTTAAGATTTGTTTAAATTTGTACTGACTGTACTAATTGTATTAGCACACGATAGAATTTATCATGTCTTTATGCGTATGTCAAGCACAATTTGCGGCTGTGAATACTGCTAAATCATTTATTCACGGCGGCGGCGCGCTTGTGCTCTTTGCTCGAAGGGGGAAATTGACGAAAAATACCTTGACCTATATAGATAATGCGAGTATTATATTGTACGGCCCGGGGAGTTTCTGGGTTGCATAATGAATATTTCATCAATTTTATTCATTTTTAGCGAATGAAGCCATGAGGCGAAAGGAGCCGATGCACATGTCGAAGGCCTATCTTCTGCTGGAGGACGGCACGGTTTTGGAGGGCGAGGGCTTCGGCGCGGGCGGTACCTGCGTGGGCGAACTGGTGTTCACGACGGGCGTGACCGGCTGCGCGGAGAGCCTGACGGACCCGAGCTACAGCGGGCAGATAATCTGCTTCACCTTCCCGATGCTGGGCAATTACGGCATATCTTACGCGGATCTGGAGAGCCCGCGCATACATGCGAAGGCGGTAGTGGTGCGCGAGTTCTGCCGCGAGCCGTCTAATTTCCGCGCGGACACGGATGTGGAGAGCTTCCTGGTGAAGAACGGCGTCTGCGGCATCTGCGGCGTGGACACGCGGCGCATCACCCAGACCATCCGCGACCGGGGCGTTATGAACGCCGCGGTGACGGACGCCCCTCCGGACGAGGCGCTGCTGGAGAAGGTGCGGGACAACAAGGTCACGGGCGCCGTGCCAGCCGTCACGTCCTCCGGCATCCTGAAGCTCGAGGCCCCGAAGTTCGCGCGCTGGTCCGTGGCGCTCATGGACTACGGCTACAAGAACAGCATTGCCCAGACGCTCATGCGCCACGACTGCGCAGTGACGGTCTATCCTGCGGACACGCCGGCGGAGGTGGTGCTTGCGGGCGGGCACGACGGCGTAATGCTCTCGAACGGCCCCGGCGACCCGGCGGAGAACACCTTCTGCATCGAGCAGATAGCAAAGCTCATGGGCAGGCTACCGATGTTCGGCATCTGCCTGGGGCATCAGATGATGGCCCTGGCGGCGGGTGCGGGCACGCGCAAGATGAAGTTCGGCCACCGCGGCGCGAACCAGCCGGCCAAGGACCTCAAGACGGGCCGGGTCTATGTGACGAGCCAGAACCACGGCTATGCGGTGGACATCCCGACGCTCGCGGGCACGGCCGCCGAGCTGCGCTTCGTTAATGTGAACGACGGCTCCTGCGAGGGCCTGGACTACCCGGGGCTGAACGCCTTCTCGCTGCAGTTCCACCCCGAAGCCCACGGCGGGCCGCGCGACTGCGTTTCGATGTTCGGGCTGTTCACTGAAATGATGGAGGGACGCTGAGATGCCGAAGGATAAGAGGATAAAGAAGGTACTCGTCATAGGCTCCGGCCCCATAGTCATCGGCCAGGCGGCGGAGTTCGACTACGCCGGCACCCAGGCCTGCCGCACCCTCATGGAGGAGGGCGTGGAGGCGGTGCTCATAAACTCCAACCCGGCGACCATCATGACCGACCCGGACATGGCGCACTCGGTGTATATAGAGCCGCTCAGCCGCCGCACGGTGGAGCGGATAATCGAAAAGGAAAAGCCCGACAGCCTGCTCGCGGGCCTGGGCGGCCAGACCGGCCTGAACCTGGCAATGGAGCTCTACAAATCGGGCTTCCTCAAGGCGCACGGCGTCCGGCTCATCGGCACGAACATCGAGGCCATCCTCAAGAGCGAGGACAGGCAGCTCTTCAAGGATGCCATGGCCGACATCGGCCAGCCGGTCATCCCCTCGCGCACGGCGGAGACCCTGCCGGCGGCCATGGCTGCGGCGCACACGATAGGCTACCCGGTCATCATCCGCCCGGCCTTCACGCTGGGCGGCTCCGGCGGCGGCGTGGCGCACAACGAGGAGGAGATGCAGAACGTCGCGGCCGCGGGCCTCGAGGCCTCGCCCATACATCAGATCCTGGTCGAGAAGTACATTTTCGGCTGGAAGGAGATAGAGTTCGAGGTCATGCGCGACTCGGCGGGCACGGCGATCACCATCTGCAGCATGGAGAACGTGGACCCGGTGGGTGTGCACACGGGCGACTCCATCGTCGTGGCACCGGCGCTGACGCTGGCGGACAGGGAGTATCAAATGCTGCGCACGGCGGCGCTGGACATCATCGGCGCCCTGGGCATCGAGGGCGGCTGCAACTGCCAGTTCGCGCTCGACCCCGAGAGCATGAACTACGCCGTCATCGAGGTGAACCCGCGCGTCTCGCGCTCCTCGGCGCTGGCCTCCAAGGCCACGGGCTACCCCATCGCCAAGGTCTCCGCGCGCATCGCGCTCGGCTACACGCTCGACGAGATCAAAAACGAGGTCACGGGCGAGACCTTCGCCTGCTTCGAGCCGGCGGTGGACTACGTCGTCGTTAAGTTCCCCAAGTGGCCCTTTGACAAGTTCGGCGGCTCCGACCGGGGCCTCGGCCCGCAGATGAAGGCCACGGGCGAGGTCATGTCCATCGCGCCCTGCTTCGAGGCGGCGCTGATGAAGGCGGTCAGGGGCGCGGAGATAAAGCAGGACATGCTCAACCGCGCGCCCGCCTCGCGCCGTCACCTGGGCCTGCGCCTGCGCGACATGGACGACCTGCGCATCTTCACCCTCTTCGAGGCCCTCAAGGAGGGCATGAGCGTGGACGAGCTGCACGAGATCACCATGATAGACGAGTGGTTCCTGCGCAAGCTCAAGGGCATGGTCGAGCTCGAGGCCGAGCTGGCTCAGGGCCTCACCGCAGAAAACTACAAAAAGGCGCGGTATTTCGGCTACACCGACGCGGCCATCCGCCGCATCTCGGGCTGCGAGACGCCGGAGCGCCCGCCGCTCAGCTACAAGATGGTCGACACCTGCGCCGCCGAATTCGAGGCCCGCACGCCCTATTTCTACTCCGTGCCCGAGGGCTACTGCGACGCGCGCGCGAGGGTGGAGCCGGGGCACAAGACCATCGTCGTGCTCGGCTCGGGCCCCATCCGGATAGGCCAGGGCATAGAGTTCGACTACAGCTCCGTCCACTGCGTGAGGACGCTGCGGGACATGGGCTACGACGTCGTCATCATAAACAACAACCCCGAGACGGTCTCGACGGACTACGGCACGGCCTCCAGGCTCTACTTCGAGCCGCTCTGCCCCGAGGACGTCATGGGCGTGCTCGAGGTGGAAAAGCCCATCGGCGTGGTCGTGGCCTTCGGCGGCCAGACCGCCATCTCGCTGGCGAACTTCCTCGTCTCGAAGGGTATCAGGATCCTCGGCACCTCGGCGGAGGGCATAGACCTCGCCGAAGACAGGGAGAAGTTCGACGCGCTGCTCGGCTCCATGGGCATCGAGCGCCCGAAGGGCGAGGCCGTCCTGAGCCTCGACGAGGCCCTGGCGGCGGTGTCGAGGCTGGGCTTCCCCGTGCTGCTGCGGCCCTCCTACGTCATCGGCGGCCAGAACATGGTCATCGCCCACGACGAGGCCGATGTGCGCCGCTACATGAACGTCATCCTCTCCGGCGGCATCGAAAACCCCGTGCTCATCGACAAGTACATGCCCGGCACGGAGCTGGAGTGCGACGTCATATCCGACGGGCAGCAGGTGCTCATCCCCGGCATCATGGAGCACGTCGAGCGCGCGGGCATACACTCGGGCGACTCCGTGGCCATCTACCCGCCGCGCAGCCTCTCGCCCGAGATGACGGAGCATGTCGCGGACTGCTCGCGCCGCCTGGCTCTGGCGCTCGGCACGCGCGGGCTCGTGAATATACAGTACCTCATCTACGGCGGGAAGCTCTATGTCATAGAGGTGAACCCGAGGGCCTCGCGCACGATACCGTACCTGAGCAAGGTGACGGGCGTGCACATGGTGGACATCGCCACGCGCGTCATGATGGGCGCGTCCCTGGCGGAGCTGGGCTGCCCCGACGGGCTGCTGCCGCCCTCGCCGTACTACGGCGTGAAGGCCCCGGTCTTCTCCTTCGAGAAGGTGCCGGACGCCAATTCCCTGCTCGGCCCCGAGATGAAGTCCACGGGCGAGGTGCTCGGCGTGGGCCGGACGCTCAAGGAGGCGCTGTACAAGGCGCTTGCGGCGGCGGGCTTCCGCTTCGTATCGGAAAACGGCGAGCCGAGGCGCGGGGTGCTCCTGAGCGTGGAGAGCCGCCAGCTGGGCGAGATAGGCCCGCTGGTGAAGAGCCTGGACGAGAGCGGCAGGCTCATGTTCGCAACGCCCGAGACGGCGGACGCGATAAAGGCCCTGGGCTACTACGCCTTCGATATCGGCAATGTCAGCCACACGGCGGATCTGGGCGGCTTCCTCGAGCGCGCGGGCATCGGCCTCGTCATCTACGTCGGCGCCCTGCACGACGACACGATGGGCGACTATGTGGAGCTGCACCGCCAGGCGGTGAAACGCGGCATCTTCTGCATCACGAGCATCGACACCGCCAACGCCGCGGCGGCCCTGCTCACCGAACACCTGAGCCAGGATACCACAGAGCTGCTGGACATAGGCCGGGTGGGCGATTTCCGAGGGATTCAGGAAACTTAATAAAAACTGTCTTGACTTTGACCGGGCGTAGTATATACTGTTCGTACCAGTCTGTATGGAGGTCAAAGCATGATCGTAACTACAACAAACAGCGTGGAGGGCCGCGAGATACGCGAGTACCGGGGCATAGTCTTCGGCGAGGTCATCACGGGCATCAACGTGTTCAAGGACATCGGCGCGGGCTTCCGCAACTTCTTCGGCGGGCGCAGCGCGGGCTATGAGGAGGAGCTCCAGAACGCCCGCAACGAGGCGCTCGACGAGATGTGCCGGCGGGCCGAGCACACGGGCGCGAACGCCGTGGTGGGCGTGGACGTGGACTACGAGGTCCTGGGCGCCGACAACGGCATGCTGATGGTCAGCGTCTCCGGCACCGCCGTGGTCATCTGAAAAAGCAAAACAAAAAAGGCGGCACCCTTTCACAGGGTGCCGCCCTTTATTTTGCCGGGGCTCAGAGCTCGAGGAAGCGCTCCTCGCTGCGGCAGAGTTTCAGATAGAGCAGCAGGCAGGCGATGAGCAGCAGCGCCGTGCAGATGCCGAGGAAGACCGTCATGCTCAGGACGTCGCTCAAAACGAAGACATAGAGCAGCGCCGGCGCGGCGAGGATGCCCCAGGACGAGAACAGGCAGACGCAGACGCTCAGGCTGTTCTTTACCACGTTCACCTCGTTTATATAATCGAACTTGGGAAAACGCAGGTTTATGACCACGCCGTAGAGCGAGATGAACACCGTCATGATGGAGGGGATGAGCACGACGAAGAGCCGCTCCGCCGCCGTCATGGGCAGGGCTATCGCCACGCAGGCCGAGGCGATGAACGTCGCGGGCAGGGCGATGACTACGTTCAGCAGCACCTTCGCCATGAGTATCGTCCGCACGGGCACGGGTATGGTCTTGGGTATCCAGAGGCTCTTGCCCTCGAGCGAGATGGTGGCAGAGGAGATGTAGTCCAAGGCGCCCATGAAGGCCAGCGCCAGCACGGCGACGCCCGCGAGCATATCGCCTCCGCCGCCCGGCATGAGGCCGAGCACTTCAAGCAGCCTGTCGCGGTAGATGAGCGCCGCGACGCCCATGATGACGAGGAAAACGCTGCCCAGGGCGGAGTTCAATATTATCATGCTGTTGGAGGCAAAGCGCCGCAGTTCCTTGCCCAGCAGGGCGGACATGGCGCCCGCGGCCTTGAGCTCGGTGCGCCTGTACTTTATCCGCACCGACGCGCGCTTGGCCGTCACGCTGGAGAAGAACCTGGACAGCAGGGCGCAGACCAGGGCGAAGGGCAGGAGGCAGCAGGCGGCAAAGCCGAGCAGGCTCACGAGGTCGCCCTCAGCGACGGCCATGCCCAGGGCATATGCCGGGTAGGCGTAGGCCTCGACGGAGCCGGCGATTATGGCGCTGCTCTCCAGCAGGGCCATGAGGTAGTTCTGCATGTTCATGACGGCGTACATGTACAGGCCGAGGAAGCCCAGCGAGAGCACGAGCGTTATGGCGGTCTTGTAGCGCATGCGCGAGGAGATGAGCGCGAGCAGCCAGGCGAACAGGCAGGTGAAGGTGAGCACCAGGAAGGGCAGCAGCAGGCAGACGAGCACGAAGCTCACGACGCCCATGGCGGTCACGGGCAGCTGCATGCACCAGACCACGCCCGCCGGGATGAAGACTATAAGCTCGAGCCCATAGTTCACGAGCAGCAGCGACGCCATGCGCGAGCCGAGGATATACGCCGAAGGTATCGGCATCGAGAGCAGCAGTTCGTTGTCCCTGGCGTTGAAGAGCTGCTGCTGGGCCATGAACACGCTGCCGATGAAGCAGAGCGCGGCGGCCACGATGCCGGCAAGGGAGAAGTAGAACCAGGCCAGCCCGACGCCGGACAGCGGCACGGCGGTGACATAGAACATCCCGCCGAACATGACGAAGAAGCAGCCGATCATGTAGATGAAGAGTATCGCCACGAGCGCGGTCCTGCCCCTGCCGCTTTTCTTCTTACCCGTAGTGCTGCGGGTGAGCGCGGCCCAGAGCGAGGCGAATTGGATACGCAGAAGCGCCTTGAACATGGCTCATTCCTCCTCCAGCTCGAGGAAGACCTCCTCGAGAGAGTCGTCGCCGCGTACCTCCTCCATCGTGCCGGATACGACGAGTTTGCCGCCCTTGATGATGGCCACCATGTCGCAGAGCTTCTCGGCTACCTCGAGGACGTGGGTGGAGAAGAAAATGGCGCCGCCCTTGTCGCAGTGCTCGCGCATGATGGTCTTGAGCTTGTGCGAGGCGATGGGGTCGAGGCCGACGAAGGGTTCGTCCATG
>CALXEH010000012.1 GCA_944387285.1 uncultured Oscillospiraceae bacterium | reverse complement strand
CTGTTTGATAGTATAATAACAAAGCCAAATAGATTTTACAGGAGGCCGTACTATGAGAGGTATCCACAGCGTCGTCGATGACCTCAGACGCAGCGTTTTTACAGAGGTCGCCAGGCTCGCCTACGAGGGCGGCGACTTTTCAAGGATCGATTCCCTGCCCTATAAGATCATCCCCGGCGAGGTCGCTCAGTACAGGCACGACGTCTTCCTCGAGCGCGCCATCGTCACCGAAAGGCTCCGCCTCGCCTGCGGCCTGCCCCTGCGCACCGCCGCCGAAATGAGTCTTGCCTCAGACGGCATCGAGGAGGCCGCTAAGCCCGAGAAATACTACGAGCCGCCCCTCATCAATATCATCCCCTTCGCCTGCAACGCCTGCCCGCCCAAGGAGATCCGCGTCTCCTCCAACTGCCAGGGCTGCCTCTCCCACCCCTGCATGAACGTCTGCCCCAAGGGCGCCATCTCCGTCGGACGCGACGGCAAGAGCGTCATCGACCAGACCAAGTGCATCAAGTGCGGACGCTGCCTCTCCCAGTGCCCCTATAACGCCATCAGCCGCATCGAGCGCCCCTGCGCCAAGGCCTGCGGCATGGACGCCATAGGCTCCGACGAAAAGGGCCGCGCCAAGATCGACTACAACAAGTGCGTCTCCTGCGGCATGTGCCTCGTGAACTGCCCCTTCGCCGCCATCGCCGACAAGAGCCAGATCTTCCAGCTCATCCAGGCCATCAACAAGGGCGACGAGATCATCGCCTGCGTCGCGCCCGCCTTCGTCGGCCAGTTCGGCAAGGACGCCACCGCGCCCAAGCTCAAAAAGGCCATGCGCATACTCGGCTTCGCCGACACCGTCGAGGTCGCCATCGGCGCCGACCTCTGCACCGTTGAAGAGGCCCACGACTTCCTCGACAACGTGCCCGAAAACCTCGACTTCATGGCCACCTCCTGCTGCCCGGCCTGGAGCGTCATGGCCAAAAAGCTCTTCCCTGAGTTCAAGGACAACATCTCCATGGCCCTCACGCCCATGGTCATAACCGCGCGCCTTATGAAGAAGGAGCACCCCAACGCCCGCATCGTCTTCGTCGGCCCCTGCGCCGCCAAGAAGCTCGAGGCCTCGCGGAGGACGATACGCTCCGACGTGGACTTCGTGCTCACCTTCGAGGAGCTGCAGGGCATGTTCGACGCGAAGGACATCGACTTCGCCACGCTCGAGCCCGACGAATGCGACACCGACTTTGAATCCGGCACCGGCGCGGGCCGCGGCTTTGCCGTCGGCGGCGGCGTCGCGGCGGCTGTGGCAGAGGTGATCGCCAAAATCGCGCCCGACCGCGAGATCGAGGTCGAATACGGCGACGGCCTGCGCGAGTGCCGCCGCATGATGACCATGGCCAAGGCCGGCAAGCGCCACGGCTACCTGCTCGAGGGCATGGCATGTCCCGGCGGCTGCGTGGCCGGCGCGGGCACCATCACGCCCGTGCTCAACGCCACCTCCAACGTCAGGACCTACAAAGTCAAGGCTGAGAAGCAGAGCGCTCTCGACAGCGGCTACCTCGACCGGCTCAAGGAGGTCGAGGAGTAATGGCTCCGAAAAAGTCCCCTGCGTTTTGGGTCACGCGCACCGCGCTCGGCGTCGCGCTCGTGGTCGTCGCCCAGCTGCTCGGCAAGGCCATCCCTGCCGGGGCCGCCATCGTCGGGCCCTTCTCGGCGACCCAGCTCGTCACCGGCTCGCTCGTCAACTGCGTGCTCTTCGTCTTCACGGCGACGACCGGCATCTGGTCCGGCGCGGCGATCGGTATACTCTCGTCCGTCCTGGCCTCGCTTGTGGGCGTCGGCCCCGCCATCCCCGCCGTCACACCGGTCATAGCCTGCGGCAACGCCGTGCTGGCCATCGTTTTCGGCCTGCTGCACGGCAGGGCCTGGAGCTTCCCGCGCTGGGCGGTCTCCGCCGCCGCAGCCGCTATCGTGAAGTGCGCTTTCCTCTGGGTCTGCGTGCCCCTCGTGCTGGGACTGCTCTCCGGCGTGCCGGAAAAACAGGCCGCGGCTGTGTCCGTCATGTTCTCCTGGCCGCAGGGCGTCACCGCCCTCATCGGCGGAGCACTGGCAATGCTCGTCCTGCCGCGGCTCCGGAAAAGCAAGTGAGACAAAAGCCCCGTCGAAAGACGGGGCTTCAGTCTGTCTAAGAAGCCTCGCAGAGTTTCGCGGCCGCAGCCGCGAAATAAATATTGATCATTTTCGGCGGCGGCGTGTACGTCGCCGAAAATACTTCTCGCGGAGCGGAGTGTCGAATCGTCCGCCCTTGGCGGACGACCGAGGCGCGCAGCGCAGCGCTATCCCCTTTGCCGAAGAAGGCAAAGCCTTCTTCGGCAAGGAAAAGCCACGTCGAAAGACGGGGCTTTTCCTTGCGCGGGCGCGGCTGCGGATGTTATAATGGTGATCCAGAGGTGTTGTTATGGCTGAAAAATTCGTCCTGGGCATTGGCGCGGCGAATATGGACGTCCACGGCAAAAGCCGCGCGCCCATCGTCATGCGCGACTCCAACCCGGGTCATCTGCGCACTTCCGCCGGCGGGGTCACCCGCAACGTGCTCGAGAACCTCTCGCGCCTCGGCGTGCGGACGCGGCTCATCTCCGCCGTGGGCGCCGACCTCTACGGCGAAATGGTGCTGCGCAGTTCCGCCGCCGCGGGCATTGATATCTCCGGTGTCGTGACGGTGCCGGGCGCGGCCTCCAGCTGCTACATCTCCGTGCTCGACCAGCGCGGGGACATGCTCGTGGCCATGTCCGACATGGGCATACTCGAGAGCGTGACGCCCGAACTCGTGCGCTCGCAGGCGGAAGAGCTGCGCGGGGCGGCGGCGGTCGTCTGCGACCCCTGCCTGCCCGCAGAGACCGTGGCGGAGATACTCCTTCAGGCGGGCGATACGCCGGTCTTTCTCGACCCGGTGAGCACGAGCTATGCCAGGAAGGTGAAAAAACTCTCGGGCGGCTTCTTCTGCATGAAGCCGAACCGCATAGAGCTCGGCGTCCTCGCGGACGAGGAGACGGAGACGGCCGAGGGCCTGGAGCGGGCCTGCTCCGTCCTGCTCTCGCGCGGGGTGAAGCGGGTGGCGGTGAGCCTGGGCGAGCGCGGCTGCTACTACGCCGACGCCGAGGGCCGCAGGCTGCTGCGCGCGCTGCATCCCGTGGAGCTCATGGCCAACGCCAACGGTGCGGGCGACGCCTTCATGGCCGGGCTGGTCTACGGCTATGTCAGCGGCCTGGAGCCGGAGGCGGCCCTGGATTTCGCCCTGGGCGCGGGCTCCCTCGCCGTGGCGAGCGAGCTGACCATCAACCCGGAGATGTCCGTGGAGCGGGTCTGTCGCCTTCTCCGCGAAAACGGCAGGCCATGCGCAGAATAGACGCCGGCACGCTCCTGAGGAGCCTGGAGCTGCAGTACATTGGCCCCGGGCATTTTGAGGCCGCGGCGGCGCTCTGCCGGGGCAACCCGCTCTACTACGAGCACTACGGCGCGCCTCCGCCCGGGCCGGCGGAGATCTTGCAGGACCTTGAAGCCCTTCCGCCCGGCAAGGGCTATGAGGACAAGTACTACCTCGGCGGCTTCGACGGCGGGCAGCTCCGGCTCCTGCTGGACCTCATAGACGGTTACCCGGACGGGGACACGGCCTGGATAGGCTTTTTCATGCTGGACGCCCGGCTGCAGGGCCGGGGCTTCGGGACGCGGCTGGTCTCCGAGCTGCTTGGGGCGCTGGAGGCCTGCAGCTTTCGCCGCGCGGCCCTGGGCGTCGTGGCCGGCAACCCACAGGCAGAGGCGTTTTGGAGAAAAAACGGCTTCGAGTTTTACGGCGAGCCCAGGTCGGGCAGGCAGCCCGTTATCCGGACGATGCAGCGTATGCTCGGCGCCGATACAAATATGATGGAGGAATAGACATGAACGGATATCTGGACATAAAACCCGAAGTACGCGAGGCGCTGGAGGCCGGCAGGCCGGTCGTGGCGCTCGAGAGCACCATCCTCAGCCACGGCATGCCCTGGCCGGAGAACCTGGACTTCGCCGCGCGGGTCGAGGAGGTCGTCCGCGCCGAGGGCGCCGTCCCGGCCACGATGGCGATAATGGGCGGCAAGCTCAAGGTGGGCCTGTCCCAGGCGGACCTGGAGGTCATGTGCCGGGCCGAGGGCGTGGGCAAGGTCAGCCGCCGCGACGTGCCGGTCTACCTGGCGACGGGCAAAAACGGCGCCACCACCGTGGCGACGACCATGCTCATAGCGGCGCAGGCGGGCGTGCGCGTCTTTGCCACCGGCGGCATAGGCGGCGTACACAGGCACGGCGAGGTCACGATGGACATCTCCGCCGACCTGCAGGAGCTGGCGCACACCTCCGTAGCCGTGATCTGCGCGGGCGCAAAGCAGATCCTGGACATCGGCCGGACGCTGGAATACCTCGAGACGATGGGCGTGCCGGTCATAGGCGTGGGCACGGACGAGTTCCCCGCCTTCTACTGCCGCCGGAGCGGGCACAAGCTCGACTACGCCGCAAAGGACGCCGCCGAGATCGCGGCCATACTCAAGGCCAAGTGGCAGCTCGGGCTCGAGGGCGGCGTGCTCATCGCCAACCCCATCCAGGAGGAGCACGGCCTCGACTTCAAGTACATGGAGGGCATCATCGACACCGCGCTCCGCGCCGCCGACGAGGCCGGCGTGCACGGCAAGGACATCACGCCCTTCCTGCTGGCCAAGGTCAAGGAGCTGACCGGAGGCGAGAGCTTCAAGTCCAACGTCGAGCTCGCCCTCAACAACGCCCGCGTCGCGGCCAGGATAGCCGTGGAATACGCAAAGGCGTGAGCCGCAACAGGATATGCAGCAGCCCCTCAAGGCGCATTGGCCGCCTTGAGGGGCTTATTTGTCCCGGGATTCAGAAGAGGCCGGAGATCCTGCCGTTTTCGTCCACGTCTATGCGCTCGGCGGCCGGGGACTTGGGCAGGCCGGGCATGGTCATGATATCGCCCGTCAGGGCCACGATGAAGCCCGCGCCGGCGGAGACCTTGAGCTTGCGCACCGTCAGGGTGAAGCCCTCGGGCGCGCCGAGCTTCGCCGGGTCGTCGGAGAAGGAATACTGCGTCTTCGCCATGCAGACGGGCAGGCCGCCGAAGCCCAGGGCCTCGAGCTGCCGGAGCTCCTTTTCCGCCGGGCCGGTGAAGGCGACGGCGCCCGCGCGGTAGACCCGCGAGGCTATGGCCTCGATCTTGCCGCGGATATCCAGCTCGTCCGGGTAGGCGAAGCGGAAGCTGTTCGGCTCTTCGCACAGTCGCACGACCTCGCGCGCGAGCTCCAGGCCGCCCTCGCCGCCCTTGGCCCAGACCTCGGAGAGCGCGGCGTTCACGCCCAGCTCGCGGCAGCGCCGTTCCACCAGCTCCAGCTCGGCCTGCGTATCCGTCGGGAAGCGGTTTATAGCCACGACGCAGGGCAGGCCGTAGACGTTCTTCACGTTGTCCACATGCCGGAGCAGGTTGGGCAGGCCGCGCTCGAGCGCCGCGAGGTCCTCGCGGCCGAGCTCGCCCTTGGCCGCGCCGCCGTGGTGCTTGAGCGCCCGGACCGTGGCGACTATGACCACCGCCGAGGGCCGCAGGCCGGACATGCGGCATTTGATGTCGAAGAACTTCTCCGCGCCCAGGTCCGCGCCGAAGCCGGCCTCGGTGACGGCATATTCGCCGAGGCGAAGCGCCAGCCTGGTCGCCGTGACGCTGTTGCAGCCGTGGGCGATGTTCGCGAAGGGCCCGCCGTGGACGAAGGCGGGCGTGCCCTCGAGGGTCTGCACGAGGTTCGGCTTGAGCGCGTCCTTGAGCAGGGCGGCCATGGCCCCGGCGGCGCCGAGCTGGCCAGCTGTCACGGGCTCCTCGGCGTAGGTGTAGCCCACCACGATGCGCGAGAGCCGGGCCTTGAGGTCGCTGATGTCCGAGGCCAGGCAGAGCACGGCCATGACCTCGCTCGCCACGGTGATGTCGAAGCCGTCCTCGCGCGGCACGCCGTTCACGCGCCCGCCCAGGCCGTCGGTTATGAAGCGCAGCTGGCGGTCGTTCATGTCCACCGCCCTGCGCCAGGTGATGCGGCGAGGGTCTATGTTCAGGCGGTTGCCCTGGTAGATGTGGTTGTCCAGCATGGCGGCCAGCAGGTTGTTCGCCGCGCCGATGGCGTGGAAATCGCCGGTGAAGTGGAGGTTGATGTCCTCCATGGGTATGACCTGGGCGTAGCCGCCGCCGGCAGCGCCGCCCTTTATGCCGAAGACCGGCCCGAGCGAGGGCTCGCGCAGGGCGACGACCGAGCGCTTGCCCAGCTTCCTGAGCGCGTCCGAGAGCCCGACGGTGGTCGTGGTCTTGCCCTCGCCCGCCGGGGTGGGGTTGATGGCCGTCACCAGGACGAGCTTGCCGTCCCCGCCCGGCCGGGACAGGATGGCGGGGTCGATCTTCGCCTTGTTCCTGCCGTAACATTCGACGTATTCCTCGCCTATACCGGCTCTCGCGGCGACCTCGGTTATGGGCAGCGGCTTAGCCGCCTGGGCTATCTCAATATCCGTCATGGCGCACCTCACAGTCAAAATTCCCTTCTATTTTAACACACGCCCCGGATTTGTAAAGCACGGCCTCAGCCCCAAAAGCAGCAGCGCCAGCCCCGTGGGCAGCAAGATGAGCTCCGCCTCGTTCCCGGCGAGGTCGAAGAGCGCGCCGTAAGCCAGCTGTCCCAGGGGCTGGGCGCACATGGCGATGGTCGAGGTCAGGGCCATGACCTTGCCGGTGAGCTGCTCCGGAGTGCGCTGCTGGATCATGGAGACAGCCAGGACGGAATAGAGCGAGCAGCACAGCTGCCCGGCGAAGAAGGCGGCGGTCAGCACGAGATAGCGAGCGATCGCGCCCAGAGGCAGCAGGAAGGCCGCCCCGGCGGGCAGGAGCGAGAGCCCGAAGGCGGATATGAGCAGCTGCCGCCGCCGCAGCCTCGGCCCGAACACGCCCGCCGCCAGGGCCCCGAGCAGAGCCGCCGCGCCCAGGGCGCTCTCGGCCGCGCCGTAGAGCTCCGCCGTGAGGCCCAGCACCTCGCGCACGAGATAGGGAAAGCCCACGAGCGCCGCGCCCGCCGCAAAAAAGCTCACGAGCGCCGCCAACAGCAGCAGCCTGAGCACGTCCCGTTCCTCGCGCCGCAGAAAATGCAGGCTCTCCGCGAGATCCCCATACAGCGTGCCGAGCAGTCCGCCCTCCCGGGCGCGTCCGGGCAGCTTTGCGAGCCGGATAAAGCGCTCCAGCAGCGCCGTCAGCAGGAAGCAGAGCCCCGCCCCGAGCAGTACCGGCCCGAGGCCCAGGGCCGCGTACAGCAGGCTGCCCAAAAAGGGCGCCGCCAGCCCCGCCAGGGCCGCGACCTGGTTTATGACCGCGTTGCCGCGCAGTATGTTCTCGCCGCTGTGCAGCTGGGGCAGCGCCGCCTGCACCACCGGCGATTCAAAAGCGCCCAGCACCGACAGCAGCATGAGCAGCCCCGCCGCCGTGCCGGTACCTCCGAAGGCCTCCAGCGCCGGCAGGGCCAGCAGCGCCGCCGCGCCCGCCAGCGCGTCCGAGAGCACCATAAGCCGCCGCCGGTCGCACCTGTCCGCCAGCACCCCGCCCAGGGGCGAGAGCAGTATCGTCGGCAGCATCGCCGCCGCCAGCATCCCCGCGAATACCCCCGCCGAGCCCGTCAGCTCCAGTACATACATCGACAGGGCAAACCTCAGCACATAGCCGCCCGCCAGCGAAAAAGCCTGGCCCAGCACCAGGAGCGTGAAATCTTTCGTAAACAGTTCCCGCTTCAAATCGCATCCTCCTTTACATACATTCATGCGGTATGTATAATCGCCTGAAAAAGGCCGCGCGCGGCGGCGGTTTTTCAGAGCTTTGAGACGTAGTCCTCGGCGAGGGACATGAGCTCCTCGTCCACGAGCGGCAGGCCGAGGGCGGCCAGGGCCTCGCCTATGAGGCGGAATTTGCGGAGCATGCCCTCGGGGCTGGAGGGGTAGACCGTCGGCGCGAGCCAGAGGCTCGTGAGCAGGGGTATGAGCTCGGCGAGCTCCTGCGGGTAATCGGTCGTTATGGAGCCGTCCGCTATGCCCTCCTCGATGAGGCGCAGAAAGCGCGGCGTGAGCTCGCGGCGGTTGGTTTCGAGCAGCTGCGCCAGCACGCGCGGGTTTTTGAGCATGGGCAGGGCCTCGCGGCTCAGCTGCTGCTGCTCCGCGTCAGCCTGGTGCAGGCGCGCAACTTCGCGCAGCTTCTGCAGCCCATTCAAATCGGAGCGGCCCGCCGCCGCCTCGAAGGGGTCGCGCTCGAGAAAGAGCCTGTCGCCCAGGGCGTTCATGATCTCCGCCTTCGAGCGGAAATGGTGATATACCGCGCCCTTCGTCAGCCCGCCGAGCTGGTCCACGATGTCCTGTATCGTCGTCCCCTCATAGCCCTTCTCGAGGAACAGCCGCTCCGCCGCGTCCAGAATGAGCTCCACGGTCTGCTCCGGGTACTTGTTGCGCGACATGCTCCCGCCTCCCTTTTACATTCATACGGTATGTATGATAACAGAGCCCGGCGCGGCTGTCAAGCCTCAGCCCAGGCCGAAGCCGACGGCGAGGAGGGCTTGGGCGGCGATGTAGGTGAACATGACGGCCACGTCGGCGGCGCTGCTGTCGCCGTCGCGGAAGGTCTCGAAGGCCAGGATGCCGTCGGAGCAGAGGAAGAGGCAGCCGCCTGCGAGCAGATAGGCAGAGCCGGGCGCGCCGGCGCGCAGGCCGATGTAGGCGGCGGAGCCGAGCGAGGCCAGGAGCAGCCCGTAGATGAGCCCGGGCAGGCGCAGGCGCGAGGGTATGCGCTTCCTGAGCACGAAGTAGACGGCGAGCGCCGCGGCAAAGGGCACGAGCGTGCCGGCGAGCGCGGTGAAGAGCGCGGGCTTTGCGGCCGCGGCGAGAAGGCCCATGTGCGAGACGTACAGGACGTGGCCAAGGCCGAAGGCGGCCATGCCCGCGCCCAGGAAGGCCTCCCTGTGCTTGAAGATCATGAAAAAGTCCCCGGCCCAGCCGCAGAGCATGGCTGCGATCACGACGGGCGAGGGCCGCGCGGCCAGGGCGCAGTAGACCAGGCAGATGAGCGGCATGAGCAGCAGCTTCGTGGCGTATCTGAGCTTCTGCTTACCCAGGCCGCAGGCGGCAAGATGCGTGGCAGAGGCCGCGGCAGCAGCCGCAGCGGTGAGCGCAAGTACCATATGAACCTCCCAAATTTGATCCGAGTCCATCATAACCTATGCGCCGCACGGTGTAAAGAAGATATAAAGAAACCGGACGGAAAACTCTGTCCGGTCAGGGCTCAGCTGCTTTTCTTATTTGTCACCCTTTGGGCTATGTACTCCTGCACGCCCTCGAAGGGGATGCCCAGGGCCACGGAAAACTCGCCGTAGAGCAGGTTTTCGGCCCGTTTCATGAACCTGGCGTCCACCTGCCCGAATTTGCGCTTGCGGCTCTCGACGTATTGCTTCTTCGCGTAGATGGACATGACGAGCTCGATGAGGTCGGCGCACTCGTGCGAGCCGAGGGCCTGCTGATAGTGGGCGGCGAGCTGGGTGAAGTTGCGGTCGTGGTAGACCTCGGCGTTGATGCCGGGTATGGCGTCTATGAGCCGTTCCGCCTCCTGCCGGCTGATCACCGGGCGCATGAAGACCTTCGTGTCCACCGGTATGCGTATCGTCCCGTCCTGATAGAGCGGCTTGAGGACATAGTACTGCCTTGCGCCCTCCGCGCCCTTTTGTTTTTGGGCCTCCAGCCCCTCCACGCGGCACACGCCCGTGCCGCCGTAGACTATCAAATCGCCAATTTGATACATTTTCGCCCCACCTGTCAGATTTGTGCCTGTTTTTAATCATATTTTAACACAAACGGAGCTACTATGTAAGTAAAATCTTTGCGCGGGCAAAAAACTTGTTAATTCTTTCTAAGCGTGGTATCATCAGATGACGAAGGAGGCGGGGCAATGATACTCTGTTTTTCCGGCACGGGCAACAGCCTCTATGCCGCGCGGCTGATAGCCGGGGAGACGGGCGACGAGCTCGTCTCGCTCAATGAGATAATGAAAAGCGGCGCCCCGGCGGTGTTCGACTCGGAGCGGCCCTATGTGATAGCCGCGCCGACGCACGGCTGGCGCCTGCCCGCGGCCGTGGAGCAGCTGCTGAGACGGGCGAAGCTCTCCGGCTCGGATGAGATGTACTTCTTCATGACCTGCGGCTCGGAGGCGGGCAACGCCGCGAAATACTGCCGGGCGCTCTGCGAGGACATCGGCAAGCAGTACATGGGCCTGGGCTATGCCGTCATGCCGGAAAACTACCTCGCCATGTTCCCGACGCCGGGGCCGGACGAGGCGGAACGGATCATAGAAAGGGCGGAGCCGGGCATCCTCGCCGCCGCGCGGGAGATAGCCGCCGGCAGGCCGCTGCAGGACCCGAAGGCCGGCGCGCTCGACCGCTTCAAGAGCGGGCCCGTGAACGCGGCCTTCCGCGCGCTCTTCATAAAGGACGGGAAGTTCCGCGCCCTGGACAGCTGCATAGGCTGCGGCAAATGCGCGAGGCTCTGTCCCGTAAACGACATAGTGCTCAAAGACGGCAGGCCCCGGTGGCTGGGGCAATGCATACACTGCATGGCCTGCATAGGCGCCTGCCCGGCGCAGGCCATAGAATACGGCAAGGCCTCGGTCGGAAGGCCGAGATACTACATAGACAGGCTCTATTCTGAAAGGAAGCATTGAACTTGAAGAGACATTCCAGGCAGATCGGCCTAGTACCGTCCATCCTGCTGGGGATTGCGGCCTCGGTGCTGATACTCATCTATGTGCTCTGGGCCGCGCCCGCGGCCCTGGGCGGGACCCTCTCGGGCATGTTCCGGCAGCCGCTGCTGCTGCTTTTGAACTGGCTGCCCATAGCCCTGCTCTGCGCGGCCCTGGGCTTCGCGCTGGCGAACCCGCTCTACGGCTCGGCGGCGGCCGGGCTGGTATTGGGCGTCATGTCGCTCATAAACCGCGTGAAGATAACGGTGCGCAGCGAGCCCTTCGTGCCCAGGGACATCGTGCTCGTGAAAGAGGCCGCGGACGCCATGGGCAACTACGATTTGAACCTGCCCTGGTTCCAGGCCGGGGTACTGGTGCTGCTGCTGGCGCTGTTCGTCGCGGCGGGGATACTGCTGCCGCCGCGCAGGCCGGAAAAGCGGCGCGGGCTCTTAAGGGCGCTCGGCTGCCTGCTCTGCCTGCTGCTGCTCGTGGGCCTGGTCGCCTTCGCCTACAGCTCGGACGAACTCTACGAGTCCTTCGACAGGCAGACGCCCCACGACGTCTGCTCCGTCTCGAACGAGCTGGGCTTCCCCTACTATTTCTGCTACCACTTCTCGACCATGGATGTGGCAAAGCCCTCGGGCTTCGACAAGATCGAGGCCGCGTCCTGGGAAGGGGACTATAACGACGCGCCCGAGGCCGCGCGCCTGAGCGTGGTCTTCGTCATGAGCGAGGCCTTCTCGGATGTTTTCAACGGCGACGTGTTCGACTTTCCCGAGGGCGAGCACCCCATGGAGGTCTACAACGCCCTGGCGGCGGGCGAGAACGCCTACGCCGGGCACATCGTCGTGCCCTATTTCGGAGGCGGTACCTCGGATACTGAGTTCGACATAGCCACGGGTATGCAGACGAACCTGCTCAACCCGAACTCGCCCTCGCTCACCTCCTTCCGCTTTGTGGACAGGCCGCTCGAGAGCCTGTACCGCGTGTTCAATTCCGAGGGCTACACGAGCTGCTTCATGCACCCGGGCGACAGCTGGTTCTACGGGCGCGAGGAGGTCTACCAGCTGCTGGGCGCGCAGGAGATATACTTCGCCGACGACATGGAGGGCCTGGAATACAAGGGCTCCTGGGTGACGGACGCGAGCTTTGCAAAGCTCATCGAGCAGCGCTTCGAGGCCGCCTGCGAGAGCGGCGTGCCGGACTTCACCTATGCCGTAACGATACAGAACCACATGGCCTACACCGCCGACAAGTACGGCGACTACGTCTGCCCGAGGGTGGAAACGGGCGTGGAGCTGCCGGAGGAGGTGCAGGCGGCGCTCGACGTCTACGCCGAGGGCATACGCGACGCCAACGCCATGCTCGGCGAGCTGACGGAGTTCTACTCCGCGCAGGAGGAGCCGGTGCTGCTGGTCTTCCTGGGCGACCACCTGCCCTCGCTGGGCGACAACCGGGGCGGCTACAGCGAGCTGGGCCTGCCCGCCGCGGACGTCACCGGGGCCGAGGACCCCTTCGCGGCCTACACCGCGCCCTATCTCATCTGGTGCAACGAGGCCGGCGCGCAGCTGCTGGACTTTGACCGGGCGATAGAGGAACTGGAGCTGCCGGAGTCCGGGCTCATCAGCGCCTGCTATCTGGGCGCGGAGATACTCGAGCTCACGGGCCGGGGCGAGGAGTCGAACTGGTTCGCCTACCTCAACGAGCTGCGGCGCGAGCTGCCCGTCATCCACGGCGGCGCCTACATGGATATGGACGGCAGGACCTTCTACGAGCTCGACGGGCAGCAGTCCGAGCTGCTCTCGAAGCTGCGCTGCTGGACCTACTACAAGATGGAGTACAGCACGCTGCCGGGCTGAGCGGCTGCACCTATCCTAGTGCCAATATCGCGCCCTGCTCCGGGTACTTTGGCTGTTTGCAGAAAAAAACTGTGGATTTGCGAAAATGTGTGCTATAATAGGAGCAGAATGGAGGCTGAGAGCATGAGCATAAGGGTCATAACGGTGAGCCGCCAGTTTGGCAGCGGCGGCAGGACCATCGCCAAGGAGACGGCCGAGAGGCTCGGCTGGGCCTATTATGACAAGGAGCTGGTAAAGAAAATAGCCGCCGAGAGCGGCCTTGCGGAGAGCTACATACTCGAGAGCGGAGAGTACGCCTGCTCCACCAGCAGCTTCCTGTTCAACTGGGTCATGAACGCCGAGAGCGCGCGCAGCGGCAGCCTGCCCATCTCGGACCAGCTGTATATCATCCAGCACAACATCATAAAGGAACTTGCGGAGAAGGAGCGCTGCGTCATCGTCGGCCGCTGCGCGGACTATATCCTGCGCGCGAGGGAGGACTGCCTGCACACCTTTTTCCACGCGGACACGGCCTTCAGGGCGGACCGGATCGTGCGCCTCTACGGCGAGCGGCCCGAAAAGCCGGAAAAGCGCCTGAAGGAAAAGGACGACAAACGCCGCGCCTATTACCGGCACTACACCGGCCACCAGTGGGGCCTGGCCGAGAACTACGACATCTGCCTCGACTCCGGCAGGCTCGGCATAGACCAGTGCGTGGACATACTCGTAAACGCCGCGAAACAATAACACAGGGGCAAAAGAACTCTGCCCGGGCCAGACGGCCCGGGCAGAGTTTTTATTTGCAGAAGCAGTTTATATAGTTTTCGAGGCAGTGCTCTATGATCTGCACGGCCTGTTCCTTGCCCTGGACCTCGTCCACTACGGTCTCCTTGGTCTCGAGGGTCTTGTAGACGGAGAAGAAGTGGCGCATTTCCTCGAAGGTGTAGCTGGGCAGCTGGCAGATGTCGTCGTACATGTTGTAGGTGGGGTCGTCCTTGCAAACGGCTATGATCTTTTCGTCCATCTTGCCGCTGTCCTTCATGGCGATGACGCCGATGGGCTTGCAGCGCACCAGCGTGAGCGGCTCTATGGGCTCCGAGCAGATGACGAGCACGTCAAGCGGGTCGCCGTCGTCGCCGTAGGTGCGCGGGATGAAGCCGTAGTTGGCCGGGTAATGCGTCGCCGTGTAGAGGATGCGGTCGAGGATGATGAGGCCGGTCTCCTTGTCGAGCTCGTATTTCTTCTTGCTGCCCTTCGTGATCTCGATGACGGCCACGAATTCCTCGGGCCTGATGCGCTTGGGGTCGATGTCGTGCCAGATGTTGGACATGGTTTTCCTCCTACATATTTCCTATGAGCTCGACCACCACGCCGCCCACGGCGTCGGCGAACTGCTCTATTGAACGTATCCTGACGAGGTCGCGGCCGTAGATGCGGCGCGCAGAGGGCATGTCCTCGTCCTCGCCCGTGAAGATGCACATGACCGAGATGCCCTCGCGGCGGAGCTTTTCCACCTCTGCCGCCGAGTCGAGCACGCCCGGCTCGCCGCGGTAGAGCTCCTGCTTGCCCGTCTCCTGGTCGCGGAGCTTGCGGTCGTCGTTCGGGCTGGCGTCGGAGAGGATCATGAGCAGGCGCCGTTCGCAGTGGCTCGAGCGCATCATCCAGCCTGCGGCGCGGAAGGCCAGGCCGTCACGGTTCCAGCCCGCGGCGCAGTAGTCGAAGATGGCCTCGTTCTTGTTGGCCTCCTCGTAGTCGCGGAAGAGCCGCAGCACCGTGCAGCCGTTGAGCGTGCAGAAGGAGTAGACCCGCGTGGGTATGCCGCAGCGCGTAAGGCTCTCGGCTATCATGTAGGCCTGGGTCGAGACGCTCTCCTGCCTTTCTATCTGCGAGGCCGAGGCGTCGAGCAGGATGTCCACAGAAAGCTCCGTGTCGTTTCCGCGCTCCGGCTTTGTGAAGACGCTCTCGTCCGAGAGCGCCACGCCGCGCCAGACCCTTTCCGGGGCCAGCGCGCCGGCGCGGGATTTTATCCGCGCGTCGTCCAGGTGGACGAGCATGCAGTTGCGTATCTTCTCCGAGAGCCGCGCGATGGTCTGGCGGTTGCGGACTATGTCGTCCGTGTAGAACCGGCGGTTCGACTCCGCCTGGCGCTTGGCCGAGCTGCGCTGGACTATGGCCTCGCGGTTGTTGTGCTCCAGGGGCTTCATTTCGCCGCGGGTGAAGTGGAGTATGCTGTCCCAGTGTGTGCCGGAGCAGAGCCGCTCCTCGATGCGCTTCAGCTCGCCCGGGGCGTAAATCGAAAGGCCGAAGCAGTCCTCGACGTACTCGCGCATCTCGTCCTCGCTGCGCTCGCCGACCATGTGCTCCTTGATCCTCTTCGCACGCTTGTCGCTGCCCGTGCCCTCCTCCTCGTTGCGCACGGCGGCGCCTATGCCGCCTCGCCTGCGGCGCAGGAAGTTTATGAGCGTGGGCAGGCCGCCGCCCCTGCCTGTGGCGGTCGTGGCGACGAACATGTAGTATTCCCGCAGCACGCCGCGGATGGCCTGCACGACCTCCTCCGTCGAAAGCTCCGGCGAGAGCTCCAGGGCGTTGAGGATCTTCCGGTCGCGCTCCGGCATCTCGGGCTCGAGGCCCAGGGCGCGCTCGTAGTGCTCTAGCTTTATCCTGTAGGCCTCGTCCAGATTGCGGGCGCCGCCCTTGCGCCGGGCCTCGGCCTCTATGCCCTGCGCATAGGCCAGGCGCAGCTCGCGCAGGGCGGGCCGCTCCGAGGCCGCGCGCTCGAAGGCGCAGTTCTCGAGCGCCACCCAGGCCAGTTCCTCGAACTCGTCGCCGCGCGGCGTGCGCACAAAGCTGTCGAGCACCTCTTTTATCTTCGGGAAGTCGTAGTAGCTGTAGACGGCGCCGATGATGCTGTTCATATAGATGTCCGCAAAGCCCTCGGTGTCGTAGGCGCGGATAACGGGCGCGAGAGAGTAGTCCCGCGCCGCGTTCCATATGAGGTTAGTGGCCCGGCGCTCCTGGCGATCGGCCTCTCTCTGGCTGAGCTGCATCACTCGTCAAAGAGCTTGTCCCGGCCGAGGGCGGAGGGGATGCGGGCCGTTATGACGTCCTCGACGAGCTTGCGCTCGAAGGGGTCGAAGGCCTTGTTGACGACGCCGAGCTTGAGCGCCTCGCCCGCGGCGAGGCCGCGGTGCATGAGCTCCACCGCGCTCATGAGCCCGCGCAGGTCGAGGGCCTTGGTGGAGATCTCCGCGCTGTCGCATTTCTTGCGTATGTCCTGGAAGAGGCCGGAGAACTGCTCAGCCCACTCGTCCCGGAGCGTCGGATGCTCGCGCTTTAGGAGCTTCTTCATGCTCTCGGCGCTGATGGGCGGCATGTCGATGACCGCAAAGCGCGAGACCAGGGCCTCGTTGAGCTCGCGCGTGCCGGCGTAGCCGTAGTTCATCGTGGCGATGAAGCGCGTCGCGTCGTCCATGACTATGCGGTCGTAGCCCGGCACGTCTATGATGCGGCGGAAGTCGAGCGTCGCGTGCAGCACGGCCAGCGACTCGTTCTTCGCCATGTTTATCTCGTCGAGGATGCCGAAGCCGCCGAGCTTCGCGCACTTCGTGATGGGCCCCTGGCGGAAGCTGACCTCGCCGCCCGTGAAGGTGTCCGTGCCTATGAGCGAGGCGGCGTCGGTGTTTATATAGAAGGATACGTCCCAGCTCGGCCGGCCGAAGGCGCAGGCCAGGCACTCGGCCAGGACGTTCTTGCCCGTGGCCTTGGGCCCGACCAGCAGCAGGTTCTCGCCGCAGAGCAGCGCCGTCGCCGCGGCCTCCCAGACCTCCTTGCCGTAATATTCAAACCTCGGCTCGGCTATGAGCCTGTGCTCGGCCTCCGGGCTCACGCTGTGAGCCTTGCGGAAGTCCTCTATCCCGGCGATGATGTCCTCGCTCACACCCTCGCGTCTCAGGAAACTAAGCAAGTCAGATTTCCCCTTTCACAACCTCTTGTCACACGAATTTTACCACGTTTTTTCTATATGTCAAAGGAGTTTTTCACCACTAACCGGACTTTTTCGCGCAGGTGTAAAAGGCGTTTGACTAAGGGACTGACGTGTGTTAAACTGTAAACGAAAATACGTTCGGAAACGGACAGTAAAAGGGCGTTCAGCCGAAAAAATTCGTCAAAATCATCGAAAGGGGCAGGACTATGCTCAGGACTATTGAAATAAAGCAAAGTGTGTTTGCGGACAACAACAGGGAGGCCGATTCCCTGCGTGCGGAGCTGAAGGAGAAGGGGCTTTTCCTCCTGAACCTGATGTCCTCGCCCGGCAGCGGCAAGACCACGACGCTGGTGCGCACCATAGAGGCGCTGCGGGACGAGCTGCGCATAGGCATCATGGAGGCGGACATCGACTCGGACGTGGACGCGCACACGGTGCAGGACGCGGGCGCGAAGGCGGTGCAGCTGCACACGGGCGGCATGTGCCATCTGACGGCGGACATGACCCGCCAGGGGCTTGAGGCCCTGGGCACGGAGGACGTGGACCTTGCCATACTTGAGAACGTGGGCAACCTGGTCTGCCCTGCGGAGTTTGACACGGGCGCGTCGAAGAGCGCGATGATCCTGTCGGTGCCCGAGGGCGACGACAAGCCCCTCAAGTACCCGCTGATGTTCACGGTCTGCGACTGCCTCATCGTGAACAAGATAGACGTCATGCCCTATTTTGACTTCGACTATGAGGCCATGTGCGAGCGGGCGAAGAAGCTCAACCCGAACATCGAGATCATCCCCATCTCGGCGAAGACCGGCGAGGGCGTGGAGAAGTGGGCCGACTGGCTCAGGGGCCAGGTCAAGGCCTGGAAAGAGAAATAAGACCAGGCGATGGAGCTTGAGGAGATAAGGCTCCAAAGGCTGGCAAATCACGGGCTCATAAGCCCCATGGGCAGGCTGGACGCGGCGCGGCGGCTCTGCGGCATACAGGCGCAGTTCGCGTCGTATGCCTGGCACGCCCTGAGGATACGCTGCCCGGACGTCGAAAAGGGCGGCGAGGGCCTGGTGAGGAACTGGACCCTGCGCGGCACGATGCACATCTTCCCTGAGAGCGACCTGCCCCTCTACATCCGCGCGGAGGGTTACCGGAGCAACGAGTGGGGCGGGCGGAACTTTTGGAATTCCCGCCCGGACTGGGCGCTGGAGCCCGGGCGGCAGAGCCGCTTTACGGAGCTGATACTGGCCGCCCTGGCCGAGGGGCCGAAGAGCCGGGACGAGCTCAGGCAGCTCTGCCGCGCCGCCGGCATGACGCCGGATGAGGAGGGCAGCATGTTCCACCCCTGGGGCGGCGGGCTGCGCCAGCTGTGCGAGCGGGGCTTCATGAACTGCCCGGCAGACGGGAAGAAGGCCTTCCTGGCCGCGCCCGTTTTCGAGCCCCTGCCGGAGGAGGAGTCGAAGCTCGAGCTGGCAAGGCGCTATTTCGAGGCCTACGGCCCGGCCACGGTGAAGGACGCGGCCTATTTCTTCGGCGTCAGCCAGGCCGAGGTCAGGAGGTACCTGTCACGGCTGCCCGTGAGCGCGCATGAGCTGGAGGGCAGGACGTATTTCAGCCTGGGCGCCGCCGCGCAGCCGCAGGGCGGCATCCCGCGCTGCATCTTCCTTGCGGGCTTCGACCCGCTGCTGCTCGGCTACGAAAAACGGGAGAGCCTTTTCCTGCGCCCGGAGGATATGCGGGGCATCTTCAACCTCGCGGGCATAGTGTACCCGGCGCTGCTGATAGACGGCCGGGTCGCGGGCCGGTGGAACAAAAAGGGACGCAGGCTCCGGGCGGAGCTGTTTTCGCCCCTGCCGCGCTCCGCCAGGGCGGCGGCAGAGGCTGCGGCGGCCAGGCTCTGGGGCGAGGGCCTGGAGCTCGAATTTGTCTGAGGGATTTAGTAAATAAACCATATTATCGAAGAAAGAGGGGGAATTCTATCAGATGAGACCGATTATCCTGAAGCTGGCAACGAAGATCAGCCTCGAGTGCGGCACCTATACGGGCGTCACGCCGAACGACCCCGAGTACAAGATCCTCGACCCCGTGCTGACGGACGAGATGGCCGAGATCGCCATGGGCCTGCGCGTGCGGCACTACGTCACCGCGGAGGAAGTGGCGAAGAAGGTCAAAAAGCCGCTCGACCGGGTCACCGAGGTGCTCTACGAGCTGGCGCAGCTGGGCGTCTGCCGCTTTGCGAAGAAGGACGGCGTGGACAAGTTCAACATGCCCATCTGGGTGCCGGGCATCATGGAGATGATGGTCGGCAACAAGGAGATGTGCGAGAAGTACCCGGTCATCGCCGAGTGCTTTGAGGAGTACACGCGCAGGCGCATAGCGCCGCTCGCGCCCTTCGTGCCCGTCGGCCAGGGTATGATGCGCGTCATACCCGTCGAGATGGCCATACACAACGACGCCAGGCGCGGCACCTACGAGGAGATACACCGCATCGTGGACAACTCCTACGCCATCGCCGTCACGGACTGCTCCTGCCGCAGGACCAGGCGGCTCATGGGCGAGGGCTGCGGCCACCTGGAAAAGGACGTGTGCATCTTCTTCAACGAGTCGGCCGAGTACCACATCCGCACCGGCCACGGCAGGGAGATAGACCGCGAGGAGTGCTATGAGATACTCAAGCGCTGCGAGGAGAATGGCCTCGTGCACGAGATCTCGAACCTCGACCCGCCCGACGGCGCGGCGGCCATCTGCAACTGCTGCGGCTGCTCCTGCTTCTCGCTGCGCATAGCGCAGTACTTCAAGACCCCGGACGTCATCCGCTCGAACTACGTCGCCGAGGTGGACACGGAAAAGTGCGTGGCCTGCGGCCTCTGCGTCGAAAACTGCAACCTGGGCGCGCTCAAGCTGGGCCAGAAGCTCTGCGCCTCGCCCTCGAGGCCGCCCAAGTACGACACGCCGCACGAGAAGCTGCTCTGGTTCGGCGAGAAGAACTACAACGTGGACTACCGCACCGACAGGGGCTATGTGGCCTCGGACGGTACGGCGCCATGTAAGACGAAGTGCCCGGCGCACATCCCGGTGCAGGGCTATATAAAGCTGGCGTCCCAGGGCCGGTTCGACGAGGCGCTGGAGCTCATCAGGCGCGAGAACCCCTTCCCGGCGGTCTGCGGCAGGGTCTGCCCCAGGTTCTGCGAGGAGGCCTGCACCCGCGGCGACGTGGATGCGCCCGTGGCCATCGACGAGGTCAAGAAGTTCCTCGCCCAGCGCGAGCTCGACCCCAAGACCCGCGTGAAGCCCAAGATGCTCAACATGACGGGCAAGCCGTACACGAACAAGATAGCCGTCATCGGCGCGGGCCCGGCGGGCCTGAGCTGCGCGTACTACCTCGCGCTGCAGGGCTATCCCGTCACCGTGTACGAGAAGCAGAAGACCCTCGGCGGCATGCTGACGATGGGTATACCGTCGTTTAGGCTGGAGAAGGACGTCGTCGAGGCCGAGATCGAAATACTCAAGGACCTGGGCGTGGAGTTCAGAACCGGCGTCGAGGTTGGCAAGGACGTGACGCTCGACGAGCTGCGCAAGGAGGGCTTTGAGGCCTTCTATGTGGCGATAGGCGCGTGGAAGAGCACGCCGATAGGCGTCCAAGGCGAGAAGCTCAAGGGCGTCATGGCGGGCATAGACTTCCTGAGACGTACGAACTCTTCGCGCAAGCCCTCGATAGGCGAGAACGTGGCGGTCATCGGCGGCGGCAACGTGGCGATAGACGTGGCGCGCTCGGCGGTGAGGCTCGGGGCGAAGAACGTGACGGTGGTCTACCGCCGCACCGAGGCCGAGATGCCCGCGGACGAGGAGGAAGTCGCCGAGGCTAAGGCCGAGGGCGTGAAGTTCAAGTTCCTGGCGGCCCCGGCGCAGATAGAGGGCAAGGACGGCAAGGCCGCGGCGCTCAAGCTGCAGCTCATGGAGCTGGGCGAGCCCGACGCGAGCGGCAGGCGCAAGCCCGTGCCGGTGGAGGGCGCGTTCGAGAGCCTCAAGGCCGAGACGGTGATAGCGGCGATCGGCCAGAGCGTCGAGTGGGGCGGCCTGCTCGAGGGCTCGAAGGTCGAGACGGGCAAGGGCGGCGTGGCCATTGCGGACACGACGACCTTCCAGACCGCGCAGCCGGACGTGTTCGTGGGCGGCGACGTGATGACCGGGCCGAAGTTCGTCATAGACGCCATTGCGGCCGGCAAGGAGGGCGCCATCTCCATCCACCGCTTTGTCCAGCCGGGCCAGAGCCTGACCCTGGGCAGGCGCAAGAAGGACTACGCCGAGTTCGACAAGGCCGGCGCGAGGATCTACAGCTACGACAACGCCCCGAGGCAGAAGGCCAAGGGCGGCAGCGCGAAGGAGTCGAAGGAGACCTTCCGCGACCTGCGCGGCACCTTCACGGAGAAGCAGGTGCTCAAGGAGACGGAGCGCTGCCTGGGCTGCGGCGCGACGGTGGTCGACCAGGCGGCCTGCGTGGGCTGCGGCATCTGCACGACGATGTGCAAGTTCGACGCGATAAAGCTCAAGCGCGTGACCGACCAGGCCGGCGAGAAGTACGAGAAGCTGATGCTCGAGAGCGGCAAGAACGTGGCCAAGCGCATAAAGAACATCGCGGTACGGAAGATAAGCCGCCCGACGGGGAAGTAATATGCACGAGATGACTCTGGCGATACAGGCGATACGCAGCGTCGTCGAATTCGCGCAGGAGAACGGGATAGAAAATATCGACACGGTGGTGCTGGAGATAGGCGAGCTGTCGCTGGTCGTGCCGGAGTACATGGAGGAAGCCTGGTACGCCGCCGTGCCGCACACGATGCTGGAGCGCTCGAAGCTGAAGATAGACATGGTGCCGGGCAACGGTATCTGCCTCGACTGCGGGCAGGTGTACAACATCGTGGAAAACAAGGGCCGCTGCCCCAAATGCGGCTCGGACAGCAAGGACGTCCTCTGCGGGGAGGAGTTCAATATCAAGGAGATACTCGTACCCGAGGAGGAATAGCAAAAATAACCGGGGCCGCGATCGTTTGCGGCTCCGGTTTTTTGCGCGCGTGTTATTCCACCCCGTTTCTTTGGGCAAGGGCCAAAGAAATGGGGTGGAACATACATACGTCAAATGCTTTCTCTCGTTACAGAATTGATCCACCTGCCGGAGCGGAGCCGGGGCAGGCAGAGGAAGATCTTTACGAAATCATCGAGGCAGATGCAGACGTAGACCGCTGTGATACCCAGGCCGAAGACCAGGCCGCAGAGGGCGGCTGCGGGCAGGCAGACGCAGTAGAGCGGGCCCACATCGCACAGCAGCGCGTAGCGCACGTCGCCGCCCGCGCGGAACACGCCCACGATATTGCAGAGGTTCAGCGAGCGCAGCGGCATGATTACCGCGATGAACGCCAGCATCATCTTCGCAATCTGCCCGGCCTCGGCCGAGATGTCCATGAGCGGGAAGATGAAGGAGTCGAGCAGCGTCGCGCGGATGAGCAGCAGGATACCCATGCTGATGAGCCCGGTCACGAAGCACACGAAATTGAGCGCCACGCCCTTGCCGTAGACCTCATCGCGCTCGCCGCAGCCTATGTCCCGGCCTATGATGACCGCCGCCGTATTGCCCGCGGCAAAGAGCGCCACCGCCGCCATACGGTCTATGTTCCCGGCGATGGTGTAGGCCGCGACGATGGGCGTGTTGTTCTCCATGTGGCCCATGATGACGGTGAACAGGGACATGGCCAGGCTCCAGAAGCCCTCGTTGAGCACGACGGGCAGGGAGTACTTGATGAAGTCCACGGCGATGACGTGCCCGGGCCTTGCCATGAGCGCGGGCATGACGGGCAGGCGCCGGGTCCAGAGCATGCAGCCCAGGACCACGACGACCTCGAACACGCGGCTTATGAGCGTCGCCAGCGCGGCGCCGGCGCAGCCGAGCGCGGGCGCGCCCAGCTTGCCGAAGATGAACATGTAGTTGAGCAGGATGTTCAGCGCGCCGGAGGCCGTGAGCAGCAGCGCGCCGAGCTTGGGGTTCTCCATACTGCGCTGCACCGCGATATACACGCCCGAAAAGGCCATGCAGACGTAGGAGAAGCCCACGATCCTCGCGTATTCCGCCCCGGGTCCCCAGAGCTCGGGGTTGTTCGTCACGAGCCGCATGAGCTGCATCGGGAAGAAAAAGGACAGCAGCGCTATGAGGCTGGTCAGGCCGATGGAGACGTAGTAGCCCATGCCCATGATGCGGTTTATGGCGTCCAGCCGGCCCTTGCCGTAGTACTGAGCGACGAGCACGCCCGTGCCGCTCTGTATGCCGAAGATGACGAGCGTCAGCACATAGAAGACCGTGTTCGCCATGGACACGGCGGCAAGCTCCGTCTCGCCCAGCACGCCGACCATGAAGGTGTCGGCCAGGGCCATGAAGTTCGTGACGAAGTTTTGCAGTATCATCGGGAGCATCAGGGCGACGGCGTTCCGGTAGAAGCTCCGGCCCTGTCTCAGGTAGTGCATATTATTCAGTCCTCAAAGCCTCCACGGGGTCGCGCCTCGCGGCGATGCCGGAGGGGATGAGCCCCGCAATAAAGGTCAAGATCATGGATATGATGACGAGCGCGACGCCGCCGGACGCGGGCAGGATGGCCCGCAGGCTCTCTATGCCGGTGAGGTCCTGCACAATGGCGTTTATCGGGATGATGAGCAGCAGCGTGATGCCTATGCCTATGACGCCGGCCGCAAAGCCCTCGATGAGCGTCTCCGCGTTGAAGACGTTGGACACGTCCCGCTTCGACGCGCCGATGGAGCGCAGTATGCCGATCTCCTTCGTCCGCTCGAGCACGGAGATGTAGGTGATGATGCCTATCATGATGGAGGACACCACGAGCGAGATCGCCACGAAGGCGATGAGCACATAGCTTATCGCGTTGATGATCGTGGACACCGAGCTCATGAGGATGGCCACATAGTCCGTGTAGCTGATCTCGTCCTCCTCGTTTTCGACGGAGGCGTTGTACTCGGAGATTATGCGCGCGATCTCGTCCTTGTCGGCGAAGCTCGCGGCGTAGAGGCTTATGGAGCTCGGGCTGTCCTTGTCGACGTAGCCGAGCAGCTCCAGGTTCTCCTCGTAAGTGCTCTCGGAGTACTTGGCGGGCAGCTTTTCGTCGTAGACGTACTCGTACTGCTCGTCCGTGAGCGGGGTCATGGACAGGGCCATGGCCAGCTGCTCGGCGCTCATGGAGGCGAGCTGGGCCCTGGCGGCCTCGGCGTACTGCTCGCGCACGGCCTCGGCGGTCATGTCGCGCACATAGCTCATGAGCGTCTCGTCGTCCATGTCCGCGATGTAGTCGCGGATGGTCTCGGGGTCGACGCCCATCTCCACGGCGTAGCCCTCGAGCATCATCTCCTCGATGTACTCGCGGGTCATGCCCTCCATGGCCTGCTCGACGGTGAGCGTCACATAGTCCTCGGGCGCGCGGGCGGCGAGCTCGGAGTAGAGCGCGGCCCGGCCGGAGACGTCCAGGCCCTCGATGTAGGCGTCCACGTCGGCGCGGATCTCATCCATGGTCGGCTCGGGCTCGTCGCCGGTGGCGAAGGGCAGGCCGAGGATTGCGTCGGTCTCCGGGTCGGCGAGCTGGGCCTGGAGGATGTCGGAGTCGTTCGACAGCTCGATGATCTTGTCGGTCAGGGCGGAGGTGTAGCCTATGGCGCCGGTCATCATGCCGGCCACGGCGTCCTCGTTCTGGCGGACGATGCCGCTTATCTTGAGGCTGATGCCGGTGTCCTTGGAGTCGTAGAGGTATTCCATGCCGGCGTTCGTGGCGCTCAGGTCGGTGTATTTGCCGGTCTGCTCGTCCCAGACGTAGTACTCGGGCCGGGAAATGAGCTTGAAGCTGAGCCCGCAGAGCTCCTCGTAGCTCCAGCTCTCGACCTCGGCGTCCAGGGTCTCGCCGGACATGCTGGACTCGAAGCCCTGGGCCATCTGCTCCTCGGTGCGCAGGCCGAGGGAGTAGAGCACGAGGTCGCTGACCTCGTTGTTCTTGTCCACGATGAGCACGACCTCGTCATAGTTCTGCGGCCAGGAGCCGTAGATGACGTCGTACTGGCCCTCGAGCGTCTCGTCTATGAGGCTGCCGCCCTCGCCGGGCAGCATCTCCTGCCAGACCTCGAAGCTGGAGTAGAAGTCGCCCATGGTGTCGAAGTAGCTGGAGAAGTCGCCGCCGTAGACGCTGCCCATCATCTCGTTGAGCAGGGTGACGACGTCGGCCTTGACGATATTCCCGTCCGTGTCCTTCGTGTAGACGTCAAAGCCCAGGTCGTAGCCGTACTGTATGGCGCTGACGTAATCCTCGAACCCGCTCTCGCCGGACTCGATGAACTCCTTGAAGGCCTTGAGGTTGTTGGTATCGACGTCCATGGTGTTGAGGCTGTCCATGAGGTCGTACATGACGACGTTGGAGTAGACGGCGTCGAGCTCGTGCTGCGTGCCGGAGGCTACCTCGTCGTGCGCGCCGCTGAGCGCCTCGACCATGGCGCCGAGGTCAGCGGCCTCGGCCTCGATGGTGAGCGGGTAGGACGAGAGCGTGTCCTCCTGCACCCGGTCGATGTAGGTCTGGATGCCGTTCGAGAGCGAGAGGATGAGCGCTATGCCGATTATGCCTATGCTGCCCGCAAAGGCGGTGAGGATGGTGCGGGCCTTCTTGGTCAAGAGGTTGTTGAGCGAGAGCGAGAGCGCCGTGAAAAAGCTCATGGAGGGGCGCTTCTTGCTGGTGTCCTGCGGCTTGGCCTGGGCGGAGGCGGGGTCGAAGGGGTCGGTGTCGCCGCGTATCTCGCCGTCGAGCAGGCGGACGATGCGGGTGGAGTAGCGCTCGGCGAGCTCGGGGTTGTGCGTGACCATGATGACGAGCTTGTCCCGGGCTATCTCCTTGAGCAGCTCCATAATCTGCACGCTGGTCTCGGAGTCGAGCGCGCCGGTGGGCTCGTCGGCGAGCAGGATGTCGGGGTCGTTTATGAGCGCGCGGGCTATGGCGACGCGCTGCATCTGGCCGCCGGACATCTGGTTCGGCTTTTTATTGAGTTGGTCGCCGAGCCCGACCTTTTCTAGCACCTTTACCGCCCTCTCGCGCCGCTCCGCGCGGGAAACGCCGGAGATGGTGAGCGCGAGCTCGACGTTCGCGAGCACGCTCTGGTGCGGGATGAGGTTGTAGGTCTGGAAGACGAAGCCTATGGAGTGGTTGCGGTAGGTGTCCCAGTCCTTGTCGCCGTACTCCTTCGTCGAGCGGCAGTTTATTATGAGGTCGCCCTCGGTGTACTTGTCCAGGCCGCCGATGATGTTCAGCAGCGTGGTCTTGCCGCAGCCGGAGGGGCCGAGCACGCTGACGAATTCGCTCTCCCTGAAACTGATGCTGACGCCGCGCAGCGCGTGTACGCTCATGTCGCCGGCGAGATAGTCCTTGGTGATGTTTTTGAGTGTGAGCAAGTTTTATACAGAACCTTTCCGGGTACGGGACGCTTCAGTCCCGGGTGACTTTGCGGATATCGACGAGGCTGCCGAGCACCAGGACGTGCTCGTCCTTTACGAAGATGTAGGCAGGGTCGAGCACGGGATGCAGGCTCTCGCCGCGCTTGGAGGCGATGAGGTTCAGGCCGTGGCGGCTGCGCAGCCCGACTTCGGCCACGGAGCGGCCTATCCACTCGTCCGGGGCCTCGATCTCGCAGATGGCGCAGCCCTCGGACAGGCCGATGAAGTCGAAGATGCGGCTGGAGGACTCGCGCACGGCTATGCGCTCCGCCGCGTCGCGCTCGGGATAGATGATGAAGTCCGCGCCGCAGCGCAGCAGGAACTTCGCCTCGAGGTCGCGGTCGGCCTTGCTGTAGACCCGCTTAGCGCCCAGCTCCTTGAGCTGGTCGGTGATCTCCAGGCAGGCCTGGAAGTTCTGGTTCACGCAGACGAAGCAGGCGTCGAAATTCTGCACGCCGAAGGAGCGCAGCACCTCGATGTTGGCGCAGTCGCAGATCTTTGCCGAGGTGACGTAGGGCAGCATGTCCTCGAGCGCCTCGCCGTTCTGGTCTGCGATCATGATCTCGCACTTGTTCTTGCACAGGGCCCGGCAGAGGTGGTGGCCGAAGGTGCCCATGCCGATGATGAGGAAGGATTTCATGGCTTATACCTCCTTGTCAGCCGACGGTGACCTGTTCCTCGGGGTAGGTGACCGGCGGGTCGGTGCGCCGCTCGAGCAGCGCCATTGCGAAGGATACGCTGCCCACCCTGCCGCAGTACATGAGCAGGGCGACGACGAGCGCCGAGAGCGTGGAGAGCTCCCTTGTGATGCCGGTGGACATGCCCACCGTGCCGATGGCGGAAAAGACCTCGATGAGCACGTCGCCCAGGGGCAGCGCCTGCGTCCCGCACAGGACGAGCGCGCCGAACATGGCGAGCATGAGGTTTGTCGCCGCGATCATGCCCGAGCGCTTCATCGCGTCGTCGGGGATGCGCCGGCCGAAGACGTAGGCGCCCCTGCGCCCGCGTATGCCGGAAAACAGAAAGATGAACACGACGGCGACGGTGGTGGTCTTGATGCCGCCAGCCGTGGAGCCGGGGCTGCCGCCTATGAACATGAGCATGACGGTCAGCAGCTTCGAGGCGTCGGAGAGCGCGGCGGTGTCCACGCTGTTGAAGCCCGCAGTCCTCGGCGTCACCGAGGAGAAGAAGCTGACCAGTATCTGCTCGCCGAGGGGCATGTCAGCGTTCATCCTGTTGCGCTCGAGGAGGAAGAACAGCAGCGCCCCGCCGAAGATGAGCGCGAGCGTCGAGACCAGCACGAGCTTGGTCTGCAGGTCGTACCTGCGCCAGCGCAGGCCCTTCTGTCTTACGTCGTCCCAGACGAGGAAGCCCAGGCCGCCGAGGACGATGAGCAGCATGATGGTGACGCAGACGAGCGCGTCGTCCGAATACGACACCAGGGAGGAAAACGGCGCCTTCACGCCCATGAGGTCGAAGCCCGCGTTGCAGAAGGCGGAGACGGAGTGGAAGACCGAGTACCAGAGCCCGCGCCCGGGGCCGAACTCGGGTATGAAGCGTATGGCGAGCAGCGCCGCGCCGGCCAGCTCGAAGATTAGCGTGCCGAGCCCGATGGTGGAAGTTATCTCCATGATGCGCCCGACCCGGACGGTGTTGATGCTCTCGGCCATGACGCCGCGCTCGCGCATGCTCATCCTCCGGCGCAGGAGCCGGGAAAAGAGCGTGGCGATGGTCATGAAGCCCAGGCCGCCGAGCTGGATGAGCAGGAGGACGACCGCCTGCCCGAAGCCGGACCAGTATGTAGCGGTGTCCACCAGCACGAGCCCGGTGACGCAGGAGGCGCTGACGGCGGTAAAGAGCGCGGTGACAAGGCCCGTGGCCTCTCCGCTGCGTGAGGCCGCCGGCAGCATGAGCAATATGGTGCCCGCCGCAATGACGGTGAAAAAGCCCAGCGCTATGGTCTGGACGTATGAAAGCTGTCTGATTTTCATAACGTTATCATTATAGCATACACTTTTGTATATGCAACAGAAAAAGCCCCGGAAAACCGGAGCTTTTTCGTTTCCTCATTTCTTTTCCGGCAGGATCTCTATCCAGTAGCCGTCGGGGTCCTCGATGAAGTAGACGCCCATCTTCTCGTTGACAAAGCAGACGCAGCCCATCTCCTTGTGCTTTTTGCGCGCGGCCTCGAGGTCGTCCACGCGCATGGCCAGGTGGATCTCGCCCTCGCCGAGGTCGTAGGGCTCCTTGTGGTCGCGCAGCCAGGTGAGCTCGAGCTGGAAGCCCGTCGCCCCGTCGCCCAGGAAGATGAGCTTGTACGAGCCGTCGTCAGCGGACTTCTCCCGTATGGGCTTGAGGCCCAGGGCCTCGTCGTAGAACTTCAGGCTCCGCTCCAGGTCGAGCACGTTGAAGTTGAAGTGGTAGAATGTGAATCGCATCGTCATCGCCTCCGGGCTCAGGATAACTCAATTTTCACGATTTGGCAATAAAAATTCCGGGACGCGCGGGCTGTCGAGGGCTTTGGCTTGATATTTCGGCGCGTATGTGAGACAATGGCAGGGCGAAAGGAGGCGGGGACGTGAGGGATACCCTGAGAGATATCTACGACGCAGTAGACGAGTTCTTCGGCGGCATGGGCAGCCGCAGGATAACCACATACTCGGCGGCCTGCGCCTACTACCTCTTCATGTCTCTGGTGCCCGTCATCATGCTGCTCGTCGCCGTGCTGCAGTACACGCCGCTCACGCGCGACGTCGTGCTCGAGGCCATCGCCGACTATGTGCCGGAATCGCTCTACGAGATCGTCTACTTTATCGTCACGAGCATCTTCAACGGCGGCCGCGTCGCGCTGACCGTCTCCATCCTCCTGACCGTCTGGTCGGCCTCGGCCTGCATGAAGGCGCTCATGCGCGGCATGGACTCCGTCTACGACGCCGAGCGCCGGGAGGATTACATCAGGTTCAGCCTGCGCGCCTGCATCTACATGCTCATCTTCGTCTTCATCCTGCTGCTGAGCTTCTTCGTCATGGTCTACGGCGGCAAGATACTCGACCTCATCGAGAGCCTCATGCCCTCGAACCACTCGCTGGACTTCCTGTTCACGCTGGCGAAGCACCTGCGGTTCCTGGTGATACTCGCGCTGCTGGCGCTGGTGTTCAGCCTGCTGTACAAGTGGATGCCGGCGCGGAAGCTCCGCTTTCACCGGCAGCTGCCGGGCGCGGTGTTCAGCGCCGTAGCCTGGGCGGCCTTCTCCTTCATCTTCTCCTTCTACGTCTCGCTCTCGGACAAATTCGGCGCCTACGGCTACATCGGCACCATCATGGTGGCGATGATCTGGATATTCTACTGCTTTTATTTTCTCCTGCTTGGAGGCTTTATCAACCACTATATAGAGATGAAACGGGCGGAGCCTGAAAAATGACTGACATAAGCGTACAAAACCTGAAAAAATCCTTCGAGGTCGGCCACCCCGTGCTGGACGGCCTCAGTTTTGAGGTCGCAGCGGGCGAGCGCGTGGGCATCCTGGGCGCGAACGGCTGCGGCAAGACCACCTTGTTCCGTATCCTCTCCGGCGAGCTGGAGCCGGACGAGGGCACGGCGGCGGTGCGGCGCGGGCGCCGGATAGGGCTCATCAGCCAGATACCGAACTACCCCGCCGGCTGGACGACCGAGGACGTGCTGCGCGAGGCGCACAGCCGCCTGCGGGCCATGGCCGAACGGATGCGGCAGCTCGAGGAGCTCATGGCCTCGGACAGCAGCGAGGCGCTGCTCAAGGAATACGACCGGCTCGCGGACGATTTCCGCAGGCTCGGCGGCTACGACATGGACCACGAGCGCAGCCGGGTCGCAAACGGCCTCGACATCCCGCCGGAGATGCGCCAGCGCGAGTTCGCCCTGCTCTCGGGCGGGGAGAAGACCCGCGTGAACCTCGCGCGGCTCATCCTCGAGGACACGGATATCCTGCTGCTGGACGAGCCCACGAACCACCTCGACATGCGCGCGACCGAGTGGCTGGAGGACTACATACTCCATTTCCGCGGCACGGTGCTGGCCATCAGCCACGACCGCTACTTCCTGGACGTCGTGGCCCAGCGCTGCGTCGAGATAACAGAGGGGCAGGCCGAGCTCTACTCGGGCAACTACAGCTTCTACACCGTGGAGCGGCAGCGCAGGTTCGAGGAAAAGCTCAAAAAGTACGAGAAGGACCAGGCCAAGATCGCCCAGCTCGAGGCCGCGGCGGCCAAGCTGCACCTCTGGGCCTTCATGGGCAACGACAAGCTGCACAAGCGGGCCTTCTCCATGGAAAAGCGCATAGAAAAGCTCAGCCAGACCGAGCGGCCCAAAATGGAAAAGCGCCTGCACGCGGCGTTTAAGGAGCGCGAGTTCCGCGGCGACGAGGTGCTGACGGCCGAGGGGCTCACCAAGGGCTACGAGGGCCGGGCGCTGTTTTCCGGGCTCTCGCTGGACGTCACGGGCGGCGAGAGGATAGCCATAATCGGCGAGAACGGCAGCGGCAAGACGACGCTGGTGAAGCTCATCGTGGGCGAGGAGGAGCCGGACGCGGGCTGGATACGGCGCGGCCCGGCGGTGAAATTCGCCTATCTGCCCCAGCATGTGAAGTTCGCCGAGCCGGAGCGCACGGCGGCGGACACGCTCATCTACGACTGCCGCTGCTCGCCGCAGGAGGCGCGCGATTCGCTCGGCGCCTTCGGCTTCTCGGGCGAGGACGCGCTCAAGGCCGTGGGCACGCTCTCGGGCGGCGAGCAGAGCCGCCTCCGGCTCTGCATGCTCATGCGCGGGGATATAAACCTCCTCATCCTGGACGAGCCCACGAACCACCTCGACCTCGCCTCGCGCGAGTGGATGGAGGACGCCGTGGCGGATTACTCCGAGGCGCTGATCTTCGTCTCGCACGACCGGTATTTCATAGAAAAGTTCGCAACGCGCATCTGGGCCCTTGAAAACTGGCAGCTGACGGATTTCCGCGGCAGTTTTTCGGAGTACCGGGCCTACCGCGCGAGGCAGGAGGCCCTGGCCCAGGCGGCAAAGGCGGCCGCGCCCAAGCCGGAGAAGAAGCCCCAGCGCAAAAAGGGCACGCCCGAGCGCGAGCGAGAGGCACGGCGCTGCGAGCGCGAGATCGAAAAGCTAGAGTCCCGTCTGCGGGAAATAGAGCGGGAGGCAGGGGAACACGCCTCGGACTACCAGCGTCTAATGGAGCTGGAGGACGAAAAGGCGCGCATAGACCCCGAGCTGGACGCGCTCTACTCCAGATGGGAGGAACTTCAGGATGAAGAATAAAATGTGGCTCATCCTTGTTATTCTGCTGCTGGCGGGCGCGGGCCTGCTGTTTTTCGCGGCCACGGGCCACGACTATGTGGCGGCGCTGCTGGTGCTCATCGCGGCGCTGATAGTTATATACCGCTTCGGCGGGCACGGCCTCAAGACGGCCGTGACGGTGCTGCTCGTCATAGGCATCGCCGCGTTCATCATCATTGAGATACCGATAGTCAAAGAGGCGAGGACGGACGCGCCGGACGACTGCGAATACGTCATAGTCCTGGGCGCGGGCCTGCGCGGGGACGTGCCCACGCTCTCGCTCACGAACCGGCTGGAGGCGGCGCTCGAGTGGCTGGAGGCGCACCCTGACTGCGTGGCCGTGGTGTCCGGCGGCCAGGGCCCGGGCGAGAACATGCCCGAGGGCGAGGCCATGGGCATCTGGCTCGAGGCGCGCGGCATCGAGCCGGAGCGCATCATCGTCGAGGACAGGTCCACCTCCACGATGGAGAACCTGGAATACAGCTTCGAGCTCATCCGCGAGGCCGGCGGCGAGCCGGACGGGAACTGCGCCATAATAACGAGCGAGTACCACCTCTGCCGCGCGAAGCTCATGGCACAGTCGCTGGGCGTCGAGGCCCGGGGCGTCGCGGCGCACACCAGCTGGCCCTCGCTGATGGCCAACTACTTCATCCGCGAGGCCTTCGCGGTGACATACTACAGAATTTTTGGAGCCTGACATGGAAAAGGTGAACGTCTACGATTTCGACAAGACCATCCTGCCCTACGACAGCACGGAGGCGTTTTTCCGGCACTGCGTTCGGAAATACCCGCGCTGTCTGTTTGCGGCGCTGCGGGCCGTGCCCCTGCTGCCGGGCATGCCGCTGAAGCTCACGTCCAAGACGCGGGTGAAGGAGGAATTTTACCGCTTTCTCGCGCTGGTGCCGGACATAGACCGGGAGGTGGAGCTCTTCTGGCAGGAGCATCTGCCCGACATAAACGGCTGGTACCTGGCACAGCGGCGGGCGGACGACATCGTATCCTCGGCCTCGCCGGAGTTCCTGCTGCGGCCGGTGGCGGAGCGGCTGGGCTTCCGGCTCATGGCCTCGCGCGTGGACAAGCACAGCGGCTGGACGCTGGGCGTGAACAACCACGGCGAGGAGAAGGTCCGGCGGCTCCGGCGCGAGTACCCGGAGGTGGAGATCGCGGAGTTCTACTCGGATTCGCTCTCGGACACGCCCCTGGCGAGGTTGGCGGAGCGGGCGTACATAGTAAAGGGCCAGAGCCTCGAGCCCTGGCCGAAAAAGAAATAAAAGGGGATGCAAGCACTTGAAACGGGTCGATTATGAGCACTTTTCACGCTTTCTGATGCCGTATTCGCCGAAGGCGCGGGGCGAGGAGCTGTACTTCTGCGTGAAGCGCGCGGACATGGAGGAGAACCGGTACCGCTCCGACCTCTGGCGCTGGAAGGACGGGGCCGCAGTACGGCTCACGTCCCTGGGCGACGCGGCGGGTTTTTGGCTCACGGACGAGGGCATTATCTTCCCGGCGCTCCGGGAGAAGAAGGACAGGGAGCGCGCGGAGCGCGGCGAGCCCCTGACGGTGCTGAACCTCCTGCCCTACGACGGCGGCGAGGCGCGCAAGCTCTGCAGGCTCGACCTGGCCCTGGAGGGCCTGTGCCCGCTCGGCAGCGGCCGCTTCATCTTCACCGCCTCGGTCTCGAGGGACTGGGACGCGGCCCTGAAGGAGTGCGGCGGCGACGCCGGGAAGGCGGCGGAATACCTCAAGCGCGACGACTGCCGGGTCATAGACGAGCTGCCCTTCTGGTTCAACGGCCGGGGCTACATAAGCGGCCGCCGCAGCCGCCTGGGCATATACGAAAACGGCGGATACCGCTTCCTCACCGGCGAAAATGCCGACGCGGCGCTCGGCGGCCTCTCGCCCGACGGCAGGCGGCTCTGCTATTCCTGCGCGGACTGGACGGGCAGCATGCCCCTGAGCGACCGGCTCTACGAGCTCGACACGCAGACGCTCGAGGCCCGCGACATCACGGTGAGGGAGGGCGCCCAGCACTACCAGGCCCTGCCGCTCTCCGGCGGGCGCACGGCCGCGCTCGTGAACACCATGGGCAAATACGGCATCAACGAAAACCCCAAGCTGTTCATGCGCGAAGACGGCGCCTGGCGGCTCATCCTCGGCGACGGGGCGCACAGCTTCGGCAGCAGCGTCGGCAGCGACGTCAAGGCCGACGGCGGCTTCTCCGGCGAGGAGCACGAGCGGGACGGGCGGCTCTGCTTCCTCGACACCGACGGCAGCTCGACCCAGCTCATCTCCGTGGATGAGGCGGCGGGCGAGGTCAGGAAGCACGCCGCGCCCGGGCTCAACATCACCGGCGCCTGCCTCTGGAAGGAGGGCTTCGCCGTCACCGCCATGCGCGGAGGTTCGGGCGTGGAGCTCATGTACATAGGCCCCGACGGCGAGGAGACGGTGCTCACCGATTTCAACGCCGGCATCTGCGCGGAGTACGCCTATTCCGCCCCGGAGCCGCTGAATTTCATAAATTCCCAGGGCCGCGAGATCGAGGGCTGGGTCATAAAGCCCGTGGACATGGAGGCGGGCAAAAAATACCCGGCCATCCTGGACATCCACGGCGGGCCCAAGACCGTCTACGGCAGCTGCTACTTTCACGAGATGCAGCTGTGGGCCTCGCGCGGCTTTGCCGTCATGTTCTGCAACCCCACGGGCGGCGACGGCGGCGGGGACGAGTTTGCCGATATCCGCGGCCATTACGGCGAGCAGGACTTCGCCGACCTCATGCAGTTCGTGGACACGGTGCTCGAGCGCTGCGAGTTCATCGACGCGGACAGGCTCGGCGTCACGGGCGGCAGCTACGGCGGCTTCATGACGAACTGGGTCATCGGCCACACGGACAGGTTCAAGTGCGCCGCGAGCCAGCGGAGCATAGCCAACTGGCTGAGCTTCCACAACATGTCCGACATAGGCTGGTACTTCGCCCAGGACCAGGTGGGCGGTGAGCCCTGGACGGGGCTGGAGAAGATCTGGGCCCAGTCGCCGGTGAAGTACGCGGACAGGGTCACGACGCCGACGCTCTTCATCCACTCGGACGAGGACTTCCGCTGCCCTCTGGCCGAGGGCCTGCAGATGTTCTACGCGCTGCGCTACCACGGCGTGGAGAGCCGCATGTGCATCTTCAAGGGCGAAAACCACGAGCTCTCGCGCTCCGGCAAGCCCAAAAACCGCGTGCGCAGGCTCCGCGAGATAACGGAGTGGATGGAGCGCCACCTCAAATGAACACGGGTGGGGAATTGCCGCCGCTTTTCGCAGGGATTTCCCGGACAAGTGGGGATAAACTCCGGAAATAAATACAAAAAAGCCTCTCCTGTGTTTTCAGGAGAGGCTTTATCATCTGCCGTAGAGGGCCGAGCGCATGGGTTTTGGTCGGTATTTGACGCCGGAAACGAGGCCCATGGCGGCGAACATGGAAAAGAGCGAGGAGCCGCCGTAGCTGAAGAAGGGCAGCGTGATGCCGACGACGGGCGCGATGCCTATGCACATGCCGACGTTTTCGAAGGTCTGGAAGACCACGGTGGAGGCCACGCCCATGCAGACGAGCATGGACATGGTGTTGCCGGAGCGCAGGCCTATCTGCACGCAGCGCACGACGATTATCATGAGCAGCAGCAGCACGAGGCAGGCGCCGATGAGGCCCAGCTCCTCGCCTATGACGGCGAAGATGAAGTCCGAGTGCTTGACGGGTATGGCGTTCGACTGGCTCTGCGTGCCCTCGCCGAGGCCGGCGCCCGTGAGCTGTCCGGAGGCCAGGGCGATCTTGGCCTGGTTCGGCTGCCAGTTGATGCCGGTGTTGTTGGGGTCTATGGAGCTGTCATACGGGGCGAGGATGCGCTGCTGCTGGTATTCCGACAGCATGTAGGTCCACATCAGGGGTATGACCGCCGCCATGGCCGCCGCGCCCATGACGAACCAGTAGATCTTCACGCCCGCCATGAAGAGCATGACGGCAAAGATGAAGAAGTACACGAGCGCGCTGCCCAGGTCCTGGGCCGTCACCAGTATGACGCCGAACATGATGATGAAGTGTCCCACGATCTGCGCCATGGAGGTGACGGAGTTGAGGTTTTTGTATTCTTTCAGATAGGCCAGCTGTTTAGCAAGGACGATTATGAAGGCGAGCTTGACGATCTCGGTGGGCTGGATGCCGATGCCGAAAAAGCGCAGCCAGCCGTTGTTGCCGGTCTCGCTTTGCCCGCCGAAGACAAGCAGCGCGCCCAGCAGCAGGGCGCTGAGCACATAGAGTATGCCCCAGTGCTGGGCAAAGATATCCACGTCGATTATCGTCATGCCGACGAACAGCAGTACGCCCAGGCCCAGCGCCAGGGTCTGTACGATGACGTACTGGGCCGAGCCGTTCGAATATGACTGCGTCGCGCTGGCTATCATGATGATGCCGTAGACAGAGCAGATGACGCTCATTATAAACAGGAACATGTCCGCCCGCTTTACGAAGTCCCGGACGAGCGGAAGGAATTTTTTCAAAGCGCGATCACCTCGATTCCGCTGACGTTTGATTATATCATATTCTTTGACTTTACGCAACGCCGAAGCTGGTGTATAATATGAAGCCGCAGAGGAAAGGAGGCGGCCCATGTCGGTAATAGTATCAAACAGCGAGAGGGAGACGGAGCTCGCGGGCGAGCGTTTCGGCGCTGAGGTGCCCGACGGCGCCGTCGTCGCCATGTATGGGGAGCTCGGCTCGGGCAAGACCGCCTTTGTGCGCGGCATGGCCCGGGGCATGGGCATAGACTGCCGCGTCTCGAGCCCGACCTTCACCATAGTGAACGAGTATCTGGGCGCGCGCGAGCTCATCCACTTCGATATGTACCGGCTCGCCTCGGCGGACGAGCTCTGGGACATTGGCTGGGAGGACTACCTGGCCCGGGGCGCGGTCTGCGCCGTGGAGTGGAGCGAGAACGTCGAGGGCGCCTTCTACGGCGACGAGATCAGGGTCGTATTTGAAAAGACGGGCGAGAATTCCCGGCTTATCAGGATAGAGGAGGGGTCGGAGTGCTGATACTGGGTCTGGAATCGTCCGCGAAGGCGGCCTCGGCCGCGCTTTGCCGGGACGGCGAGCTCATAGCTCAGTATAGCCAGTGTTCGGGCCTGACACACAGCCGGACGCTGCTGCCCATGGTCGAGGACCTTTTGAGGAACACCGAGACGGAGCTCTCGGAGGTGGACGCCGTGGCGGTGGCGCGCGGGCCCGGCTCCTTTACCGGCATACGCATAGGCGTGGCGGCGGTGAAGGGCCTGTGCTGGGGCGCGGAAAAGCCGGCGATAGGCGTCTCGACCCTGGCGGCCATGGCCTGGAACGGCCTGGCGGCGGGCGAGGGCGCGCTGGTGTGCTGCTGCATGGACGCGAGAAGGCAGCAGGTCTACAACGCGCTCTTTGAGATAAAAGACGGCAGACCCAGCCGGCTTGTTCCCGACCGGGCGCTCTCGGTCGAGGAGCTGGCCAAGGAGCTGGAAAAATGCGAAAAGGGCGTTTTTCTTGTTGGAGACGGGGCCAAGCTGTGCTATAATCGTCTGGGCGAGCTGGGCGTCGCCTGTACGATAGCGCCGGAACCCGTGCTGCAGCAGAGCGCCTACGGCGTCTGCAGGGCAGCGGAAACGGAAACGGCCGCTCCGGCAGCGGAGCTGCTGCCGGTGTATCTGAGGCTGTCCCAGGCGGAGCGTGAGCGGCAGGCCAGACTGTCGCGGACATAAATAAAAAGGAGACGAAAACACATGAGCAATGTGCACGTATTCGACCATCCCCTCATCCAGCACAAGCTGGCGATACTCAGAGACAAGAACACCGGCTCCAAGGCCTTCCGCGAGCTGGTAAGCGAGATCGCCATGCTGATGTGCTACGAGGCGACCCGCGACCTGCCTCTGAGGGACCTCGAGGTCGAGACCCCGATGGGCATGGCCCACTGCCGCCACATAGCCGGCAAGAAGCTGGCCGTGGTGCCCATACTCCGCGCCGGCCTCGGCATGGTGGACGGCATGGTGGCCCTCATGCCGAACGTCAAGGTCGGCCACATCGGCCTCTACCGCGACCCGAATACGCTCGAGCCCGTGAAGTACTACTTCAAGATGCCGCCCGATATCCAGGAGCGCGACGCGATTATCGTCGACCCGATGCTCGCCACCGGCGGCAGCGCGGCCGCGGCGGCGATGTTCCTGAAGGAAGTCGGCGTGAAGCACATTAAGCTCATGAGCATCATAGGCGCGCCCGAGGGCGTGGAGCGCATGCAGGCCGAGCATCCGGACGTGGACATCTACGTCGCCGCGATGGACGAGTGCCTGAACGACCACGGCTACATAGTCCCCGGCCTGGGCGACGCGGGCGACCGCATCTTCGGCACGAAATAAGAGCATAAGGCACGACAAAGCCCCGGCCTTCCGGCCGGGGCTTTTTGCGCGTATCGTTTCAGAGGTTGCCGGTGGCGTACATGACGGCGCTGACGGCTATGACGGGCGCGGTCTCGCAGCGGAGTATGCGCTCGCCCATGGAGCAGAGGGTGAGGCCGCAGGCTTTGGCCATCCTGGCCTCGGCCTCGGTGAAGCCGCCCTCGGGGCCCGTGACTATGGCGGCGGTCTTGAAGCTGCCGGCGGACTCTATGGCCTGCTTCATGGGGACCCGGCCCTCGCCCTTCTCGTACATAAAGAGCCCGGCCTCGGCCTTCATCGAGAGGTTGAGCATCTCGACGTAGTTGTGCTCGTAGCGCACCTCGGGTATCCGGCCCCGTCCCGACTGCTGGGCGGCGGCCTCGGCTATGCGGCAGAAGCGCTCGAGCTTCTTTTCCATGCTGCGCCCGTCGGGCCGGGCCACGCAGCGCTCGCAGTTGAAGAAGACGATGTCCGAGGCGCCGGCCTCGACGCATTTCTGCACGAGGAAGTCGGCCCTCTCGCCCTTGGGCAGGCCGGCGTATACCGTGACCGCGACGCCGGGTTCGCCCCTGCAGGGCACGACCTCGAGCACCTCGGCCTCGGCCTCGCCCGGGGCGGAGCTCACCAGCCGGCAGCGGTAGTCCGTGCCCTGCCCGTCGCAGATGACCACGTCCTCGCCGGGGCGCATCCTCAGCACGCGGATGTGCTCCGCATCCTGCCCGCGTATTATCGCCCGGCCGTCCTTTATGTTCGTCCCGGCCATGAAAAACCTCGCCATATCCCCAGACCTCCGCTTCGGCTTTTTTCTGATTATCTCACATCCGTCACGCCTTTTCAAGCGCGGCATAATATGTAGCAGGAACATAGTGGAGGTTGAAGACATGGACGCGAACACTAAGGCGGCGCTGGAGGGCTTCGGCGCGGTCTGGAGCCGGGTCTGCGGCGGGCAGCCGGAGGCCGACGGGCGGGAAAACGGCCTGGAGGCCCTGCGGGGCTTCATCGCGGACGAAGCCTGTGCCGCGGCCTATTACGAGGCGGCCGCGGGGCGCTTCCCGCGCTTTGCGCAGAGGCTCAGGGAACTGGCGCGGGACGAGAGAGGGCACCTGCGCTCGCTGCAGGGCGAGCACTTCCTGCTCACGGGCGAGATATACCTGCCGCCGGAGTCCTGCCCGCTGCCGCGCGGAGGGCTGCGCGCCCTGCGCCGGGCCTACTGCGACGAGCTGGAAGCGGCCGCGGCATACGTCAGCGCGGCGCAGGGCGCAGACGAGGCCCTCGCCGGGCTCTACCGCCGGAACGCCTCCGACGAGGAGCGCCACGCCGGCATCCTGAAGGAACTCATACTCCGCGCGCTGTGAGAACAAGTTTCTCTTGACTTTATCCGATTTTTCATTTATTATATGTGGGCATCAACTGGATATGAAACGGTTCGGGCACAGCGCGTGGAGATGTCGCGTAGTTGGTCGAGCGCGCACGATTGGAAATCGTGTAAGGGTCAAAAGCCCTTCGAGAGTTCGAATCTCTCCATCTCCGCCAGAAGGGGCCGGGCGCAGTCAGCGTCCGGCCCCTTGTTTTTGCTTCCGGGAGATCCCCGCGGCTTATGGCCGCGGGGAAGTTTTTTTATTTGGCGGCGGCCTTCTTCTTCCCGCCGGAGCGGGACTTGTGCCGGGTGATGCTGCCTATGGTTATGATGAGCACCAGCACCACCACGGCCGCGCCGATTATGATGACCCGCGTCATGTCCGCCGGGCGCTCCACCGAGAAGAGCTCGAAATTCGGGCCGTCCACGTCGAAGCAGAGGTAGTTGCCCAGGACGACGTAGTCCTTCTCCTGCCAAGTGCCGCCCTCCTCGCGGACGTAGAGGGCTATTTCGGAGGTGGCCCGCTCCTGCTCCGGGGCGAGATAGCGCACACTGTAGCCCGCGGCCTCGTCGGCGCTGCCCGTGACCGAGACGGAGAGCTCCTCTATGGATTTCGTGCCCCTGGACAGGGCCGGGACGTCCGCCGGGGCCTCGCCGCTCGAGAGCAGCGTGGCCTCCACGCTCGCGCCGGGCTTGAAGCTGCCCTCCACCAGCACGATGGCCTGCACCCCGCCGTCGCGGCCCTCGGCGCTCGCCACCGAGGTGTCCAGCGGCGTGTACACCGCCTCCAGCGTCCGGCTGAAGGTCAGGTTCGTGAGGTCGAACTCCGGCCAGGCCCCGGTATAGCCCTCCTTCTCGGGCACCGCGGGCACCTCGGCCTCGGTGATGCTGTCGCCGTATTCAAAATGTATGGTCTTTATCGTCACGCCGTCGGCGACGAACACCAGCTTGAGGTCCAAAAACTCCGCCGGCACGTCCTCGAGCGCCTTGAGCGAGGCGAAGGGCACGCGCTCGGCCCCGCCGGTGTAGCTGATGCCGTCTATGCCGTGCAGCACCTCGCTGACGAAGACGTTGCCCGCGGCCTCGCCTCCCTCGTTGAGCGCGCCCGCGATGCCGCCCAGGCACTCGTCGCCCGCGTCTATTTCCACGAGGCTGCGGCAGTCGTAGAGCTTCGTGCCCAGGCCGGCTATGCCGCCTATCCAGTCGTCGCCCGAGAGCGGGCACATCGCCCAGCAGGCCCTTATCGTCGACGCGCTGCTGCCCGCGATGCCGCCGACATAGTCGCCGCTCTCCGACGCCGCCGAGCCGTAGTTCTCACAGTTTTGCGTCACGCCGAGCTCCATCAGCCCGACCACGCCGCCGGCGCAGTTGTCCTTGGCCAGGACGCGCCCGTTGTTCTCGCAGCCGCGCAGGATGCAGCGGCTGTTGAAGGCCCGCGAGATCGTGCTCGAGCCGGTCAGGTCGCTCTCGGGGTCGAAGTCGAATTCTATGGCCATAGCGCCCGCAATGCCGCCCACGTTCACGTCGCCGTAGACCGAGCCCGTGTTCCCGCATCCGGCGACGTTGCCGTCCGTGGCCGAGCCCGCCTCCTCCGAGACGTCCGTGAACACGTCGCCTATGCTCGGCGAGGCCGCGGCCTTGATGGCCTCCACCAGCATGAGCATGACGACCGAGAACTGGTCGTTCACCTTACGCAGGTCGCTCACCAGCACCGTGGCGGAGCTGCCGAGCTCGGTGTTGAGCGCCGTGAGCGCGCTGGAGATGTTCTGCATGTTGCCGCAGAGGGAGTCCACCCTCTGGCTGTACTCGCTGCCGAGGCCCTGGAACTGCACGTCGGGCAGGCCGTTCAAGTAGCTGAGCACCTCGCGCACGCCCGCCACGGCGTCCGTTATGCTGTTCGAGGCGGCCTGCAGGCTCTGCATGGCGTAGCCCAGGTGCTCGTTGAGGGCCACGACCGCGTCCGTGACATAGGGCCCGGTGGTGCCGGCGATGGTGTTCGCCGCGCCGATGACGTCGGTGACCGCGCCGCCGGCGGCGGTCAGGCTGCCGGAGAGGGCGTTGAGTGCGTCCAGCAGGGCCTGTATCTGCGCCTCGCTGGGGTTGGGGCTGTTGAGCAGCTCGTTGAGCTTCGCCATGAGCACCTGCGACTGCGCCGAGGCGTTGTCGAAGGCCGTGCCGAGCTGGTCGCCCGCCGCTCCTATGGTATCGGCGGCGTCGGCGACGGTGTCCCAGTCGCTGCCGCGCCTGAAGGTGGCGGTGACATCCGCCGTGCCCTCGGGCATGGTGAAGCTGTACATCGTCCCGAGGTCGTCGAGCCGCGCGAGTGTCGGCGAAGTGCCGTCCGAGGCCGTGACATACAGCCCGGAGAGCTCGTAGCCCCGCTCGGTGCCGACGTACAGGGTGACCTGCATGCCCGCCGCCGGGGCATAGTTGTCCGCAGTCACCGTGCCGCCCGCGCCCGTACTGATGCGCAGGGTGTTGCCCGTATTCTCAAAGTATGTCGCCTCCGGCACGAAGCTCACGCGCACGACGGTGTTCTTAGCCCTGGCGTTCACGGGGTCGTTCACGGGGTCGCCCGAGAGTGTGGGCATGGTGAAGATGACCGTGCCAGTGACATCGTCGTATATGTAGCCCACGGCATAGCCGTCGGCGTCGACTATCTCGATATTCCCGACCTCGTAGCCCGCGTCGGGCAGGAGCGACACCTCGACCGTGCTGCCGGCCGCGGGGTTGGAGGTGCTCAGGCTGGCCCTGCCGCCGGTGCCGGTGGTGACGCTCAGGAGCTTGTGGTCAGTCTCGTCGTAGGTGTTCCCCTGCATTTTGCCTATGACGGCCAGGTCGTTGTTGGCCTCGCCGAGCCAGCCCATGGCCTCGGAGATATGCCGCCCGGCGAGCTCCACGTCGCCCAGGATATAGGGCGCGCTGTCGGAGACGTAGTCGATGCGGCTGAGTATCTCGTTGAGTGAGGCGACGGTGCTGTCCACGAAGTCCACGGTCTCGCCCGCGATGTACGCCAGGTCCTCGGAGGCGCTGCCCATGTAGCCGGAGACGGTGTTCAGGCGGTCCGTGATGTTAGTGGAGCTGTCGCCGGCGTTCAGGAGCGCGACGTCGAGCAGGTCGTGGAGCTTGCTGAGTTCTATGGAGAGGTTTTCGGCCGAGGACGCCGACAGATCGAGGGTGAGGTAGGGCTCCATCTGCCCGACGATGCCGCCGACCTCCTTGCGGCCGAGCACGCTGCCGCTGTTCGTGCAGTTTTCGACGTAGCCGGACTGCCGGCCCACGATGCCGCCAATGTTGTAGCCCATGTGCTCGTAGCCTATGGAGCCGCGGTTCACGCAGGCGCTCACGACGCCGGAGGAGAAGCCGGCGATGCCGCCGGTGTCGGTGTAGTCGTTTATGAGCTCGGTGGTGGAGTCGAGGCTCGAGACGGACAGGCCGGTGAGGTCGGTGGAGACTTCCTGGCTGGTGGTGTTGACCGCCGCGGAGTTGACGCAGCGGGTGATATTGCCGAGGTTCTGGCCCGCGATGCCGCCGGTGTAGTGCTGGCCCGTGACCGTGCCGCTCATGCGGCAGTTTTCGATGACGCCGGTCTTCTCGTTGGCGCCGACGAGCCCGCCGGTGGAGGTGAGGGCCTCTACCTCGCCGGCGAAGGAGCAGTCCTTTATGGTGCCCGCGTTGTTGCCCGCGATGCCGCCCGCGTACTGCGCGGAGCCGCCGGGCCGGACCTCGCCGGAGACGTTCAGCTCCTTCACGACCGCCCCGGGCTGGATGTAGCGGAAAAAGCCCGTGTGCGAGCGGTTCGCCGTGAGGTTAAGCCCGGATATCGTGTGCCCGCCGCCCTCGAAGACCCCGCCGAAGGTCGGGATGGAGTCGAAGCCCGAGCCCGTGAGGTCGAGGTCGGTCTGGAGGTAGACGGTGACGTTCTGCGAGTAGCTGTCCACGGCGCAGCTGTCAGCGAGGGTCAAAAGGTCCTCGAGGCCGTTTATGTAGTAGCTGACGCCGGGCGCCTCCTCCGTCTCGCCGTCCGCCAGGGCGGCAAAGGCGCTGCCCAGCAGCCCGAACAGCAGAAGCAGGCACAGTAAAAGCGCCGCGAGCCTTTTAATCACCATCGTCTTTTTCCTCCTCTGGCGTGTCCTCGCCCTCCGAAGCCGGCAGCTCCGGCCGTGTCTCGTCCACTTCTATGGCCCCTGACTCGACCATGGCGTGCAGGCTGCCCTGGAAGACGCCGCGCACGTCCGCGTCTATGAAGCCCGATATCTGGCCGCGCACCCGGCCGTGCAGCCTTATCGTGCTGCCCTCTATGTGCGTTATCTCCGGGCCCTTGATGGCAAAGGCCGTCTTTTCAATGAGCAGGTCGCCCAGGAGCAGGATCTGCGGCAGCACGCCCATGACGAGGAAAATGGAGATGATCGTGCCGCGCCCGAGGCAGGTGCCTATGGACGAGATGGTGTTGTCCGAGGTCATGCGCCCTATGATGAGGCCCGCCGAGGCCAGCATGGCGCCCGAGGTGATGATGGTCGGGAAGGCCTGGTTGAGCGTCTCGACCATGGCCTCCTTAATCGGCATGGATTTCTTCAAATCGAAATACCGGCTCGATATGACGATGGCGTAGTCGATGTTCGCGCCCATCTGTATGGCGCTCACTATGAGGTAGGCGATGAAGAAGAGGTTCGCCTGCTTGAGATAGGGCACGGAGAAGTTTATCCAGATACTGCTCTGGATGACGATGATGAGCAGTATGGGCAGGCCGACGGACTTGAAGGT
>CALXEH010000011.1 GCA_944387285.1 uncultured Oscillospiraceae bacterium | reverse complement strand
CCGGCCTTTTGTTCCCTTCCATACTTATAACAGCCTCCAATACAGGTAAAAATATATGCGGGGAGTGATTGCTTGGCTATAATTATTATCCGAACGCTCGTCGTATATTTCGCGCTCGTCATTTCGATGCGCCTCATGGGCAAACGCCAGCTCAGCGAACTGGAACTGCCGGAGCTCGCTATCGCCGTGCTCATCGCAGACCTCGCGGCGCATCCGCTGCAGGACATCGGCATCCCGCTCATGAACGGGCTTCTGCCCATCATCGTGCTCTCCTGCTGCGAACTGCTCATCTCCGGCGCGGCGCTGCGTCACGCCGGCCTGCGCACCATGCTCTTCGGGCGGCCCTGTTTCCTCATCCGCCGCGGCAAGATCGACCAGAAGGAGATGCGCCGCTGCCGCCTCAACCTCGAGGAGCTCTACGAAGAGCTGCGCGCCCAGAGCGTCACCGACGCGGCCCAGGTCGAGTACGCCGTGCTCGAGACCGACGGCACGCTTTCCGTCATCCTCTACCCCGAGTTCCGCCCGCTCACCGCGCGGGACATGGGCCTCACGCCGCAGGACACGGGTTATCCGCTGATACTCATCAACGACGGCAAGCTCATGCGCGAAAACCTCCGCCAGGCGGGCCGCGACGAGGTCTGGCTGCGGCGCGAGCTCAAGCGGCGCGGGGCCTCGGCGGTGTCCGAGGTCTATCTCTTCCTGCTCGACGGCGCGGGCGGGGTCTACTACCTGCCGAAGGAGGCGGTCTGATGAAACGCGAACTCATCGCAGGGGCAGTGCTGCTCCTGCTCGCCCTCGGCAGCTGGTGGAACCTCGCCTATCTGCGGGACTTCACCGGCGAGCTGACAGAGACGCTGGAGCTCTCGCGCGCCTACTGCGAAGCCGGACGCTTCGAGCTCGCCGAAGCAGAGCTTGAAAAAGCCTCGGACGCCTGGCTCGCCGCCGACGGCTACACGCATATCTTCATCCGCCATTCGGAGATAGACAGCACGACCGACGCCTTCTTCGAGCTCATGAGCGATGTGCGCTCCGGCGACGCGGACAGCGCCGCGGGCTCCTACGAAAAGCTTGCCGCGCATCTCTCGAGCCTCTACACCATGGAGCGCGTCACGCTTGGCAGCATCTTTTGACCTACACAGTATATCACGCCCGCCGCGCCGCCTGCAACACAAATTCCCGCCCGTTTCGACGCCCTTTCCTATGCAAAGCGGCGAAAACAGGCGCCTCACACGAGCAAGCGCCCCCGTACTGTGCGTACAGGGGCGCTTTGTCTGCCGTTATGGGCTCAGAGCTTCTTGTATTCTTCGGTCACGAAGGCGCCGAGGCGTTTCATGCCCTCCTCTATCGTCGCGAGGTCCACGCAGGAATAACTCAGCCTGATGAAGCTGCTGCTGCCCTCGTTCGGGAAGAAGCTGCGGCCGGGGATGTAGGCGACCTTATACTCCGACGCCGCCTTCAGCAGCAGCGCGCCCGTGTCCAGGGCCGGGTCCAGCTCCATCCACACGAAAAAGCCGCCGTGCGGGTGCGTGCAGCGCACACCGGCCGGGAAATACCTCTTTACGCAGTCGAGCATGAGATCGCGGCGCTCACGGTAGAGGTCCTGCAGCGCGCTGATATGCTCCTCGAGCGAGTTCAGGCTCAGGTAGCGCTCGGCCAGGCACATGTCCAGCGTGCCGCATTGGAGGTTCATGCCCTGCTTCGCCAGCACATACTTCTCCAATATCTCCTTGCCGGCGCAGATCCAGCCCAGCCGCAGCCCGGGACAGAGCGTCTTCGAGAAGGAGCCGAGCATTACAACCCAGCCTTCCTTGTCAAAGCTCTTGACCGCCGGGCGGCGCTCGCCCTCGAAGATCAGGTCGCCGTAGGGGCAGTCCTCAATTACCGGGACGCGGTATTCCGCCGCCAGCTCCGCAAGCCTGCGGCGGCGCTCCACGCTCATGCTCACGCCCGTCGGGTTTTGGAAGTCAGGTATGGTATATATCATCCTGATGTCTGGGTCCGTGCGCAGAGCCTGCTCCAGCTCCTCCATTATCATGCCGTCCTCGTCCATGGAGATGGGCACATACCTGGGCGCGTATGGCGCCAGTGCGCCGAAGGCCCCGGTATAGCTCGGGTTCTCACAGGCTATGGCGCTGCCCTCGTCCACGAAAATGCGCCCGGAAAGCTCAATGGCCTCCTGCGAGCCGGAGGTGAGGGCGATGTCGTCGGCCGTGGTCGTCACGCCGCAGGCGGCCATGCGCTGGCTCGCAATCAGCTCGCGCAGTCCGGCCAGGCCCTCGCTCGGGCCGTATTGCAGCGCGCTTTTGCCCTCGCCGCCCATCACCTCGGCCAGGGCCTTGTCTATGCCGCCCAGGGGAAAGAGCGAGGCCTCAGGTTTGCCGGCGGCGAAGGTTATGATCTCCGGGTTGTCGAAGAGCTTGTTCCGTATGGCCGACGCCTGGAACAATCCGGCCCTCTCCGAATAGCGAACTTCCATTTGTTTGACCTCCTTGTTTGTGAATTGGTTAAGGCATATTCGTTTCTTATATGAAGTTGTACTTATTATAACGAACTACCGTCACCGCGTCAACACCGCCCGCCAGAATTGAGAAAAACGCCGAATTTTCGCGCCGTTTCTTGTAATTCTGCGAGAATTTTCCCCAGCTCATTGACAAATTAAATCGTCTGTGTCACTATATCAGTAGTTCATATCGGAGATTAGTAATTCGCATAACGAATCATTATTAGAAAGGCGGAGATAGACTTGGCTAAGAAAATCGGCGTAATAGCGGGCAGTCCTGTGGACACGCAGATGGGCGTGGACGTATTGGCCGGCAGAGGTGCCCAAGCCTTTGCCTATCCTGCTGCCTATGCGGCGAGGGAGCAGACGGAATTCCAGATGCAGTCCGAACAAGTCCGCACTGAGAAGATAAGGTCGATAATGAAGCAGGCCCTGGCCGACGGCATGGACGATTTTATGATCTACTGCAACTCGCTGAGTTCCACGGTGGACATGCCGGCACTGTCCGCCGAGCTCGGCGTAAAGGTCGTAACGCCGCTCATGGCCTACGCCCGCTATGCCGGCGAGTATGGCTGCCTTGCGGTGATCGCCGGCAACAACCAGGGCCTGGCGGGCATCGAGCGGGCCATCATGGGCGCGAACATCAAGTGTACCGTCATTGGTGCGAGCCTGCTGCCCATGGTGGTAGAGGTCGAGGAAAAGACCGAGCCCATGGCGATAGTGGAAAAGTTCGCCCTGCCCAGCCTCGCGGATTTCTTTGAACACGCCGGCGCCGAGGCGCTGATACTCGGCTGCACGCACTTCCCCTATATCAGGCAGGCACTTGAGCAGACGATAAGGCTGCCTATACTCGACCCGGCTGACCGGATGTGTGAGATGTTGCTGTAAGTACAGAAGGAGCTGAAAGGAGTAGGAAAGGAAAATGAATAACAAGAAAGGATTTTTTGCCACATTGGCCAAATGTACCTCCCCGGGTTTCGTGCTCATGTCCGTCCTCATAGGCGGCGGATTCGCCACCGGACGCGAGATCGTCCAGTACGGCGGCCAATACGGCGCGCGCGGCTGGATAGTCGGGCTGTCCATCGCCCTCGTGTTCTCCATCATCTGCATGGTGTCCTTTGAGATCGCGCGCAAGTACAAGGCTTACGACTACCGCAGCCACCTCAAGGTCTATGCGGGCCCGCTGTCCATCCTCTACGACATCATCTATTTCGTCACTTCCCTGCTGGTCATGTCGGTCATGGCCTCCGCCACCGGCACCATACTCGAGACCACGCTCAACGCGCCCTACTACGTCGGCGTCGTGGTCATCATCATACTGTCCGCAATCATCAACTTCTTCGGCAAGAAGCTCGTCGAAAAGTTCTCCGTCGCGGGCGCCCTGGCGCTCTACATCGGCTACATCGCCTTCGCCATCATGGCCATCGCCGGCCGCACCGACAACATCGCCCGCGTCTTCGCGGAAACCGACGTCAGCTATGTCCAGGCGGGCAGCACCGGCGCTTTCGCCATGATCTGGGTCGGCATCATCTATGTCGGCTACAATATCCAGCCCATTACCACCGCGTTCTTCACCTGCGAAAAGCTCCACACCAGGAAAGAGGCCCTGCTCTCCGGTTTCCTGGCCGGTTTCATTATCCTTATCCCCTGGGTCCTGACCTATCTGGCCCTCATGGCCTACTATCCCTCCGAGAGCGTGCTCGGCGCGGGCGTGCCCTGGCTCATCATGATGATGGATGTCAACACCGTGGTCGTGATCATATTCGGTCTCATTGCCGGCTGGACTCTTATCGCCACGACCGTCGGCGTCATGAACGGCCTCACCGACCGCATCGACAAGCAGCTCGCAGAGAAAAACAAGCCGCCCATGAAGGGCCGCACGCGCGTCATCATCACGCTGGCCTACCTCATCGGCGCCGTCGTCATGAGCCGCTTCGGCATCATCGACCTCGTCAACAAGGGCTACACGGCCATGTCCTACGGCATGATAATCTCCTTCGCCGTGCCCCTGCTGACCGTCGGCGTCTACAAGGCCTTCTTCAAGAAGGACTGACCCGGGGAAAGAAAAGATGCCCATCCCCCTCGGGATGGGCATCCGTTAAAACGCAGGCGCCGCATCAGCTTATGGATTTGGTTATGTCCTGGGCGGTTTGTTTTACCAGGGCTATGTTTTTTTCGCGGTTTTCTTTCATGCGCTCGGCAGGGCCGGAGATGCTCACGGCGGCTATTACGTCGCCGTTCATGTCCCGCACCGGCGCCGCAAGGCAGTACAGGCCTATCTCGCTCTCCTCTTCGTCGCAGGCGTAGCCCTGCTGCCTCACCTGCGCAAGTACCTCCTCCAGCCGCGCCGCCGTCACTATCGAGTTGCCCGTCAGCGGGGAAAAATCTACCGTGTTCATGTAATTGCGCCGGAACTGCTCGCTCTGGAACGCCAGCAGCGCCTTGCCGCTGCCCAGCAGATGCGCCGTCCGGCAAAACCCGACCCACGAGTCCATCCTTATCATCGAGCTGCTGAGCACCTTGTCCACAAACCGCACATTCGTGCCGCGGTCCCAGATCACCAGGTGCGAGGTCTCGCCCGATACTCGCGTCAGCTCCATCAAATGCGGATGCGCATAGTTTATTATCTCCATGCGGTTGAGCACCGTGTTGCCCATCGCAGTCAGCTTTATGTCCAGCCGGTACTTCGCATTCTCCGTCTTGCGGACGTAATTCCTGCTCTCCAGCGTCGCCAGCAGGCGAAAAACGGAGCTCTTGCCTAATCCCGTCAGCCTCGAGACCTCCGGTACGCTGAGCTCCTCATGTTCCGTCAGCAGGTCCAGTATGTCCAGCGCGTTGCCCACCGACTGCAATATGTACTTATCGTTTACGCCTTCCATAGGCCGCCTCCATAACTTCGCTTTTTGATTATTTTATCATATTCCGCAGTAAAAGCAACAGCCTGTCCCTGAGGCAATGGCAGAATTTCAGAATTTTGGCTTTGCTTCGCCCATTTCGGGCCCTATGTCCGGCTATAATTTCACTCGATGAATTATTAATTCATATACAGAATCTTTTCACAAAGGGGGTACTTGTTCGGGATGGTAAAGCTCAAATTCTACGGCATCGGAGGCCAGGGCGCCGTTACGGCCGCCAAGGTGCTGTCCGAGGCCGTGTCCCTGTTCGAGGGCAGATATGCCATTACGGTCCCGGCCTACGGCCACGAGCGCAGGGGCGCGCCCGTCTTCGCCCACATCATCGTTGACGACGAGCCCGTGCTGCTCAACTGCTACGTCTACGACCCGGATATCGTCGTGGTCATGGACGAGGGCATCATCGACAAAAAGGTCGATGTCACGGAGGGCTGCACCGGCAGTACGGTGCTCGTCCTCAACTCCGGCAGCGAGGACTATGTCAGCCGCTACCGGCAGCTCGGCGCTTTCGGCGATATTTACGTCTGCGACGCCACGGCCGCCGCCGAGCGGAACATGGGGCTCTCTATACCTAACAGCGCCATGCTCGGCGCGCTCGCCAAAACCGGCCTGGTCAGCATCGAGGCCGTGGAAAAGGCGGTTGCAGACAGCTTTGGAAAGGTTGGTGAAGTTAATGTCAACGCAGCGAGAGACGCCTACGAGCACACCCGCAAAGCGTAGGATTCTCGGCCCCTGCTCCGTGGTGTTCACGGCGGCCAACACCGGCAGCTGGCGCCTCGAGCGGCCGCAGCTCGACGAATCCAAATGTATCCGCTGCGGCACCTGCGCGCGCAGCTGCCCCACGGACTGCATCACCGTCAGCAGGGACGGCTGCCCCGTCGTCTTCGACTGGTACTACTGCAAGGGCTGCGGCATCTGCGTCAACGAATGCCCCAAAAATGCCCTGAGCCTTGTTAAAGAAAGAGGTGAGCACTGATGCCCTTCAGGATGTTTGACGGCAACGGCGCCGCCGTGGAGGCCATACGCATGGCCCGGCCCGGCGTCATCGCCGCCTATCCCATCACGCCGCAGAGCTCCATCGCCGAAAAGCTCTCCGACTGCGTCGCCAACGGCCAGATAGACGCCGAGTACATCCGCGTCGAGTCCGAACACTCCGCCATGTCCGTCTGCGTCGGCGCCTGCCTCACCGGCGTGCGCGTCGCCACCGCCACCTCTTCCGTCGGGCTCGCGCTCATGCACGAGGTCTGCGGCGTCACCAGCGGATGCAGGCTGCCCGTGGTCATGCCCGTCGTCAACCGCTCCCTCGTCGCCCCCTGGAGCCTCTGGTGCGACCACCAGGACACCATGGCCGAGCGCGACACCGGCTGGCTCCAATTCTACTGCGGCACGGTGCAGGAAGTGCTCGACCTCACCCTCTGCGCCTACAGGATCAGCGAACACCAGGACGTGCTCACGCCCTCTATGGTCTGCCTCGACGGCTTCTTCCTCTCGCACTCCATGCAGAAGGTCAGCGCGCCCACCGACGAGGAGGCCTGGGACTTCGTCGGGCCCTACGTCCGGCGCAACATGTACATCGACCCCACCGACGTCATGTTCGTGAACGACCTGTGCCCCACCAGCGAATACACCGAAATGCGCTACCAGCAGAAAGTCGGCTTCGAGCGCGCCGCCGACGTCGCCCGCGAGGTCTTCGACGAGTACGGCCGCCGCTTCGGCCGCAGGCCCTGCACCGTGGAAAAATACCTGCTCGACGACGCCGACATCGCCCTCGTCACCATGGGCTCCATGTCCGGGACGGCCAAGTTCGCCGTCAACGAGCTGCGCCGCCAGGGCGTCAAGGCCGGCCTGCTGCGTATCTGCATGTTCCGCCCCTTCCCCGCCGGAGAGATACGCGAGGCGCTCAAAAACGTGCCCGTCGTCGGCGTGGTGGACCGCTCCGCCGGCCTCGGCGCCGCCCAGCCGCCCGCCGCCACCGAAGTCTCCGCCGCCCTGCGCGGCGCCGGCTGCCGGGTCTTCAGCTTCGTCGGCGGACTCGCCGGCCGCGATATCTCCGACGGCGCGTTCAAGGGCCTCTACTCCGAACTGCTGGACGTCTTCGAGGGCCAGGCCCAGAGCGTAAACACCTGGTTCGACCTGAAGGGCGACCCGATGGCCTTGAGGGAGGTTGACATAATATGCTGAAAATGATGGCTGCATCCAAGGGTCTGGTGACTCACGGCGTCAGCTCCTGCCAGGGCTGCGGCATTGAGCTCATCATCCGCAACGTACTGGACGTACTGGGCGAGGACACGGTACTGGTCATCCCGCCCGGCTGTGCGGCGCTGTTTTCGGGCACGGGGCCCGAGGCGGCGGTGAAGCTGGCGGGCATCCAGGGCAATCTGGAGAACTCCGCCGCCATTGCCTCCGGCATCGCCGCGGGTTTCAGGCATCAGGGCAACGAGCACACCACGGTCTGCGCCTTCTGCGGCGACGGGGCCACGGTGGACATCGGCCTGCAGTCCCTGAGCGGGGCCATGGAGCGCAACGAGAACATACTCTACATCTGCTACGACAACGAGGCCTACATGAACACGGGCATCCAGGGCAGCAGCTCCACGCCGCTCGGCGCTTCGACCACCACCACCCCGGCGGGCAAGCCCGTAGGCAGCAAGGACCTCATCCAGATCGTCATGGCCCACGGCGTGCCCTACGCCGCCACGGCCTCGGTCGCCGACCTGGGCGACCTGCGCCGCAAGGTCAAAAAGGCCAAGGGGATAAAGGGCTGCCGCGTGCTGCACATCCACTGCCCCTGCCCCACCGGCTGGGGTTACCACTCCTCCAAGACCATCGAGCTCGCGCGCGAGGGCGTGGACAGCGGCGCATGGGTGCTCATGGAGTACGAAAACGGCCGCGTCAAGCTCGGGCGCAGGCCCTCCAAGCTCGGCCACGCCGAGGATTACATGAAGCTGCAAAAGCGCTTCCGCACCGCGGTCGGCGAGCTCACCGCGCAGACGAACGAGCGCATAATCAGCCGCTACGAGTATCTGGAAAAGCTGGAACGGCTGGGCGGCGAATAAGTTCAGAGGGGAGTCGGGCTGCGCCCGATTCCCTTTTATCAGGGGAGGTCTTAACATGCGGATAATCTCAGCCGCGCAGGCGGCGGCGCTCATTGGCGACGGCCAGACCGTGGCGCTCGGCGGTTTCGGGGCCTACAGCGCGCCCGACTACCTGCTCCAGGCCGTGGCAGAGCGCTATGCCGGCTGCGGCAGCCCGCGCGGCATTACCATCTTCACCGGCATCAGCGCCGGGAACTTCGACAAGGAAAACGGCATGGGCCTCAGCCGCCTGTCCGCGCGCGGGCTCATCGGCACCATCATCGCAGGGCACATCGGCAACCCGCCGGACATCGCCACGCTCGTCGGCACCAACGAGATCGCAGGCTTCACCCTGCCCCTGGGCGTGGTCATGCACCTTTTCAGGGCCATCGCCGGCAAAAAGCCCGGCGTGCTGACGCCCGTCGGGCTCGGCACCTTCGCCGACCCGCGCATCGAGGGCTGCGCCGCCAACCAAAAGGCCGCCGCGCAGGGCCGCGAGATAGTGCGCCTCATCGAGCTCGACGGCGAGGAGTTCCTGCTCTACCGCAGCTTCCCGCTCGACGCCTGCCTCATCCGCGGCACCTACGCCGACGAGCGCGGGAACATCTCCCTGGCGCACGAGGCCCTGGTCGAGGCGCAGCTCGAGATCGCCGCGGCCGTCAAAAACTGCGGCGGCACCGTCATCGTCCAGGTCGAAGACGTCGTCCAGGCGGGCAGCCTGCCGGCCAGGCAGGTGCGCATACCCGCCGCGCTCGTGGACTATGTCGTCAAGTCGCCGCCCGAATTCCACATGCAGTCCTACGCCGCGCCCGTCTACAGGCCCGAGCTCGCCGGCGAGGTCAAAAAGCCCGTGGGCTCCATCGCCCCGCTCGGGCTCAGCCTGCGCAAGGTCATCGCACGCAGGGGCGCCATGGAACTGCGGCCCGGCTGCCTCGTCAACCTCGGCATCGGCATCCCCTCCGGCGTGGGCAACGTGGCAAACGAGGAGGGCATCGCCGAAAGCATGACCCTCTCCCTCGAATCCGGGCCCATCGGCGGCGTGCCCGAGGCCGGCGTCGGCTTCGGCGGCTCCGTCAACGCCGAGGCGGTGATCGGCATACCCGACACCTTCGACCTCTACGACGGCGGCGTGCTCGACGCCACCTTCCTCGGCGCGGCCGAGGTGGACCGCGACGGCAACGTGAACGTCTCCAAATTCGGCACGCGCTGCACCGGCCCCGGCGGCTTCATCAACATCTCGCAAAACAGCCCCAAGGTCTGCTTCATGCTCTCCTTCACCTCCGGGCCCCAGACCCTGGAGATAGGCGGAGGCAGGCTGGATATCATCAGCGACGGCCCGGGCGTCAAGTTCGTGGACAGGGTGCAGCAGATCACCTTTTCCGGCAGCTACGCCCGCCGCAAGGGCCAGAAGGTCATGTACATCACCGAACGCGCCGTCTTCGAGCTGCGCGGGGAGGGCGTCACGCTCACCGAACTCGCGCCCGGCGCAGACCTCGAGCGAGACGTGCTGGGCCGCATGGCCTTCCGCCCGGCCATCGCCGCCGACCTCAGGCCCATGGACGCCAGGCTATTCCGCGAACAGAAAATGGGCCTCGGCGGCCAGGCATAGTAAAGGAGGCTAAATATGTTGGAGATAAGATTCCACGGGCGCGGCGGCCAGGGCACCGTCAACGCCGCGCAGCTGCTGGCCAAGGCGGTCGTGGCCGCCGGAGGCTATGCGCAGTTTATCCCCGCCTTCGGCGTGGAGCGCAAGGGCTCGCCCGTCTTCGGCTACTTCCGCATGGACAGCGGCACCATCTGGCCCAAGACACAGGTCTACGAGCCCGACGGCGTAGTCATACTCGACGACAGCCTCATCCGCGCCGTGCCGGTCTTCGAGGGCCTGCGCGAGGGCGGCTTCGTCGTGCTCAACACCGCCCTGGACGTCCGGGAACTCGCCCTGCCGCCCCAGGCGGGCGTCTGTACGCTCCTGGACGCCACCGACATCGCCCGCGAACTCATCGGCGCAGAGATACCCAACACCGTCATGCTCGGCGCCCTGGCCAGGACCATGCCGGGCGTGGACGCGGACATCCTCGCCGGGCTCATCCGCGGCAAATACGGCGAAAAGAACGAGCGCGCCTTCCGCGCCGGCTTCGGCTCGGCGCAGGTGCTCAGGCTCAAGGAGGGATAAAGCCATGAACGACAACGAATACCGCGTCGTCTGGGGCAAAAGCGGGCTCTACACGCTCGAGACCTCGGCCTGGCGCACTTTCCGGCCGCAGATAGACTACAGCAAATGCGTTGGCTGCGGCACCTGCCTCTTGTACTGCCCGCTCTGCTGCATCGGCAAGGCCGACGGGCGCATCGTCATCGACCTGAGCTACTGCAAGGGCTGCGGCATCTGCCGCGAGGAATGCCCAAAACAGGCCATAGACTGGATAAAGGAGGCCCGATGATGTCCATGATCGACGCTTTGACCGGCAACGAATGTGTTGCCGAGGCCGTCAGGCTGTGCAGGCCCGACATAATCGCTGCCTACCCCATCACGCCGCAGTCCGTGGTCGTGGAACTGCTCGCCTCCATGGTCGCCGACGGCAAGCTCGGCTCCAAGGTCGTGGACGTGGAATCCGAACACTCCTCCATGAGTGTGGTCAAGGGCGCCGCCATGCTCGGCAAGCGCGTCTTCACCGCCACCGCTGGCCAGGGCCTCGCCTACATGTACGAGCCCTATTTCAGCATGTCCACCATGCGCTTCCCCATGGTCATGACCCTCGCCTGCCGCGAGATGATCTCCCCTGGCACCGTCTGGTGCGGCCTGCAGGATGCGCTGTCCGTGCGCGACGCGGGCTGGATGCAGGTCTTCTGCGAGAACAACCAGGAGATACTCGACATGGTCATCCAGGGCTACAGGATCGCCGAAGACCACGGCGTGCTCATTCCCATCAACGTCTGCTACGACGGCTTCTACCTCTCGCACCAGACCGAGCGCGTCGAACTGCCCGAGCCCAGCGAGGTGGACGCTTACCTGCCGCCCATCGACCTGCCGCAATACCTCGATGTGAACGAGCCCGCCATCGTTGACCCCAACACGGTGGGCAGCTTCCTCATCCGCTACCGCGAAGACCACCTGGCCTGTATGCAGCACGCCAAATCCGTTATCGCCGACGCCAACCGCGAATTCGCCGCGCGCTTCGGCCGCGACTGGGGCGGGCTGCTCGGCAGCTACCGCATGGAGGACGCAGACTATGTGCTCGTCACCATGGGCGCCACGACCGGCGCCGCCCGCGTGGCGGTTGACATAATGCGCGAAAGAGGCCTGCGCATGGGCCTGCTCAAGCTCAGGTTCATGCGGCCCTTCCCCGACGCCGAGCTGGCGGACATGCTGCGCGGGCGCAGGGCCTGCGCCGTCATCGACCGGAGCGTGAGCTTCGGCTGGGACAGGGGCGTACTGTCGGTGGAGCTGGCCGCCGCCTGCGGCGCGCACGGCGTGGAGCTGCCCGTGCTCTCCTTCATCGGCGGTCTGGGCGGGCTCGACCTGCGCACGGAATACGTCGTCAGGGCCGCGGAGATGCTGGCGGATGCGCCGGCCTATCTCAAGGACGGGGCCTACTGGATGAACGAGGACTTTCTGGGAGAGGAGCTGGGGAAATGAACACTGTGGACTATCTGGCCTCGCGCGAAGACCTGGTCTCGCCCGGCATCTCGGCCTGCCAGGGCTGCATGGCCGAGCTCTCGCTCAGGGTACTGCTCAAGTGCCTTGGCCGCAAGACCGTGCTAGTCGTGCCGCCCGGCTGCATGGCCGGGGCAGGCGTCGGAGGCTGGAACAAGAGCATGGGCGTCAAGGTGCCCTGCGCCATGCCGCAGCTGGGCAACTCCGCCTCCATGCTGGCCGGCATCAAGGCGGCCTACGACCTTGTTGACCCGGACGTACACTGTGTCGCCTACGCCGGCGACGGCGGCACCGCTGACATCGGCCTGCAGGCGCTCAGCGCCGCGGCCGAGCGCAAGGACAACATCATCTACGTCTGCAACGACAACGAGGCCTACATGAACACCGGCTTCCAGAAAAGCGGCACCACGCCGCACGGCGCAAGCACCTCCACCACGCCCGTCGGCAGCCTGGGCAGGGGCAAGCTCAACTTCAAAAAGGACGTGCCCATGATGCTCGCCATGCAGAACGCCGCCTATGTGGCCACGCTCAGCCCCTCATACATGGCCGACTTTGTGGCCAAGGTACAGCGGGCCGCGCAGATAAAGGACGGGCTGGTCTACCTGCACATCCTCAACCCCTGCCCCACCGGCTGGGGCTGTCAGGGCAGCCGCAGCATCGCCCTCGGCCGCGCCGCTGTCCGCTCGCGCTATTTCCTGCTCTACGAGTACCGCGACTATCGCTTCGAGATCTCCGCGCCCACCAGGGCAGTGCGCGAGCCGCTGGACGTGGGCGAGTTCATACGCGGCCAGAAACGCTTTGCGCACCTGGCTGAGGCGGACATCGACGAGATCCGCCGGGTCGTTCAGCAGCGCTGGGACAAGCTCAGCAGGCTGGCGGCGGAATAAAAATTGCGGCAGGGCCGAGGCCCTGCCGCTTTTCTTTTGCTTTTCTTACTTCGCCTTTTTCATGGGCGATATCGCTATCGCCGCTACTATGAGCACCATGCCTACCAGGGCGGTGGCGCCGAAGAATATCCAGCCGCTCTTCATGCCGCCTTCCGTGGCCAGGAACGCGCTCATTATCGGCGCGCACAGCGCCTGGCCGACGTACACCGCCGTCATCAGCGTGGCCGATATCGCCGCAAAGTCCTTGCCGCCGAACACGGACTGGCCGATCAGGCCGGGGATGCTCGCGTTCAGAGGATACGCCAGCGCTGCAAACAGCACGCAGCCCACCATGATGAGCGTCACAGGCTGGCCGTTGAGCGCGATCATGCAGGCCATGGCCGCCGCAAACGCTATGCACACTATCACCGTGAACACCGCAGGGCCGGTCTTCGCAAACACCTTGCCCACGCCCAGCAGTACCAGGCCGGACAGCACCAGGTAAACAGCATTCCAGTTGGCAGAGGTCGTCGCGTCCATGCCGTTGGCCGACCACCAGGACGGGGCGTAGCTCATGTACGCCGTGCCGCTCACGCACACGAACAGCAGGGCCAGGGAAAGCACCCAGAACGCCGGGGACTTCAGCGCCGTCGCCTTGCTCACGCCCGGCACCTCCGCCGCCGCGCTCGCCGCGCCGCCGGCGCCCGCCTTGTCCCAGCCTAAGGGCTTCTGCCCCAGCTTCTTCGGGCTCTTTATCAGCAGCAGCACCGCAAACAGGCCTATCGCCAGGATGAAGATGGACAGTATCCTGTAGCAGTTCTTATAATCCGTGACCTTGAACAGCTGGCCCGCCGCAAACACCCAGATCGCCGCGCCGAAGCCCGCGCCGGAGAACACTATGCCGGAGATCTGCTCGCGCTTCTCCACGAACCAGTCCGCTATGACCGAAGAGCACACCGCGTGCGTGCCGAAGGTGATCGCAAACGACGCAAGGAAGCCCGCTATGTAGTAGAAGGCCAGGCTCGAGACATTCGCACCGGGAGTGGCAAACGTGTAAAAATGCACATGCGCCGCGCAGGCTATGATGGATATCAGCATCGTCACCTTCGCGCCGAACTTGCTCAGGGCCTTGACCGCAACGATGCTCAATATGACGTTGCCTATCGTGTTGACCGTGCCGATGTAGCCCACCATGCCCAGGTCCCAGCCGCTGTACTCGGACAGCGAGGTCAGGAAGATGCCCAGGGTCGTGCAGGCGCCAAGGTTCACGAACATGACCAAAAACGCGCCTATCGCGGCCTTGTAGCCGAAAAATTTGCCGTTCTCCTTCAAGTTTTTCCCTCCTTAGATTCTCTCTTTGCAGAATACCCCCGCGCTGGAACGCGCGGGGGTATTTGGCTTGACAAGCTGCTTATTTGAGAGCCATCGCCGCGTAGAAGCCCTCGCGGATGGCGCCGCCGGCCTTCGCAGGCTTCATGCAGTCGCCGATGATGGTGGTCTTCATCGGGTATTTGTCCTGTATGGCGTCCGCCAGCTCAAGGCTGCGCGCCCTGCCGAACGCACCGACTACCACGTCCGCAGGCAGTACCTTCCTGCCCTCGGCGTTCTCGACCTCGACGCCCTCGTCCGTGATGCCCACGACCTTCGTGTTCACCAGCTGCTCCACGCCGTACTCATTGAGCAGGCGGTCGATGCTTATCTTGTTCACGACCATGACGTCGCCGGCGAGCTGCGGCAGCATCTCGACGATAGTGAACTTGCGGCCGCCCTTCGCGGCGTACTCGATGGCCGTGTCGCAGGCAGACAGGCCGCCGCCGCAGATGACGACTTTCTCGCCCTCAGGCAGGCCGTTCTTATGCACCTGCTCCACGTCCACTGCCTTCTCGATGCCCGGGATGGGCGGCAGGATGGGCTTGGAGCCCGTGGCGACGAAGATGGCGTCAGCAGACTTCAGCAGCGGGTCGTCGGCGCCGATCTCGGTGTTCAGCACGACCTTCACGCCCAGCTTCTTCAGCTGTACCTCGTACCACTTGATGAGCTGCGGTATCCTCCACTTGAAGTCGCCCGTGGCGATGGTGAGGAAGGTGCCGCCGAGCTTGTCCGCCTTCTCGTACAGGGTGACGGAGCAGCCGCGTTCCGCCGCGCAGCGCGCAGCCTCGAGGCCGCCGGGGCCGCCGCCGATGACGACAACGTTCGTCGGCTGGCTCACGGGCTTGACCTCCATGTAGCTCTCAAAGCCGACAGACGGGTTCACCGTGCAGCTCAGCTGGGTCAGGCGGCCGAAGATGCGGCCTATGCACTCCTCGTTGCACACGATGCAGGGGCGCACGTCCTCGCGCCTGCCCTCGCGCAGCTTGTTGGCAAACTGCGGGTCGGCTATCGACTGGCGGCCGAACTGCACGATGTCGGCGTTGCCGCTCTTGAGCAGCTCAACGGCGCTCTCCATGCTGTGGTTGCCCGTGTTGATGATGGGCTTCGTCAGGTGCTTGCGGGCCTCCTCGCAGACGTAGGCCATGCAGGCCTCGCCCGTGTAGCGAGTCGGGAAGATGTAGTCCATCGTCTCGTAGCAGGCCGCGTCGATGTCGAAGGCGTCGATGCCGCTCTTGTCCAGCACGTCCAGTATCTTCATGCTCTCCTCGAGCGTGCGGCCGCCCGGGAAGCGGTGGTCCAGCGAAATGCGGTAGGTTATCGGGAAGTTCGGGCCGACGACGCTCCTGATGGCGTCGACCGTCTCGATGGTGAAGCGGCAGCGGTTCTCGAAGGAGCCGCCGTACTTGTCCTTGCGGTGGTTCCAGATCTCGCTCATGAACTGGTCCATGAGGTAGCCCGCGTGGGCGTGGATCTGGATGCCGTCAAAGCCCATGTTCATGGCGTTGCGCGCGGCGGTCTTCCAGTGCTCCATCATCTCTTCGATCTCCTCGATGGTCAGCGGGCGGCAGATCATGGAGGGGTTGTAGAAAGAGGGGTTCTCGGAGCTCGAGATGGGCACGCGCTCGCCTATCTGGGGCATGCCGTTGCGGCCGGTGCCGCAGCTGAGCTGCGCGAACATCTTCGCGCCCCAGCGGTGGACGCGCTCGGTCAGCACAGTGCCGCTCGGGATGGACTTGTCGCTCGAGAAATCAAGCGTGCGGCCGCCCTGCGCGGTCTTCTCGTCGATGAAGTACGCGCCCGTGTGGATGAGGCCGATGCCGCCCTTCGCGCGCTCCTCGTAGTAGCGCAGGCCCGATTCGGTCTCGTACTGCTCCGCCATGGTCGGCGTGAAGGTGCCCATGCCAGACATGCTTATCCTGTTGCGGATGCGGCACTTGTTGATGTCGATGGGACGCCAGAGCAGGCTGTAATCGTAGTTCTTATCGCAGCAAGACATGGTTTATATATCCTCCCTTTTGGCTCAGATGGCGGTCCAGCCGCCGTCGCAGCAGCAGATATTGCCGGTCACGTAGCTGGATTCGTCGGCAGCCAGGTAGACGACGGTGGTGTCAAGCTCGCCCTCGCGGCCCGGACGGCCCATCGGTGTGCGGTCCTTGATGAAGTAGTCCATCGCGGCCATGGCCTCGGGGCTGTTGGCCTCGCTCGGGAAGAAGCCCGGGCAGATGCAGTTGACGGTGATACCCTTCTGAGCCCACTCGGTGGCCATCTGATGGGTGAAGTTGATGACGGCGCCCTTGCTGGCGGCGTAGTCGCTGATGGGGATCTCAGGCAGGCCGCCGTGGCCGAGGATGGAGGCGATGTTGATTATGCGTCCGTAGCCCGCCTTGAGCATCTCGCGCCCGAAGTCGCGGGTGCAGCGCATGACGCCGAAGACGTCGGTGTTGACGGTGTCTATCCAGTCTTCCTCGGGGAAGTCCTCAAGCGCCTTGCTCTTGCCGCCGCCGGCGTTGTTCACGAGGATATCGACCTTGCCGTACTCGGCCATGACCGCCTTGACGGCGTTCGCAACGTCCTCGGGCAGCCTGACGTCGCAGCGGACGACGAGGCACTTCACGCCCAGGGCGCGGATCTCTTCCGCGACCTCGTTGAGCTTCCACTCGCGCCTTGCCAGTATGGCGAGATCGGCGCCCTGACGAGCCAGGGCCAGGGAGAACTGCCTGCCAAGTCCGGCGGACGCGCCGGTGACTACTGCTACTCTGCCGTGAAGATCAAACATTTTTATTTCCTCCTAAAATTTAAATTTATCGTTTGTTAATACTGCTCAGCACAGGGCGTCCATGCCGGCGTCCATGCGGATGCCGCTGCCCATGATGTGGCTCGAGACGTCGGAAGCGAGGTAGAGCGCGAGGTTCGCGACCTCGTCCGCACGGCAGTAGCGCTTGTCCAGATAAGCGGCGCCGAAGATCTGCTCGCACTCCTCGTGGGTCTTGGTGTCGCCGAAGGTGGCCTTCTCGATCCTGTGGATCATCGGGGTCTCGACGCCGCCCGGGCAGATGTAGTTGCAGTGTATGCCGTGAGGCCCGAGCTCGAGCGCCACGCTCTTCGCCAGGCCGGCGACAGCATGCTTGGAGGAGCAGTAGGCCGCCATGCCCGCCGCAGTGGTGTAGCTGCCGTTCGAGGCGATGGTCACGACCGCGCCGCTGCCCTGCGCTATCAGGTAAGGAGCCGCGTACTTCATGAGGTACATGACGCCGAAGACGTTGACGCTGTAGACCTTCATCCAGCTCTCCATGGTGGCGTCCTGGATGAGCTGGTACTCGCCCTCGTAGCCCGCGTTCGGGATGACTATGTCGATGTGGCCGAAATACTCCACCGCGCCGTCAACATAGGCCTTGATCTCCTCCGGCTTCGTCACGTCGGCGACGAAGGTCTTCAGGTTTTCGGCCGCGATGTCCAGCGTGGGAACAAAGGCGTCGAGCTTCTCCTGCGACGTGGAGGCCAGCGCCAGCTTGCAGCCCTCCGCCGCGAACGCGCGGGCCAGCGCCTGGCCGATGCCGCCGGTGGAGCCGTTTATGAGCACTACCTTGTCTTTCAGCTTGTAATCCATTGTTCAGCCTTCCTTTCAATCTTTTGATTTGTCAGGGTTTTGCTTACTTCGGCAATACTTTAACATAGTCTATGGCAAATCTCACTGTACGCTCAGGGGATTAGCCCCGGGCGTCCCCGCCGTTTTGCACAAGCCGCGCGGAAAAAACCCGAAATACCGGGCTTTTTCGCGATTTGCTTCGGGAATGTGAAAAACGCGAAAGAAGCAGGCGCACTTTGTCCGTTTTGCACACGGCTGCTTGTGCAAGCCATACTTTCTTCCGCTTGACTTTGCTGTTAAAATTAAAGTATATTCTAAAGACTTCGTTAATTGCGTGACGTATAGGGAAAGGCTGTTATGCGCAGGATAGACTTTGACAGACTCAATACCGTGCTGCTCGACGCCGTGCTGCGCCGGGCTTCCCTGGACGAGCTCTATTCCGAGGTGAGCGCCTGCATCGAGCTGCCGCTCATCTGCTTCGACACCTCGTTCAGGCTGGTGGCCTACGCCTTCAAGCGCCCGTTTTACTATCAGCACTGGGACAGGATAGTCAACCAGGGCCGGGCCGACGAGCGGACGATACTGGGCCACAAATACCTGGCTTATCAGGAAATGATGTACGTCAACGGGCGCTCGCTGCTATTTGACAGCGGCACCTGCGACGGCTACCCTCAGGCCTGCGGGCCCGTCCTGGTCGGAGGCAGGCTGGCCGCCTACTGCGGCACGATGATAGAGGACGTCCTGACCGAGGACGCCCTGCGCGCCAACGACCTGCTCTCAGAAGCCACCGCCCTGCTCATCCGCGAGACCAGCTTTTCCGGCCTCGACGCCGAGACCGTCGAAAAACTGCTCATCAAAAACCAGCTCGAGCCCGGCGAGGCGGCCAAGTTCACCGCCTCCTTCCCCGCGCCCTACGCCTTCATTATGCTCTCCGCGCAGGGCTCGGGCGTGTCCACGCTCGAGTACATCCGCGGCATACTCTGCGCCCCGGCAAAGCGCAGGCTCGGCTGCCGCGACGCCGAAAAACACCTCTACATGCTGCAATACGGCATCGCAGGCGACGCCGACCTCGACGATATCCGCGCCGTCGCGGAGACCTACGGCCTGTGCTGCGGCGTCTCCGACCGCTTTTGCGAGCTGTCCGAGATCTCGGAGCGCAGGGCCCAGGCCATGCTCACCCTGACCATCGGCTGCGGCGGCGAGCCCGGCCGGCTCAGCACCTTCAGCGAGAGCTACGTCAGGATAGTCGAGTGCTGCGCCGCCGAGTTCTACGGCCCGGAAGCCGTCAGGCACGAGGGCATAGAGCTGCTCGCCGCGGAGGACACCGCCGGCGACGGCGACTACATCAACACGCTCCGCTGTTATCTCGGCTGCTTCAAGCGCCACGCCGCCGTTGCGGACAAGCTCGGCCTGCACCGCAACACCGTCATCAACCGCATCAAGCGCATCGAGAGCCTGCTGGAAGTGGACATCTCGGGCGGCGACAGCCTGCCCGAACTTCAGCTCGGCCTCGACATGCACGAGCTGGCGGAACTGCTCAGGGAGGACAGACATGGCTGATCTTGACGCGCTCATCCTCTCCTGCCTCGCCGCCGGCATGGACATCCGCGGCATCATAAGCGAGCTCCACGACCGCGCCGGCGCGTGGATATCCCTCTTCGACCCGGGCGGCAGGGCCCCGGTCAGCGTGCCGGACAGCGGCCCGAACCGTGAGGACACGGACAAGCTCAGGAAAGAGCTCATCGAGGGCTTCCTCACCGGCGACAAAAGGGCCGCCACGCTCCTGCGCGACGGCGAGTCCATCATCTACGACGCCGACGGCAGCGGGCGCATACACGTCTGCGGCGTGACCTCGCAGCACGGCGAGCCGCAGAACATCGTCTCCCTGAGCCTTCCGGCCGAATTCGGCACCGACGCCGCGCTCGCCCTGCTGCGCCGGCTCTGCCAGCTGTGCGAGTTTTTCAGCCGCTCCGCCTCCTCCGAGGCCCCGGCGCGCGAGGCCAATTACCTCGAGGCCGGGCTCGCCCGAGAGCTCATCTTCGGCGGCGGCGACATCTCCCGCAGTATCTTCGGCAACCTCTACGAGCTTCGGTTCGACGGGCTCTCCGGCGGGCTCGAGCCGGACTACATCTTCGCCGTCATGCGGCCCGAACCGCCGGGCGACGAGGGGCGGCTCGCCGCCCTGTCCCGGGCCCTGGCCAAGCTGCTGCCGCAGTCCTACCGCCTCGGCGACGGCGGCTCGCTCTACGCCTTCATCTACGGCCTGTCCGAGGGCCGCACCGGCGGCTGCCTCGACAAGCTGCGCTATTTCTGCGAGCTCAACGCCCTCACCTGCGGCGTCTCGCACGTCTTCCGCAGCCTCAACGAGCGCGGCGGCTACCGCAAACAGGCCGAACAGGTGCTCAAGATCGCGCTCGGCCGCGGGCGCAAGGGCGTCTCCGCCGCCTCCGGCTTGTACCTGGAACTCATCGTCTCCGGCGCTGTCCAGCGCATGGGCAAAAAGGTGCTGCAGCTGACCGAGATCGAATTCCTCGCAGCCTACGACGAGAGCAACCACACCGAATACCTCGCGACGCTCGACGCCTATCTGCGTTACGGCAACTGGCTCTCGCCCGCCGCGAGCTCCATGTTCATCGACCGCAGCACGCTGAAATACCGGCTGCAAAAGATATCCGACCTGCTGGGCGTGGATTTCGAGGACACCGAAGTCTCAAAGCGCCTCAGCATGGGCATAGCAGTGCACCGCACGGGAGTTTGAGCTCCCCTGCGGTGCGTTTTTCGTCTGCGCCTCAGGCCCGGCGCTGGCCGGCGTAGATGGAGCGGCCGCCGTTCACCGCATAGGCTATGGCACAGGCCGCGAGCGCATACGGCGCGCAGGCCCAGCCGAAGACCTCCGCCGCTATCAGTGCGGGCGCTATGAGCGTATTCGTCGCCGAGCCGAACACCGCCGCGCAGCCCAGCGCCGCCGTGAAGCCGAGAGGCAGGCCCAGTACGCCCGCCAGCGCCGCGCCCAGGCTCGCGCCTATCGAAAACAGCGGCGTCACCTCGCCGCCCTGATAGCCCGCCGAGAGCGTCAGCGCCGTCAGCACGAGCTTGAGCGCCCAGTCCCAGGCGTACACCGTCCCGCCCCCGAGCGCCGCGTTTATCAGGTTCGTGCCCAGGCCGCAGCAGCGGCCCTTCCACAGCGCGAGCAGCAGAACGGACAGTCCAACGCCCATCACGAATATGCGCAGCACAGGCTCCTTCAGCCGCGCCTGCGCCTCTTTTTTGCACTTTTTCAGCAGATATGTGAAGGCAGCGCCCGCAAGTCCGAAGGCGAGGCCCAGGGCCGCGAGCTTTATGAGCAGCGCCGCGTCCCAGCCGGGAAACTCCGCCACGGCGAAGGTGAATTTCTCCAAGCCCAAGAGGCCCGAGGTCGTGTTCGCGCACAGCGAGGCGGCCATGGCGGGCAGCAAAGCCCGGTACTCGAACCGGCCCGCCGTCAGCACCTCGAGCGCGAAGGCCGTCGCCGCAAATGGCGTCCGGAACAGGCCCGCAAAACCCGCCGCCATGCCCGTCACCAGCATGAGCCGCGGCGCGTCCTCGAAACCCAGCCGGCGCCCGGCCCTGTGCGAGACCGCCGCGCCGAGCTGCACCGCCACGCCCTCGCGCCCCGCGCTGCCGCCGAACAGGTGCGTGAGCCAGGTCGCGCACATCACAAATGGCACCAGGCGCAGGGGTATTTCCTTCCGCTCGCCGTGGCCCGCCGCGAACACCATGCCCATGCCGCCCTCACAGCCCGCGCCGTAATGCTTATACGCCCAGGCCATCGCCGCCCCGGCGACGCCCAGGAAGGGCACGAGCCACACGACATGCGCGTCCCGGACAGCGCCTATATACAGCAGCACCCGCCCGAAGAGCGCGTCCAGCGCCCCGACAGCGATGCCCGCCGGTATGGCGGCGAGCAGGAGTATGAGCGTTTTCTTCACATCCAACACCTCTCAAAAACAAAAAAGCCGATGCTTCCGCGCACAGCCCGTGCCGCGCGCAGAAGTCATCAGCTCAAAAAAGCGGTTCCGGCCTTGCAGCCGAGGGGGACCTCATCCCCTTATCTTCACTTCTTCAAAAACCTGCCGCCGGTGTTCATGTACACCAGCATGAACACGGCCACGCCCAGCGTCAGCCCCATGCCCGCGTACGCGGGCCAAAGCAGGTCCAGCGCTCCACCGAGCAGGACACCGCCGCCGAAGCAGCCGCCCAGGGCGTACATGCTCTTCGATAAAAACCTCAGCACGGCCTTCTCGTCGTACCTGTCCCTGTCACCCGTCACGTTGACCCATTTCCAGCCCTTGCCCCTGCCGAAATACCTTCCCGCCGCGATGCCGGCGGCCAGTATGGCGGCGCCGAAGATGAGCAGGAAGGCGTTCATCGCGCGTCCTCCTTCACCAGCGCGTACATGCACATATCCCGCACCACGCCGTTTTTCACGGCGTTCTTACGCATGATGCCCTCGAGTGTGAAGCCGTTTTTCTCTATCGCCCGTCTCGAGGCGGCGTTCTCCGTAAAGGGCTCGGCGAATATGCGCATGAGGTCGGTCTGCTCAAACGCAAATTTGCACGCGAGCCTCAGCGCCTCGGTGCCTATGCCCTGTCCCCAGAGGCGGCGGACGACATAGCAGCCCAGCTCCGCCGTGCGGCTGTGGATATTCCCCTGCCGGCTGAGCTTGATGCTGCCCACGGCGGCATCGTCCTCAGTGATGGCGAAGGCGTAAGCGCCCTCGTCCTGCATGGCGGCGATGTACTCGAGCGCGTCGGCCGCGGTATAGGGCCAGGGCAGCCCGTCGCGCAGGTTATCGCGCACGCCGGGGTCGTTGAGCGCCTCGACTATCGCAGGCGCGTCCTCCGGCCGCCAGGGCCGGATGCCTGTCGCCACTGCTCATTCCTCCTTTTGTTCAAGCAGCTTCGTCAGTTCCTCCATGAAGGTATTGATATCTTTGAACGACCTGTACACCGAGGCGAACCGCACATAGGCCACCTCGTCCACGTCCTTGAGGCGGGACATGACCATTTCGCCTATCTCCGTCGTGCTCACCTCGCGCTCGAGCGCGCTCTGCAGCTCCTGCTCTATGTCGTCCGCTATCTGCTCCAGCGCGGAGAGAGCCACGGGCCGCTTCTCGCAGGCGCGCACCATGCCCTTTATCAGCTTCGGCTTGTCGAAGGTCTGGCGGCTGCCGTCGCGCTTTATCACCACCAGGGGCAGGCGCTCAATTATCTCGTATGTAGTGAAGCGCTTCTGGCAGGCCAGGCACTCGCGCCTTCTCCTGATGGTCGCGCCCTCCTCCGCGGGCCGGGAATCTATTACGCGGCTCTCCGTATAGCCGCAAAACGGGCATTTCATGGCAGGTCCTCCCACTTTTCTAATTTACATAACACAGTATATCACAGTCCGGACGCCCTGGTAAACAACATTTTTACCTTTCCCGCCAAATATTTTGCATTGTCCGGCGGCGCGGCCTCCGCTACAATGGGCTGGGGGTGATGCCTTGAAGGTACTCAAGCGTATGCTCAATATGTGCGACCTCTCCTGGGAACTGCTCATGCGCGCCATGCAGCTGTCCTGCGTGCTGCTGTTTTGCTCCTTCCTGCTCTTTCTGAGCACCGGGCCGCTCAGCATCTGGAACGCCTATACATACAAGCTCGCCCAGGAGCTCGCGCGCCTGCCCCAGGCCATACTCCTTGTCGCCATGATCGCCGGGGCGGTCATCGAAGAACAGCGGCTCTGAGGCTCTCCGCGTCGTAGAGGGCGTTCAGCACGTCCAACAGCGCGTTGGCGCCCAGTTTCTCCGGCAGGCCCAGCCGCCGGAGCAGCTCCCGCCGCCTTTCCGCGCTGCCCGCGCCGCCGCTCAGGCCCAGCTCGTACAGCGTCGCCTTCGTGATGTCCCCTGTCCTGTGCGTCGCCGCCGCGCCGTCCAGCGTGGCGCCCGCCCGGCGCAGGGCCGCTATGAGCGTCTCCGGGCTCATGCCCTCCACGCCCAGCTTGCCCTCCTTCGAGGGCCGCGACTTCCGCCGCTCCTTGCCCGGCAGCTCCGGCACATACGCCATCTTCACCAGCGCCGGGTCTATCGCGCCCTTCAGGTAGTTGCGGATGACCTGGCCCGCGCCGTCGCTGTCCGTCAGGATGACCAGCCCGCGCGCCTCGGCCAAACGCCGCAGCAGCGCCAGCTTCTCCCTGTCCTTGAACACGCCGAAGCCCGACGTCTCCACTATCACCGCGTCGAACACCTGCGAGAGCGTGTTCTTGTCGTAGCGCCCCTCGACTACGATGACCTCCTTCACGCTTATCATGCCGCAGACACCGCCGCCAGCTTGATGAGCAGGTCGCGCAGCAGCTCCGTATCGTCCACGGAGCTGCTTTTCATCGCGTAGTCCGTCTCCGCGCAGAGCTTCACCGACTCCGCAAGCGCCCCGAGCGTGAAGCCGCGCGCCGCGCGCATCAGCTTGTCCAGGATGAAGCCGTAGTTTATCTTGTAGAGCTCCTTCACAAAGTCCGGGCCCAGCTTTTCGTCTATCGCCAGCCGCGCCGCGTACAGCCGCCGCATCTGCGTGCCTATGCCCGCCACCGTCACGATGGGCTCCTCGCCCATCGCGATGAGGTCGGCGAGTATCCGCGCCGCGCCGTCAAAGTCCCGCGCCGCAAGGCAGTCCGTCATGTCGAAAATGCGCGCTTCCGGCCTTCTGAGCGCCATGCGCTCCACGTCCGCCGCCGTCACCGTGTCGCCGCGCACGCCCGCGCCCAGCTTCTCTATCTCCGGGATGAGCCCGCTCATCAGCTCCCCGCTCGTATAGATGAGCGCCAGGCAGGCGTCCGGCGTCACAGCCTTGCCCAGGGCCGCAAAACGCTTGCCTATCCACTTCACCAGCGGGCTCTGGCCCTGCGCCGTGAAGTTTATCAGCCGGCCGTATTTCTTTATCGCCTTCACCGACTTCTGCCGCTGGTCGGGCTCGCCGCCCGCGTCCTGCACGAAGACCAGGGTGCTGTACTCGGGTATGTCCGAGAGCAGCCGCTCGAGCGCGTCGGCCTCCGCATCGCGCCAGCGCGAGGGCTCAAAGCCCCGCACCTCCGTCAGCGTCCGCTCCGTCAGGAAGGGCATGGCGTTCACCGCCTCCTCAAGCTGCCGCAGCTCAAGGCTGCGCCCGTCCAGCCGGCGGTAGCTGAAATCGTCCTCGCCGTCCGGCAGGCACAGCGACTTCAGCTCGCCCAAAAACGCCTCGCGCAGGTAGTCCTCCGCGCCGTAGAGCAGGTACAGCCGCTGCGGCCCGCCGGACTTCAGTTCGCGGCTTATCTCGCCGTAGTTCAGCCGCTCCGCCGCCTTCTGCGGCTTTTTTTCATTCTTCTTTGCCATCGTGACCAGTCCTCACCGTGACGGAACCGTCCTCGTCCGTCCTGTATATCTCAAGGCCCATCAGCTCGAGCCGGCGCAGGGTCTCCCAGGCTGGGTGGCCGTAGCTGTTCCAGCCCACGGAGATCACCGCCGTCTCCGCCCGCGCGGCCTCCAGCAGCTCCAGGCTCGTCGAATACTTCGAGCCGTGGTGGCCCGCCACGAGCAGTTCCAGGTCCGGCAGCTGCGCAAGCTGCACGAACTTCCGCTCGGTAGCCATGTCCGCGTCGCCCATGATTAGCGCGTCAAAATCGCCCGTGCCGGCGAGCACGATGAGCCCGCGCTCGTTCTCGTCCCCGGCGCCGACGGGCGCGAAAAGCTCCAGCCGCAGCCCGCCGTATTCCAGCAGCGTGTCCTCCGCGACGTAGTTTACCCGCGTGCCGCTGCGCTCTGCCGCTTCAAGTATGCCCTCCAGCTGCCCGTCCTCGTCGTCTGCGCCCCAGGGCAGGTACAGCTCGCCCACCTCGATGCGCGAGAGCAGCCGCCCGACGCCGTTGACGTGGTCGGAGTGCAGGTGCGTGAGCACCAGGGCGTCGATGCCCCTTCGGCCCAGGCCGAGCAGGTACTCCGCCGCCGTGTCTCCGGCGTTGTCCCAGGCGCCCTGGCCGCCGCAGTCTATGAGCACCGCCGCTTCGCCGTGTACCGCCGCGACGCACAGGCCCTGGCCCACGTCCAGCACCGTCACCGAGCTCTCGCCCAGGCTCTCCGCCCGGGCGCTCTGCACCACGAACAGCAGCGTCAGCAGGCAGCACAGCACGGGCGCCGCCGCACGGAAACCGCGGCCCCTGTCGCGCAGCAGCCAGGCCGCGCCGAACTGCGCGTAGCAGAAGGCCAGCCACCAGGACACCAGCCTGTCCGCGGTGTACAGCGCCGAGTACGGCAGCGAGGCCAGCAGCCGAGCCGTGAAGCAGATATACCGCGCGAACCAGGCCGTGCTCCAGCCCAGCGCCGTGCCCAGAGGCAGGAACACCAGGCCGCAGGTCACCGCCGCGTAGCCGCCTACGAAGGCCACGGACACCGCCCAGAGCGCCGCCAGGTTCGCGACCGGCGCCGCAAGCGAGACATAGCCGTACAGCAGCGCGACGACCGGCGTCGTGAAGGCCATCGAGCCCACCGAGCTCGAGACGCTCACGAGCAGGAAACGGGCCGCCGGGCCGGGCTTTTGCCTTCCGCCGCGCCGGCAGACCAGCGCTTCCAGCCGCAAATACACCCGCGGCGTCAGCAGTATCAGTCCCGCCATGGACGCAAAAGACAGCTGCAGCCCCGCCGACGCGATGGAGAGCGGGTTGGCTATGAGCAGCAGCAAAAGCCCCGCGCACAGCGAAGTCAGCGCGTCCGCCTCGCGCCGGAGCAGCGGCGCGAGCATGACCAGCACCAGCATGACGCAGGCCCTGACCACCGAGGCCGTACAGCCCGTCACAAAGGTGAAAAGTATCACCGCCGGGATGCCCGCTGCCGCCGCACGGCGCTTGCCCGCCAGCGCCGTCACAACGGCGCAGAGGAAGGACAGGTGCATGCCCGAGACGGCCACGATGTGCCGTATGCCCGCTATCGACAGGGCGTTATCCAGCTCGTAGTCGTCGTAGATGCCGGCGGTGTCGCCTATGAGCAGGCCGAGCATGAAGGCCTGCACGTCCTGCGGGAAGACCCGGCCCGCCGCGCCGCGCACCAGCTGCGCCAGCTCCATCGGGAAGCTCAGGAAGCTGCGGCCGTCGCGGCGGACGCCCTCCACCTCGCCGTCCAGGTAGGCGCGCAGGAGTATGCCGCGCGAGGAGAAGATGTCCGTATCCTCGCCGTACTTTTCCAGGGCGGTGATGAATTCCAGCGGGAATTCGGCCAGGTCGCCGGGCCTGAGCTCCGGCATCAGCCCGCCGTAGTCGTAGACGGCCGCCTTCACGCGGGGCAGGCCGTCCTGCTCCACGCGCAGTTCCACAGAGGCGTAGCCCTCGTCGCGGGCCGGGTAGTCCAGCACGCGCGCCGTGACCGTGAGCCTCAGCCCCTCCAGCTCCTGCGCGGGCTGCACGAACAGCTTGCAGCAGCCGAAGTACCAGCAGAGCCCCGCCGCCGCGGATATGCAGATCAGCAGCGCGCGCAGGCGCACGCCGGGCCAGGGCAGGAACCAGGCCGGCAGGCTGAGGGCACAGAGCCCGCCCGCACACCACAGCAGCCAGCCGAGGGGCAGGAGATAGTGCGAGGCCGCTGCGGCCGCGGCAAACGAAAGCGACGCACAGGCAAGTTTGCGCATGGCTCCATCCCCCATTCCCCTTTTCTACAATAATACGACCCCGAAGGCCCCGTTGCAAGCCAAACATGCCCGCCGCTTCCCTTGACTTATACACAAGGCCTTGCTAAAATGGTTCGGCAGTATGAATTTTTTGAAGGAGGCGGCACTTTGAGCCAGTCGGAAGCCACAGTGCAGTACGCCCAGGCGCTCAAGGCCGGGCAGAAGACCTACAGGGAATGCGTCCTCGCCGGCCGCTACCCCTATTTGCAGATCCTTGACGAGATCCTCAACGACTCCATGGTGGCCGGTGTGGTGGACCTCGGCATCATAAACATCCCCTCCGACCAGATCGTCGGCACCAAGGGCGAGGGACGGCGCACCGCCTTCGCCGCGGACTTCATGCCCCTGCTCGCGCCCGACTCCGAATTCGCCATGAAATGGACCGAGCTGTGCGCCGCGCACCTGAGCGACGAGGGCATACGCGACCCCGTCCGCTGCTACGAGTACATGGGCCGCTTCTACGTCCAGGAGGGCAACAAGCGCGTCAGCGTGCTCAAGAGCTTCCGCTCGCCCTCCGTGCCGGGTTATGTCACAAGAGTTATACCCGCCTACTCCGACGACGAGGCCGTCGTCATCTACTACGAGTTCATGGACTTCTACCGCCTCAGCGGGCTGTATCAGGTCTATTTCAGCCACAGGGGCGGCTTTGCCAAGCTCCAGGCCGCGCTCGGCTTCGACCCCGACCACGTCTGGACCGAGGACGAACGCCGCAGGTTCCAATCCGCCTTCCACTACTTCCGCGACGCCTTCAACAAGCTCGGCGGCAAAAAACTGCCCATCACGCCCGCCGACGCCCTGCTCGTCTGGCTGGACTTCTACCCCATCACCTCGCTCAAGGAGCTCTCCGTCCAGGAGATAGGCAAGAACCTCTCCGCCGTCTGGTCGGATGTCAAGTCCAAGGCCCAGGCCGCGCCCATCGAGGTCAGCACCGACGACCCGGAGGAGGCGCCCTCCAAGGGCATACTCAACCGCATCTTCGGCTCGGTCTTCCTGCCCAACCACCTCAACGTGGCCTTCATCAACCGGCCAGACCCCATCCACAGCAACTGGATAGCCGGGCACGACCTCGGCCGCCGCACGCTCGAGCAGGCCATGAGCCGGGAAGTCTCCGTCTCCACCTACAACCTCGAGCCCGACAGCGACGTGGACGCCGTCATGGAACAGGCCGCAGAGGACGGCGCGGAGGTCATCTTCGCCACGACCGCGCCGCTCATCTCCGCCTGCCGCAAGCTCGCCGCAAAACACCCCGATATCAAGGTGCTCAACTGCTCCGTAGCCATGCCCTATCCCGGCGTGCGCACCTACTACAGCCGCATCTACGAGGGCAAGTTCATCACCGGCGCCATCGCCGGGGCCATGACCAAGGCCGACCGCATCGGCTTCATCGCCAGCAACCCCATCTTCGGCGTCCCGGCCGGCATCAACGCCTTCGCCCTCGGCGCGCAGCTCACGAACCCCAACGCCAGGGTCTGCCTCGCCTGGTCCAGCGTCAGCGAGGACCCCGTCACCGAGCTGCTCGAGCAGGGCGTGGACATCATCTCCAACCGCGATATTCCCACCCCGAACCAGCCGCAGGGCAGCTGGGGCCTCTGCGCGGTCACACCCGGCCGTGTGCTCAAGCCCCTCGCCTCGCCCTACTGGGACTGGGGCAACTTCTACATCCGCCTCGTCTCCTCCATCATGCACGGCGGCTGGGAAGCGCTCGACTACAAAAACAGCGGCAAGGCCGTCAACTACTGGTGGGGCATGCGCAGCGGCACCGTCGGCCTCAAGCTCGACGACGAGCTGCCGGACGGCGTCCGCAGCCTGGCCAACATACTCTGCCGCGGGCTCATCGACGGGGCCTTCACGGTCTTCCACCGCAAGTACCGCTCCCAGGACGGCGCCGTGGTCAGCGACGGCAACCGCTGGCTCAGCCCCGAGGACGTGCTCCACATGGACTGGCTCTGCGACTGCGTGGACGGCTCCATCCCCGCCTACGACGAGCTGCTGCCCATGTCCCGCTCCATCGTGCGGCTCCAGGGCGTCTACCGCGACAAGCTGCCGCCCGAGAAAGAGGGGACGCTGCTGTGAAGCTGCTGCTGCTCTCGGACAGGGAGAGCCCCTATCTCTGGGACTATTATCAGCCGGGCCGCTTGAGCGCTTACGACCTCATGCTCTCCTGCGGCGACCTGAGCGCAAAATACCTCAGCTTCCTCGTGACCATGGGCCGGGCCCGGCTGCTCTACGTCCACGGCAACCACGACACCGGCTACGCCAATAACCCGCCCGAGGGCTGCGAGTGCATCGAGGACAGGCTCGTCACGGTCAACGGCCTGCGCATACTCGGCCTCGGCGGCAGCGCCATGTACAGCGGAGGCCGGAACCAGTACACCGAAAGGCAGATGCGCTGGCGGCTGCTCAAGGCAGAGCTGGCCGTGCGCATGGCCGGCGGCGTGGACATCCTGCTCACGCACGCCCCGCCCAGGGGCTTCGGCGACTCCGAGGACTACGCCCACCGCGGCTTCGAGGCCTTCTTCCCCTTCCTCGACCGCTACAAGCCCAAATACCTCGTCCACGGCCACGTCCACATGAACTACGGCTACGACATCCCCCGCAGCGTCCAGCGCGGCGAGACCACCATCATCAACGCCTGGGAGCGCTATGTGCTCGAAATATGACCCAAAAGCGGCCCTTTGCGGCCGCTTTGTCTTGCCCGGGGCCTCCCGCGTCTGCTATAATGGAGGTATAGGAGGGAAGACATGAATATTGCCAAACTCATGATACCCAAAGTCTCCACCGCGTTTCTGCACGAGAACGACACGGTCAGGCAGGGGCTCGAGCGCTTTACCATACACGGCTTCACCGCCATACCCGTGCTCAACGAGCAGGAACAGTACATCGGCAGCGTCACGGAGGGCGACTTCCTCCGCCACCTGCTGCTGACCGGCACCACCGACCTCAAAGCCCAGGAGCAGCACCGCATCCGCAGCCTCGTGCGCCGCGACTTCTGCCCCGCCCTGCCCATCGACGCCAGCTCCGAGGAAGTGGTCGCCGCCGCGCTCAACCAAAACTTCGTGCCCATCATCGACGGCCGCGGCACCCTCTGCGGCATACTCACCCGTAAGCGCGTAATCGAATACCTGGCCCATAAGTGCAAATCTGTTCAGGAGGCTTGAGACATGTACAACTTCGACGAGGTCATCGACCGCCGCGGCACTAACGCCATGAACACCGACGGCTTCCGCCAGTACATCTTCCACGCGGACGAGAGCATGACCTTCCCCTATAAGGACGAGGAATTTATCCGCATGTGGGTAGCGGACATGGAATTCGCCACGCCCGACGTCGTCATCGAGGGCATCAAGGAGCGCCTCGGCGCGCGCATCTTCGGCTACACCCGCGTTTCTGACCCGGCGTACTACGCCGCCTTCTCCGCCTGGTGCCTCAGGCGCTACGGCTGGAGCTTCCCCAAGGAACAGCTGGTCATGTCCAACGGCGTCATCCCCGCGCTCTTCGAGCTCGTCGAATACATCTGCCGCCCAGACGAGAAGGTGCTCTTCCTCACGCCCTCCTACGCCTATTTCAAGTACGCCGCCGACCACAGCAGCCGCGGCTTCGTCTGCTCCGACCTCATAAACGACGGCGGCTGCTACAGCATCGACTGGGACGACCTCGAGCGCAAATGCGCCGAGCCCAAGACCAGGCTCTTCATCCACTGCAGCCCGCACAACCCCAGCGGCCGCGTCTGGAAGCCCGAGGAGCTGCAGCGCCTCGCCGGCATACTCGAAAAGTACGGCCTCTGGGTCATCTCCGACGAGATCCACTGCGACCTGCTGCGCCTCGGCCAGGTCCACACGCCGCTCGGCAAGCTCATGCCGGACTATCCGCGCCTCATCACCTGCATGGCCCCGAGCAAGACCTTCAACCTCGCCGGGCTCATGCTCTCCAACATCATCATCCGCGACAGGCAGCTGCGCGAGCTCTGGCTCGAGCGCCACTACAACTTCGACAACCCGCTGAGCATCGCCGCCGCCCAGGCCGCTTACGAAAAGGGCGAGCCCTGGCTCAACGAGCTGCGCGCTTACCTCGACGCCAACTTTGAATTCGTCGGCCAATACCTGGCCGCGCACCTGCCCCTCGCCAAATACCGCGTCTCGGAGGCGACCTACCTCGCCTGGGTGGACCTCGGCGCTTACTTCGAGCCCGGCGAGGACCTGCCCATGTTCTTCGCCTACAAGGCCGGCGTGCTGCTCGAGGGCGGCAACATGTTCGTGCAGAACTCCGACGGCTTCATCCGCCTGAACCTGGCCTGCCCGCGGGCCACGCTGGAGGAGGGCCTGCGCCGTATCTGCGCCGCCGTCAACGCAAAACACGCCTGAACACGACCAAATACAGCAAAATAGAGCAAAAAAGAGAGGGGCCCTGCCCCTCTCTTTTACTATCCATTGCGCCTCCGCTCAGATGAGGCGGAGCTTTTCGGCGGCGGTCTTGGCCTCGCTGCGGCGGTTCACGTTCAGCTTTATCAGGATGTGGCTGACGTGTACCTTCACCGTCGCGAGCTTGATGCCCATGACCTCGCCTATCTCGGCGTTGCTCTTGTCCGCGCAGATGAGCCGGAGCACCTGCTTTTCCGTGGCGGACAGCGGCCCGGTCATCTGCCGCCTCGGCCGCAGGAAGTCCGGGTACAGCACCGCCTGCTCCTGCGCCGCCGCCAGCAGCTTTTCCCTGTAGGCCGTGTGGCCGGTCCAGCCGCAGCCCTGTATCAGCGGCAGCACCGCGCTGCCATACTGGCTCAAGGGCCGTATGAAGCCGAACTCCGACGCCGTATCCAGCGCGCGCTTCATGTCCTTCTTCCACTCGCGGTCCTTCTGCCTCGAGCGCGCTATCGCACGCAGGGTATAGAGGCTGATGCTGTCCAGGTAGCGCGAACAGGCCTCACAGTACGGCTCCAGCGGCGCAAGGGTCAGCTGCGCCGCGTCCTCGTCCCCGAGCGCCAGCTCCGCCATCGCCTGCGTGATGTACTGATAGCGCAAGAGCAGGTTGAGCTCCTGCGGGTTCTTCGGCGCCTTCTCGCGGTACCAGATATCCGTCTCCGTGTCGTTGCCCAGGTACATCTCCGTCCGGCAGAGCATGGCGTCCAGATTGCCCAGAAAGCGCGTGTGCCCCGCGGCCTCAAAGCGCTCGCGCAGGGTCATCAGCGTCTGCCGCGCGTCCTGCGCACGGCCGGAATCCAGCTGCGTGCGGGCCAGCAGCGCCACGACCGCAAATTCCAGGTCGGGCGTGCCCTCGCGCCGGATGCGCTCCAGCCCCGACATCAGCGAGAGCACGCGGTCTTTGATATTCTCGCCCTTTTCAAACTTGCTCTCCGCCACCGCGCACTCCGGCAGGCAGACACCGTCCCGGCCCAGCACCGCCTCCACCGGCTGGCGCAGAGCCGCGTAGAGCTTGTCGTCGTGCCGGCTCCAGGGCGAAAAGTCCTTGCCGCCGTTCATCAGGCTCGGCAGGCAGCTCGTCACCGAAAACGGCGGAAGGCGTATCTCCTTCGCCTTCAGCAGCCGGAAGGCCTTCGGGAAGCTCTCGACCATGCCCTCCACGCCGCGCTGCGGCAGGGCTATGTCCAGCCAGGTCAGCCGGCTGCGCGCTTCCCGCGCCGCCATGTCCGTCTTCCGCCGGCTCGAGGCAAAGTCGCTCAGGGCCTTGTACCAGCGCTCCGAGCCCTCGTAATCCATCCGCAAGGCGCAGAGCATGCTCATCGCCTGTATCAGCGCCGGCGAGGCCAGGATATCGCGCTCCGGCAGGCTGCGGTAGTAGGGCTCCATCTCGTAATAATGCCCCATGCCCGGGTGCATCTCCGCATTGCGCATCAGCAGCTCCGAGACCTTGTTCATGTCCCCGCTCCGGCTGTAGCACTCCAGCGCGTGCTTGTAGTCCTCGTTCAGCTCGTAGTACAGCCCGCCGCGGTTGTACAGCTGCATCCGCGTCTCCGCGTCGAACTCGCGCTCGAGCTTGTTGAGCAGAAAGCGCCGGAATATAGGCCAGTACCTGTAGCTGCCCTGGCTTATCGGCTGCATCGCCGAGGTCTGGCTCTGCAGCCGCTCCATCAGCTCCACCGCGCGGCTGCTGCCGCTGATTATCTTCGCCAGCTCCGGCCCGAAGGGCTCAAAGGGCGCAAGCTCTATCGCCAGCCGGCGCGTCTCCATGTCCAGGCGGTCGTAGACCAGGTCGTTGTAGTACACGAACAGCTCTAGCCTCACCGCCTCCGACACGCCCGCGTCATAGCGCTCGCCCGAGGCCAGGTGCTTCACCAGCAGGCTCAACGGCAGCGCGCAGCCCCGGCTCTCCATGTATATCGACGTCAGCTCCGTGTCGCTGACCTCTATCTCGTTTTGCGCCAGCAGCTGGCCTACCGCGTCCCTGTCCAGGGCCAGGTCCCAGGGCCCCAGCACCGTCAGTACGCCCGCTACCTGGAAAGGCACCAGCCAGCTCGGCATCGTGCCCCGGGTCAGCAGCACGAACTGCTTTTCCGGCTGCTCGCGTATCAGCTCGCACAGCGCCTCCTGGTCCTGCGCGTCGCTCAGCCACTGCAGGTCGTCCACCAGCAGCACGTCCCAGCGCGCGCCCAGCGTGGGCAGGCTGTACTCCGGGTCGTCCACCGAAAGCTCCAGCACGCGCCGGCCGTTCAGCAGCGCACGCGCCGTAGTGCTCTTGCCAAAGCCGCAGGGCGCGCTGAACAGCACCGCGCGGCCCCTCTTCATCGCCTTGTCAAATCTCCGCGCCAGCGCCGCGGTTATTACAGCTTGTTCTTCCATTTTAAGGTTCCCCTTCTCGCGCCGTTTTCTGCGCTACAGTTTAACACATCCCCGACCTTTTGTGAATAGATGCCCGCTATTCTTCAGATAATACTCATAATTTACGTTGTTATTTACTCAGAATTATGCTATATTAGTCCCGAGGTGACGACTATGCCCAGCATCAGGCCCATTTCCGACCTGCGCAACAGCGCCAGCGAAATCTCCGACTACTGCCGCAGCACGCGCGAGCCGGTCTTCATCACGCGCAACGGCGCGGGCGACATGGTAGTGCTCAACATCGAGGAATACGAGCGGCGCATGGCGCTCATCGAGCTCTACGGCAAGCTGACCGAGGCCGAGGAGGAGCTCGAGGCCGGCGCGCAAGGCGAGGATTTTGCCGCCGCCGCGCGCAGGTTCAGGGAATACATCCATGGAAAGATATAACGTGCGCATCTATCCGGCCGCGCTGCGCGACCTGGGCGCCGTGGTCGAGGAGCTCAACAGCCTGCCGCCGGCGGAGGCCCTGCGCTGTTTCGACCTGCTCACCGAACAGTGCCGCAGCCTTGCGCTCATGCCCGAGCGCTGTCCCAGGCCGCGCGATTTGGCCCTGCGCGCGCGCGGCTGCCGCTATCTGCGCGTGGACAGCTGCCTCGTGCTCTACTTGATCTCGGGCGGCGAGGTGCAGATACTCCGCATCCTGCGCGCCGGCGCCGGCTGGGACGCGCTCTTTTAGCCCGCGGGAACATTTCGGCCGCGCCGGCTGTCAAATATAACAAAGCGCGCGGGCAGGCCCCGCGCAGCGATCTTGGAGGTGCTTCTCTGTGAAAAACAGGTTTTTGGCCCTTGTCCTGGCCCTGCTGCTCTGCCTGGGCCTGGCAGCCTGCGCCCAGACGCCCGACGGCGGCGACGACCCGACTTCCACCCCGTCCGAGGCAGTCCAGAGCCCGGGCGAGACCACCGCCGCGCCCTCGCCCACGTCTGAGCCCACACCCACGGCCGAACCGGCCGAGGCTCCGCAGATCAGCGTCCTGCTCGCGCCCCTGGCTGAGGTCGGCGCGCCCGAGGGCGTCATGGTCTACAACGGCTTCTACTGCGAGCCCGAGGTCATCATCTCCGGCGCTCAGGCCGCCTCGTCCAAAATAACCGGCGAGCTCAAAAAGCGCCTGGCCGACGGCGGCGAGCTCGGCGAGGACCTGCTGGAGGCCGCCTCCGACTATTACGAGTCCCTCGACGCCGGCATGCAGGCCATATTCCTGCCCTATTCGCTCGACCGCCGCGCCGCCGTCACACGCGGCGACGCCGCCGTGCTCAGCCTGCTCTGCTCCGACGAGATATACCGCGGCGACTCAGCCGGATACCATTCCTACTATGGTATGAGCTTCGACACCAGCAGCGGCAGCCTGCTCACGCTCGGCGACATCTTCGCCGACACCGGCGCGCTCAAGGTGCTCGCCCGGGACAGCGTGGAGGCCCAGGCGGCGGATATGGAAAATGCTGACTCGTTTACCGGCCTGCGCGAGTTCGTGGACGCCGCCCTTGACGGCGAGGCCTGGTACCTCAGCGCAGAGGGCCTGGAGCTCATCGCCGCCGAGGGAGAGATCGCCCCGGCCGAGCAGGGCTGCTTCCGCTTCGTCCTGCCCTACGCCGAGCTCGAGGGCCTCATCCGCGACGGCTTCCTGCCCGCGCAGGAGCCCGAAACCGGCGCGGCAGAGGCCGGGGCCTTCGCCCTGAGCTTCGAGCAGCCCGGCGAGCCCTTCGCCAGCCTGATGCTCGACGACGAGGCCGACACCTTCTACCTCTCCGCAAACGAGGACACCGCCGCCTTCACCCTCTGCCGCCTCGGCTTCGACGGCCTGGTCTTCATCCCCGTCGGCGGCGACAGGCCCGACGAGGGCCTGAACGTCGGCCGCGGCTACTTCTGGACCAACGGCCTCAAGGCCGGCCAGTGCCTCGCCGTCACCGGCTACTTCGCCGACACGCCCAACTTCGGCATCGCCTTCGACCAGGGCGGCCTGCTCGTCCTCGCCCAGAGCGGCAAGGACGGCTCCCTGCTCATCTACAAGGAGGCCTGACGCCGCCTCCGCAGAATAACAAGAAAACCGCCCCGGTGCGACTTCCGGGGCGGTTCCTTTATGGAATGAGGACAAAATGAAAAAGATGAAACTGTCTCTTGCGAGTATTATGGTAACAAAGAGTTGTTACACAAAAAACCCGAAAGTTGTTACAGAAATATTAAGCGGAGAGTTTTTTTCATTACCTCGCGCACATTTCGACGATGCTTTCCTTCACCAGGCGCTTGAACAGCGGCGCGGCGGCGTCGGCGGCGGCCTGGACTTCCTCATGCGTCAGCGGCGTGGGCGAGAGGCCCGCGCCCTTGTTGCACACGCAGCTTATGCCGCACACGCGCATGCCGCAGTGCCGCGCCGCGGCGGCCTCCACAGCCGTGGACATGCCCACCGCATCCGCGCCCAGCACGCCCAGCATCCGCACCTCGGCCGGGGTCTCGAAGCATGGGCCGGTCAGCTGGCAGTACACGCCCTCCTTCAGGCCGATGCCCGCCTTCCCCGCCACGCCGCGGATGATGTCGCAAAGCTCCGGGTCGTACACATGCGACATGTCCGGGAAGCGCGTGCCCAGCTCCTCGATATTCGCGCCCACGAGCGGGTTCGGGAAAAACAGCAGGATGTGGTCGGTGATGAGCATGAAGTCGCCCGCGTCAAAGCCCGGGTTCACGCCGCCTGAGGCGTTCGTGAGGAAGAGTATCTCCGCGCCCAGCAGGTGCATGAGCCGCGCCGGAAGCACGACGTCCGAGAGCTCGTAGCCCTCGTAATAATGCACGCGGCCCTGCATGCACACCACAGGCGCGCCGTCCAGGTACCCGAAGATGAACTTGCCCGCGTGGCCCGGCACCGTCGAGACCGGAAAGCCCGGGATGTCCGAGTACGGCAGCTCGCAGACCACGTCCAGAGCCTCGGCAAAGCCGCCCAGGCCGCTGCCCAGCACCAGCGCCGCCTTCGGCACAAAGTCGGTAACGCTGCGCACATAGTCGCGGCAGCCCAGCAGTTTTTCGTAGCGTTTGTCCATTTTTAACCCTCCATTACATGCAGGACGCCCAGTTCGGGGTCCTCTATCTTCGACATTATCGAGTATGCGTGGGGCTCCAGGTAGTCACCCTGCGCCTCCGTCAGCCCCTGCAGCTTCAGCTCGCGTATCGCCGCGCCCGCCACGTTCTCTATGTGCGAGGCTATCTGCCCCGCGTCCCGCCGCGTCGACAGGCAGGCGATCTCGCGCAGGTAGGGCAGCGCGTCCGACATCGCCACCAGGCCCTGCGCGCCCGCAAACTGCCACTTGTAGAACGGCTCGTAGCGGAAATTCAGCAGGTACAGCATCGACAGCGCCGCGTTCAAAAACTCCGCCAGCGCCAGCCGCGCGCCCGAGGGGTCGCCCCGGCGCATCAGCCGCGGGTAGTTATACTGCCCCGACTGCGCCATCGTCGCCGCCCGAGCCGCCAGCTTCTTCAGCCGCACGTCCTCCGGATAGCAGGGCAGCAGGCCCTCGCGCACGCGCGTGAACTCGCCCAGCCCGTCCTCAAACACCTCGCCCGAGGTGCAGGTCGCCAAAAAGTGCTCCTGGATGCGCAGCCAGCGCATCAGCGTGTCCGGTACGCCCGGGCAGCCTATGTAATAGCGGTAGAAGTCCTTCGTGCGCATGACGCCCACGCGCAGCGCGCCCTTGTGCGAATCCTTCCGCTCAAAGCCCATGTACTCCTTCGGCAGGATGTCATAGACCCGCTGCATCGCCGCGCCCTTCTTGTCGTAGTCCTCGTCGCTCAGCCAGATGCAGAAGCCCGGGCCGAAATCGTGGTCGCGCGAGACCTCATCGTCCAGGCCCAGGCAGTCCGAGCCCTGGCCCGACAGCCCCACCGCCGCGCGGCCCATCTCCGCCGGAAACAGCCGCTCCAGCTCCGGCTTGCCTACCTCATAATAATAGCTCCTGCACAGCTCTAAACCTTTCATCTGCATCACCGACTATATTGTTACCTATCTTTGCGAAAATTGCAAGCCCAATCGCAAAATGTTGTGGTATAATACTTTGCGGGACTTTGCGGGGGAAACCCCTTGGCAGGGTTTCCCCCGTGCCCCCTTCCTGACCTTTGTTCAGCATTGGGTATTCCGCGCTCTGCGGAGCGCGGCCATGGGGCGCTGCCCCCTGGACCCCGGCCAGCTTTTTTGTAAAAAAGCTGGGCAAAAAACTTTAATTTTGGGGAGATTGCTATGGATCCGCTTACTATAGACACCGTCAAGCTCTCGGGCGACGCGCTCGTCATCATCGACCAGACGCTCCTGCCCAACGAGGTCAAGTACCTCAGCCTGCGCGAGACGCCCGAGATCTGCGAGGCTATCCGGCTCCTGCGCGTGCGCGGTGCGCCCGCTATCGGCGTCGCCGCCGCCTTCGGCGCATATCTGGCGGCCTATTACGCCCCGGATGCCGGGCTCGAGAACACCTTCCTCGACGCCTGTGACCAGCTCGCCGCTTCCCGGCCCACCGCCGTCAACCTCTTCTGGGCCCTCGACCGTATGCGCAGCGCCTTCGCAAAGGTAAGCGCCAAATCGCCGGATGAGATACGCAGCGCCCTGCGCGCCGAGGCCCAGGCTATCATGGACGAGGATATCGAAATAAGCCGCTCCATCGGCCGTTTCGGCCTCGGGCTGCTCCGGCCCGGCATGGGCATACTCACCCACTGCAACGCCGGTACCCTCGCCACCGCCAAGTACGGCACCGCCCTCGCGCCCGTCTACGCCGCCCTCGACGCCGGGCTCTCCAGCCTGCGCGTCTACTGCGACGAGACCCGGCCCCTGCTCCAGGGCGCGCGGCTCTCCGCCTTTGAAATGGTCTCCGCCGGCGTCGACACCACCCTTCTCTGCGACAACATGGCCTCCTCGCTGATGAAGGCAGGCAAGGTTGACATAATATTCGTAGGCTGCGACCGCGTTGCCCGCAACGGCGATGCCGCAAACAAGATAGGCACCTCGGGCGTCGCCATCCTCGCCGCGCACTATGGCATACCCTTCTACGTCTGCGCGCCCAGCTCGACCATCGACCCGGCCATCACCACCGGCGCGGACATTCCCATCGAGTTCCGCAGCCCGGAAGAGGTCACCGAGCTCTGGTACCAAAAACGCATGGCCCCGGAGGGCGTCAAGGTCTACAACCCGGCCTTCGACGTCACCGACGCCGCCCTCATCACCGGCATCATCACCGAGCGCGGCCTCGTCCGCGCACCCTTCGAGGAGGGCTTCGCCAAACTCGGCCTGCTCGGCAAACGGTAACGAAACGGTAATCTTTTGGTCATTGCGTGTCGAAAAAATGTAGCTTTTGTTACAAAGAGGTTACGGCTGTTTACAATCCAACTTTTTCTCCAGAAACACTTGACAATCCGAGAATAACACTATATATTGTGATACGGACGCTCCCGGTACCGCAAGATGTGCGAAACCGGCGGGCGCCCGTTTATCGCTTGAAACGAGGAAGATTTGAGGGAAATGGACGTATCCGGGCTGCAAAAGCTGACTTTACTGGACTATCCGGGCCGGGTGGCCTGCACAATTTTTACAGGAGGCTGCGATTTGCGCTGTCCCTTCTGCCACAACGCCTCGCTGGCGCTGCCCGAGCGTGAGCGGGACGTCATCGGGCATGACGAGCTGATGGCCTTCCTGAAAAAGCGGGTGGGCATCCTGGACGGCGTGGCCGTCACGGGCGGCGAGCCGCTGCTGCATGCGGGCATCGAGGGCCTGCTCTCGGAGATAAAGGCCCTGGGCTATGCGGTGAAGCTGGACACGAACGGCACTTTTCCGGAGCGCCTGCGGCGGATAGTCGAGGCCGGGCTGGCTGACAGGGTAGCGATGGACATCAAGGCCGCGCCGGGCAATTATGCGCGGGTGACGGGCGTACCGGGTCTGGATCTGGGGCCCATCGAGGCCTCGGCGGCCTATCTGATGGGCTGTGGTGTGGACTACGAGTTCCGGACGACGGCGGTGAAGGGCCTGCACAGCGAGGCGGATTTTGAGGGCATAGCCGAGTGGATAGCGGGAGCCAAGGAGTATTACATCCAGAGCTTCAAGGATTCGGGCGACCTGATCGCCGCCCAGGGCCTGGAGGCGTTCACGGAGGCCGAGATGCGCCGCCTTGCCGACATCGTGCGGCCGAAGGTGCCCAACGTCCAGCTCCGCGGGATATAATTAAAGTTTTCGCCCGCCTTTTTCAAAAGGCGGCAGGGGTCCAGGGGGCAGCGCCCCATGGCCGCGCTCCGCAGAGCGCGGAATACTTGATGCTGAAAAAGCGCAGGAGGGGGTTAAAGGGGGACCCCTCGCCGGGGGTTCCCCCTGTTCGGCGCAGCCGAAGCAATCCCTCGACGTCCGGGCGGGGGTGGAACCCCGCCCCTACAAGGGTTTACAATATTTCATGGAAATACAGGAGGACAAAAAATGTACAGGGTCAGGAAAAGAGAGGGCGAGCTTGTTGATTTCAATATCGCCAAGATATCCGGCGCGATCACCAAGGCCTTTGAGGCCACGGGCACGGAATATAACGAGAGCGTTATCGACTTCCTCTCGCTCAAGGTGACTGCGGATTTCCAGTCCAAGATAGAAGACGGGGCGATCTCGGTCGAGGACATCCAGGACAGCGTTGAGGCCGTGCTCTCCAGGGGCGGCTATGAGCATGTCGCCAAGGCCTACATACTCTACCGCCGCCAGCGCGAGAAGCTGCGCAACATGCGCTCCACCTATCTCGATTACAAGAACGTCGTGGACAGCTACCTCGACGCCTCCGACTGGCGCGTCAAGGAGAACAGCACGGTGAACTACTCCGTCGGCGGCCTCATCCTCTCGAACTCCGGCGCCATTACGGCGAACTACTGGCTCTCCGAGATATACGACGACGAGATCGCCAACGCCCACAAAAACGCCGACCTGCACCTGCACGACCTGTCCATGCTCACCGGCTACTGCGCCGGCTGGAGCCTCAAGCAGCTCATCCAGGAGGGGCTCGGCGGCATCCCGGGCAAGATAACCTCCTCCCCTGCCAGCCACCTGTCCACGCTCTGCAACCAGATGGTCAACTTCCTCGGCATCATGCAGAACGAGTGGGCCGGCGCCCAGGCCTTCTCCAGCTTCGACACCTACCTTGCGCCCTTCGTTAAGGTCGATAACCTCAGCTACAAAGAGGTCAAGCAGTGCATCCAGAGCTTCGTCTACGGCGTGAACACGCCCTCGCGCTGGGGCACTCAGGCGCCCTTCAGCAACATCACCCTCGACTGGACCGTCCCCGCCGACCTCAAGGACCAGAAGGCCATCGTCGGCGGCAAGGAGATGGACTTCACCTACGGCGACTGCAAGGCCGAGATGGACATGGTCAACAAGGCCTTCATCGACCTCATGATCGAGGGCGACGCCAACGGCCGCGGCTTCCAGTACCCCATCCCCACCTACTCCATCACCCGCGACTTCGACTGGAGCCCCACCGAGAATAACAAGCTGCTCTTCGAGATGACCGCGAAGTACGGCACGCCCTATTTCTCCAACTACATCAACTCTGACATGGAGCCGAGCGACGTGCGCAGCATGTGCTGCCGGCTGAGGCTCGACCTGCGCGAGCTGCGCAAGAAGTCCGGCGGCTACTTCGGCTCCGGCGAGAGCACCGGCTCCATCGGCGTCGTCACGCTGAACATGCCCAGGCTCGCCTACCTCGCCAAGGACGAGAACGACTATTTCCGCCGCCTCGACAAGCTCATGGACCTCGCCGCCCGCAGCCTCAAGATAAAGCGCGACGTCGTCACGAAGCTCATGAACGAGGGGCTCTACCCCTACACCAAGCGCTACCTCGGCACCTTCGACAACCACTTCTCCACCATCGGCCTTGTCGGCATGAACGAGGCCGGCCTCAACGCCAGGTGGGTGCGCGCGGACATGACCCACGAGAGCTGCCAGGAGTTCACGAAGAAGACGCTCCGTCACATGCTGAACCGCCTGTCCGACTACCAGGAGAAGTACGGCGACCTCTACAACCTCGAGGCCACGCCCGCCGAGAGCACCAGCTACCGCCTCGCCAAGCACGATGTGGAGCGCTATCCGGACATCATCACCGCCGCCGAGCCGGGCGGGACGCCGTACTACACGAACAGCTCGCACCTGCCCGTGGGCTACACCGAGGATATCTTCGCCGCCCTCGACGTGCAGGATGAGCTGCAGACGCTCTACACCTCCGGCACCGTCTTCCACGCCTTCCTGGGCGAGAAGCTGCCCGACTGGCAGGCCGCCGCGAGCCTCGTGCGCAAGATCGCGGAAAATTACAAGCTGCCCTACTACACGCTCAGCCCGACCTACTCCGTCTGCAAGAACGACGGCTACCTGAACGGCGAGCAGTTCACCTGCCCGCACTGCGGTGAGAGCGCCGAGGTCTACAGCCGCATCACGGGCTACTACCGCCCCGTGCAGAACTGGAACGCGGGCAAGACCCAGGAGTACAAGGAGCGCAAGACCTATGACGTGGCGCACTCGCACCTCGACCCCGTGAAGCACCCGCACGCGGCGGCCTGCGGCTGCGATACCGAGCCCGACCTCGACCAGCACATCCAGCCCGCGGCCCAGGTCGAAAAGGCCGGCCATGCGCTGCTCTTCACGACGCCGACCTGCCCCAACTGCCGCCTCGCGGTGACGATGCTGGACAAGCAGGGCTTCGCCTACGAGAAACTCAACGCCGAGGACAACGCCGAGCTGGCGCTCAGGTACGGCGTGAAGCAGGCCCCGACGCTGGTCGTGACGGACGGCGAGCACTTTGAGAAGTACGCGGGCGCGGGCGCTATCCGGCAGTACGCGGCCAGGGTGGCTCAGTGACCGAGTTCACGCGGCGGGTCTACGAGGTCGTGAAGGCCATCCCGGCGGGACGGGTCATGAGCTACGGGCATGTCGCCGCGCTGGCGGGCAACCCGCGCGGGGCGCGCGGTGTGGGCTTCGCGCTCCACCGCAACCCCGAGCCGGGCGTCATACCCTGTCACCGGGTCGTCTTCCGCGACGGCTCCGTCTGTACCGGCTACGCCTTCGGCGGCCCCGAGGTGCAGCGGCAGATGCTCATCGGCGAGGGCGTGTGCTTTCTCCCCGACGGGCGCGTGGATATGCGGCTTTGCGGGATCTGACGTTTTCTATTCCACCCCATTTCTTTGGCCCTTGCCCAAAGAAACGGGAGTGGAGCCCCAAAGAAAAGCGGCTTTTGTTTATGGGCTGGGAGCACCCTTCGTACCGTGTGCGTCCCACCCGCCTCTCCCACGGACGCCCTACGCCTACATGACGTTTGGGCGCGGGAAGGTTTGTTGCGTTTGATTTTACGGGGATGGCCGTCTTGGCTGACGATTGAGAATAAGGATGCAGCCGCCCCATAGGGGCGGCGTTTTATTTCAATGATCGACTGACGTCGTCGATGCGGCAAGGGTCCGCATCTCCTCCGCAGTCTCTTTGTTGGTGCGTGCAGTGCGGTACGTTCCCCTGTAGGGGCGGGGTTCCATCCCCGCCCGGCGTTATGGGTTTGCGTGCGCCCATCTGTAGGGCGCACCGACCCGGTGCGCCGCTTGTGACGGTTTCGCGGATGGGTACGGTTTTTGCCCACCCGTAGGGGTCGGCGTCCCCGACGACCCGCCGCGCGCCGTATGGCGCGCGGAGCGCCGGTGTCCCCGGCGTGGGCGCGTGGGGTTGCGTTGGTGCGGTAACGTGACCGTGTGCGTGTCCGGGCGAAGGG
>CALXEH010000010.1 GCA_944387285.1 uncultured Oscillospiraceae bacterium | reverse complement strand
GTCAGGAGCCAGTCGAAGACGGCGAAGACTACCGCCACGCCCACGAGGCATATGCACAGATTCACCGGCGCCTCGCCCAGCCAGCGGAAAAACGCCAGCACCCTGTCCATGAACCCGCCGACTATCATCGTCGCGCTCAGCAGCAAAATCAGCGCCGCGCCCATGCCCAGCGACACCACCCAGCGCCACAGCTTGCTGAGCCGCCAGTACATCAGCGATAGGAAACTGCCCACAAACACCATCGAGCCGCACCAGAGAAAATTCAGAAGGAAGCTCCGAAACTGCCCGGGTACGCTCGCGTCCTCGCCATAGACGAGCGCGAATATACTGTAAAAGCCTATCCTCACCGTGCCCCGCAGGTTTATGCATGCCCACTCGACCAGCGTCACGCACAGCGCCGCGACCATCGCCACCGCTATATTCGCCGTGAAGCTGGCCGTGAGGCTCGTGCCCCGCGAGACGCCGTTCTGTATACCGAGGCGCAGGTCCTCGCGTACCGACGCAGCGCCTATGGCCAGCGTGAAACACGACATCGCTACCGAGAAGTTGGAAAATGCCTGCCCCTGCACCTGCGCGGATACCACCAACAGCAACGCCACGATGAACGCATTGCACAGCAGCAAGAGCGCCATGAACAACGCCACAACCTTCATGTCGTACTTGAACCTGTTTCTGAAAATGGGCCGGAAGTTCATCTCACATCCTCCTCATTAATCATACGCTCCGAGCCCGATACCTGCTTTCCTCACGCCGTGGCCGCTGTTATCGGCGCCTTGCGCGTCAGGAGCCAATCGAAGACGGCGAAGACTACCGCCACGCCCACGAGGCATATGCACAGGTTCACCGGCGCCTCGCCCAGCCAGCGGAAAAATGCCAGCACCTTGTCCATAAGCCCGCCGACTATCATCGCCGCGTTCAGCAGCAAAATCAGCGCCGCGCCCATGCCCAGCGACACCACCCAGCGCCACAGCTTGGAGAGGCGCCAGTACATCAGCGATAGGAAACTGCCCACGAACACCGCCGAGCCGCTCCACACAAAACTCAGCAGGAAGCTCCGCAGCTGCCCGGCCAGGCTCGCGTCCTCGCCGTAGATCATGGCGTAGAAGCTCACGAGCGCCGCGTTCGTCGTGTTCTGCGTCGCCACCGACAGCCATTCGACGAGCGTCACGCCCAGCGCCGCCGCCAGCGACGCCACGACATTCGCCGTAAAACAGGCCGCAAGGCTCGTGCCCCGCGACACGCCGTTCTGTATGCCGAGGCGCAGGTCCTCACGCACCGTCACAATGCCCAGGACGAACGAGAACACCGTCAGGGCTATCGAAAAGTTTGAAATCACCCGGCCGTTTATCTCCGAGACCATTATCATGATGCCGTAGATGACCAGCACCATGCACAGCAGCGTAACTATCAGGAACACGCCCACGGCCTTGAGGTCGTCCTTCAGCCGGTATTTGAAAATTGGCAGGAAGTTCATTTCGCATCCTCCTCGTTCATGAGACTGATAAAGTAGTCCTGCAGGCCCATGGCGCTGACCTCGAGGCCGGCGGGGACGCGCGCGTCGGGCTCGCCCTCGACGCAGGCGGTCTTGAGCCCGCCTATGGCCGTAGTGTTCAGCACCTGCCGGCCCGCGATGTAGCCGTCCACCAGGCCCGCAGGGCCCGTCACCGTGTGCGCCGCGCCGGTGAGCTCCTCAGCCGAGGCGTCGCGCAGGATACGCCCGCCCTTTATAATGACCGCATGCTCTATGAGCGGCGCGGCCTCCTGAATGAGGTGGGTCGAGAGGATGACCGTCTGCCCGCCGCCGCCGCAGTGCTCCATCAGCAGGCGGTAGAACATGTCGCGGTGCTGCGCGTCCAGGCCCAGCACCGGCTCGTCGAAGATGACGTAGGGCGTGCCCGCCGAGAGCGCCAGCACCAGCCGGAGTATGCTCGAATAGCCCGTAGAGAGCGCCTTGACCTTCTTGCCCATCGGCAGGCCGAACTTTTGCGCCAGCTCCATCGCCAGTTCAAGGTCAAAGCTCGGGATGAAATCCGCCGTTATCTTCAGCGCGCCCTTCACCTTCATGCTGTCCGGGAACAGGTTCTGCTCCGCCATCATGTAGACCTTGCCGAGCGCCCGGTCACGGCCCGGCGCGGCCTCGCCGTCTATCAGCACCTCGCCGCTGTCGGCGTAGAGGCGGTTCGTTATTATGTTCAGCAGCGTCGTCTTGCCCGCGCCGTTCGGGCCGAGCAGGCCGTAGATCTTCCCGCCGCCGAATGAGAGGCTGACGTCAGAGAGCGCATGGACGCCGCCGAAACTTTTGGATACGTTTTTAAGCTCTATCGCCATCTTTATATCCTCTTTCCATCATTTTCTGAAGCTCCTCAAGCGAGAGGCCGAGCGCTCTGGCCTCCTGCGCCGTGGGCCTTGCCAGGTTTACATAAAAATTCTCGCGCCGCTTGTGCAGCAGTTTTTCCTTAGCGCCAGTGGAGACGAACATGCCGACGCCGCGTTTCTTGTAGACGAGGCCATCCTCCACGAGCAGGTTGATGCCCTTGAGCGCCGTTGCGGGATTGATCTTCAGCGCGGCGGAGTATTCCGTGATGGAGGGTATCTGCCCCTCCTCCGGAAACGCACCGGAAATTATCCCGTCCTCCAGCATCTCCGCAAGCTGAAGGAAGATCGGTCTGGACTCATCAAAGCCTGCCATTGGTTCACCTCCTGGTGTGTCGGTTAGTTACTTGAGTAATTAACTAACTGTGGCTGCAATATAACATGCCGGCTGCGGATTGTCAAGGGGCTTTTCAAAAAATTTTAGCCGCAAAAACTGATTGAAGCCGGGCGAAGTTTGTTGTATGATTAGGGATAGTTGTGAAAAAGATCAACCGGGGAACTGGGGAGGCGGCTTTTATGCTCAGGATAGGTTTTGACAACGACAAGTATCTGCGCCTGCAGTCGGAGAAGATACGCGAGCGCATCGCGCGCTTCGGCGGCAAGCTCTACCTCGAATTCGGCGGCAAGCTCTTCGACGACTACCACGCCTCGCGCGTCCTGCCGGGTTTCGAGCCCGACAGCAAGGTGCGCATGCTCATGGAGATGAAGGACGAGGCCGAGATAGTCATCGTCATCTCTGCCGACGACATCGAGCGCAGCAAGCGCCGCGGCGACCTCGGCATCACCTATGACGACGACCTGCTGCGCCTCATCGACGCCTTCAAGGCCATCGGCCTCTACGTCGGCAGCGTCTCCATCACCCACTGCCGCGGCCAGCAGGCCGCCGAGCAGTTCAAAAAGCGGCTCGAGGCCATGGACGTCAAGGTCTATCTCCAGCACTGGATACCCGACTATCCCTCCAACCTCTCCTACATCGTCTCGGACGAGGGCTTCGGCAAGAACGACTACATAGAGACGACCCGCAGGCTCGTCGTCGTCACCGCGCCCGGCCCGGGCAGCGGCAAGATGGCCACCTGCCTGTCCCAGCTCTACCACGAGCACAAGCGCGGCATCAAGGCCGGTTACGCCAAGTTCGAGACCTTCCCCATCTGGAACCTGCCGCTCAAGCACCCCGTCAACCTCGCCTACGAGGCCGCTACCGCCGACCTCGACGACGTCAACATGATAGACCCCTTCCACCTCGAGGCCTACGGCGTCACCACCGTCAACTACAACCGCGACGTGGAGATATTCCCCGTGCTCAACGCCATGTTCGAGCGCATTTACGGCGAGAGCCCCTACAAGAGCCCCACCGACATGGGCGTCAACATGGCCGGTTTCTGCATCATCGACGACACCGCCTGCCGCAGGGCCTCCGAGCAGGAGATCATACGGCGCTATTACCAGAGCCTCTGCTCGCTCAGGCAGGGCCTCTCCGAGCAGAACGAGGTCTTCAAGCTCGAGATGCTGCTCAACCAGATAGGCGTGAAGCCCAACGACCGGCCCGTCATCCCGGCGGCCCTCGCCCGCGCGGAGGAAACCGGCGCGCCCGCCGTGGCCATGGAGCTGCCCAACGGCAAGATCGTCACCGGCAAGACCTCCTCCCTGCTCGGCGCTTCCTCCGCCTGCCTGCTCAACGCCCTCAAGTGCCTCGGCGGCATTCCCGAGGACGTGCTGCTCATCTCGCCCAACATCATCGAGCCCATCCAGCACCTCAAAGTCGAGCACATGGGCAACCACAACCCGCGCCTGCACACGGACGAGGTGCTCATCGCCCTGTCCATCTGCGCCGTCACCGACCCCAACGCAGAGCGCGCCATGGACCAGCTCGCGTCCCTCGCCGGCGGCGAGGTGCACTCCACCGTCATACTCTCGCGCGTGGACGAGAACGTCTTCCACCGCCTCGGCATGAACCTCACCTGCGAGCCCAAGTACCAGACTAAAAAGCTCTACCACGGAAAAAAATGAAAGGCAAACAGCGGCTTTGGACCCGCGATTTCACCATAATCACGCTCGGCACCGTGGTCTCCATGCTCGGCAACGCCGTCTCCGGCTTCGCCATCAGCCTGCTGGTGCTCGACTACACGGGCAGCGTCTTCCTCTACACGCTATACATGGTCGTCTACAGCCTGCCGAGGATAATCATGCCCCTCGTCGCCGGGCCGTTTCTCGACATCTACTCGCGCAAGCGCGCCATATACACCCTCGATTTCATCTCCGCCGGGCTCTATCTCGGCATCTATCTGCTGCTGGACGCCGGGCTCTTCAGCTACGGGCCCTTCCTCGGGCTCTGCTTCGTCATCGGCTGCATCGACAGCACCTACGAGGTCAGCTACGAGAGCCTCTACCCCACGCTCATACCCGAGGGCTGCTTCACGAAGGCCTACTCCATCTCCAGCCTCATCTACCCCTTCTCGGTCGTCATGATTCCGCTTGCGACCTTCGTCTACGAGCGGGTCGGGCTTGAGCCGCTTTTCGCCTTCAACGCCGCCACCTTCCTGGTCGCGGCCGGCTTCGAGACGCGCATCAAGGGCGGCGACAGCCATGTGCGCTCCGAGCACGGCAGCCTCGCGCAGGAGTTCCGCGAGGGCCTGGCCTACCTCAAAAGCGAGCCGGGGCTCATGATAATCACCGGCTACTTCTTCTTTTCCATGCTCACCGGCTCGGGCGCAAACGCGCTCTGGCTGCCCTATTTCAAGAGCCTGCCCGGCAACGGGCTCGGCATCTACGTCTGGGTCATGGCCGCGGGCGTCCTCGGCCGGCTCGTGGGCGGGCTGGTACACTACTACATCCGCTACAATGTGAAGTACAAATTCGCCATAGCGCTCACGGTCTACATCTCCGTCTGCTTCTTCGAGGGCGGCTTCGTCTTCATGCCCGTGCCTATCATGCTGGCGATGTGCTTCGCCTCGGGCTTCCTGTCCGTCAACTCCTACAACATCCGTATCTCGGCCACGCAGAGCTATGTGCCCGACAGCTGCCGGGCCAGGTTCAACGGCGTGTTCCTGATGTTCACGACCGCGGGCAGCATCCTCGGCCAGCTGGCCGCCGGCGCGCTTGGGGAATTCCTGCCGCTGCGCGGCGTCATCGCCGGGCTGCAGGTCATCAGCCTGGCCAGCGTCTTCGCCATCATGTACCGGGGCCGCGCCAAGGTCAAACCCATCTATAACCGCGAGGTGCAGTGATGAACTCTCAGCTTATCCAAAGCGCGTCCGCCGCGGGCTGCGGGCTGGTCTTCTCCGGCTCCGGCGACGCCGTCTTCGCCGCGCTCGGCGCGTCCCTCGCCGGCCGCCGCGCCCTGGCCCTGCCCGGGTCGCCCGTGCCGCTGCCAGACAGCCGCGTCGGCGGCGGCGTGGTGATCGCCCTGCCCGGCGAGGGCGAGGCCTATCCCAGCCTGCGCGCGGCCTTCGAGGCCTCCGAGCAGGGCGACAGGCCCGTCGCAGTCCCGCTCGAGGCCGGGTTCGCCGCCGAAACGGCGGATTTCCAGCCGGCCAAATACCGCAAACAGCCCGAGCGCTTCGTGCCCGGCTGCGAACGCGCCAGCATGTGCCCCGGCTGCCCCTACCGGGCCGCGTTCTACCTCGCCTCCAAGCTCTGGCTGCGCACCATCGCAGGCGGCGGCTGCTCGCTGCTCGGCGCAAAGCGGCCCTTCCTCGCCCTCGACGCCGCCTGGGGCCGGGGCACCGCCCTCGCCGCCCTCGCCGGCTTCATCGCCGCCATGCCCGAGGCCCGGCGCGACACCATCGCAGTCTGCGGCACGGACGAAGCCGGCCCCGACGGGCTCGCCCTGCTCGCCCAGTACGGCGGCGTCGCCCTGCTCGTCGGCAGCGGCGCCGTGGACGCGCCCGAGGGCGTGGCCCTCCGCGAACTCGACGCCTATGATGTAAACGGCATCGAGGCGGCGCTCAAGTCCGGCCTCGCCGGCCAGGGCGCGGAGCTCATACTCTGCCGGGGCAGCTGCGGCGCGCGCAGCCCCAGGCTCTTTAAAACCGACCCCAACCGCTGCCGCCGCTGCGGCGCCTGCGGAAGGCTCGGCTGCCCCGCTATCAGCGGCCGCAGCCCCGTCATCGACCCGGGCCTGTGCGCAGGCTGCGGCCTCTGCGCCGACGTCTGCCGCTGCTCCGCTATCGTGTAGGCCCCGCGACCTGAGCAGACAAAATAAAACCGTTGACATCCGCCGCGCGTGATGATAACATAGCTGAGTACGCGGGCGTAGTTCAATGGTAGAACACCAGCCTTCCAAGCTGGATACGAGGGTTCGATTCCCTTCGCCCGCTCCAGCGGCGTGTCGCCGCGGCCAGAGCGCGCTTTTGGCGCTCTGGTTTTTTTATGCTTTGCGCCCGTGTTTGTGCGTCGGCGCGGGTTTTGCCGCCGCGGCCAGAGCGCGCAAAAAACCGCCGCAGGCTTTGCCTGCGGCGGTCGTTTTATATTATCTCAATACTCCACGGGCGCATCCAGCATCTCGTTCAGGACGGAGGATATCTCCCGATACTGCGCCAGCGTCGAGCGGTAAAACGTCTTGCCCTTGCGCGTGACGGCATAGTAAGTGCGCACCCTGCCGTCCACGGCTTCGGTCCTGTCCTCACGGATATAGCCCTGCTCAAGCAGCCGGTACAGCACAGGATAGAGTATGGACAGCCGGTACTTACCGTCGCTCCGGCGGTTCATCTCCTGCGTGATCTCATAGCCGTACATCGGGCGCTCGCTGAGTATCCTCAGAACTGCCAGCGGACTCGTGGCGCGTTTGAAAAATGCCTCAAATGAATGTCCCGAACTCTGTTTCTTCATATCCCGCTTCCTCTTTATAAACACAGTATAATTGTTTGTAAAGAATACGTCAATAATTATCGCAAAATAATATTCTCCGAAACCTGAGGCGGCTTCGGAGAATATCTGCTGGTACGCCCGACGGGATTCGAACCCACGACCTTCAGAGTCGGAGTCTGACACTCTATCCAGCTGAGCTACGGGCGCGTTTGCTCATGTATTATAGCAAATTCGTCTGATAAAGTAAATAGTTAAGTTTGCCTATTTGCAGGATTTGTGGTATACTGCTTATTTAGAAATTTGTTCGCTTCGAGGGTATGCCATGAACACTCTTAAACGCATAGCCGCCGCGCTGCTCTGCCTGGGCCTGCTGCTCTCACTGCCGGGCTGCGGCAGTACGCAGGCCGCCGAAAAGCAGCTCTTCGCTATGAATTCCGCCGTCTCCATCAAGGCCTACGGCAAGCTCGCCGAGGCCGGCATCGACTCGGCCGTCTCCGTTATCAATTCCCTGGGCAGCGCGCTCGACCCGAAACGCGACGGTTCCACCGCCTACGCCATCAACGCCGCCCAGGGCCAGAGCGTCGTCGTCACCGGCCAGGTCGCCGAAATGCTGCTCACCATGCAGCGCGTCTATCAGCTCTCCAGCGGCGACTTCGACCCCACCGTCTACCCGCTCGTCAAGGCCTGGGGCTTCGTGGACGGGCTCTACCGCGTGCCGAGTGAAGACGAGATCAAAGGCCTCGTCAAAAACGTCGATTTCTCCGCCGTCAGCATCTCCGCCATGAGCGACACCGACAGCTACCTGCTCACCATGCCCGCCGGTATGGAGCTCTCCTTCGCCGCCGTCGGCCGCGGCTGCGCCGCCATGTACGCCGCACGCGCTATGCAGGTCGCGGGCGTCGAGGCCGGCATCGTCTCCATCGGCGGCAACATCCAGACCTTCGGCGACAAGCCCGACGGCTCGGACTGGATAATCGCTATCCAAAATCCCCAGAATATCTCCGACTACATATGCAAGCTCAACCTCTCCACCGGCTGCGCCGTGGTCACCTCCGGCGGCTACCAGCGCTTCTTCACCGACGACGACGGCAACACCTGGACCCACCTCATCGACCCCAAGGACGGCTACCCCGCCGAGAGCGGCCTGCTCTCCGCCACCGTAGTCTGCGACGACGGCATCTACGCCGACGCGCTCTCCACCGCCCTGTGCGTCATGGGCGAGGACGACGCCGTTGACCTCTACGAGGAAAGCAGCGACTTTGAAATGCTGCTTGTCACCGACGACGGGCGCATCCTCGTCTCCGAAGGCCTCAACAACGCCTTCGAGCGCTCCAACGACGACTTTGAAGTCGAATATGTAAGAAAATGAGACTTGACAGGGACTTTTTCCTACGCGACGCCCTGGATGTCGCGCCCGAGCTTATCGGGAAGACACTCGTCCGCAGGCTGCCGGATGGTAATGATATCCGGCTCATCATCACCGAGACCGAGGTCTATCGCGGCGAGGAGGACAGCGCCTGCCACGCCCACCGGGGCCGCACCAAGCGCACCGAAATGCTCTACCGCGCCGGCGGGGCCGTCTACGTCTACCTCTGCTACGGCATACACTGGCTGCTCAACATCATCACCGGGCCGGAAAACTTCCCGCAGGGCGTCCTCATCCGCGCCTGCGAGGGCTTCGACGGCCCCGGCAAGCTCACCAAAAAACTCGCCGTCACGGGCGAGTTCAACGGCCTCGATATCGTCAGCTCCGAGCTGCTCCGGGTTGAGGACGAGGGGCGTGAGGTTAACATAATCACAGACAAGCGCGTCGGCATCGCCTACGCGGATGAGGCGGACAGAGAGAGGTTGTGGAGGTTTAAGCGAGGTTGACATAAATGGCAGGACTGCATGACGAGCTCAGATACACCAAGGGTATAGGCGAGGCAAGGGCGAAGGCTTTTTCAAAGCTGGGCATCCACGACCTCGCCGGTCTTGTATCCTTTTTCCCGCGCGCCTACGAGGACAGGAGCCGCTTTGCGAAGATATCCGAGCTGTGCGACGGGGACACGGTCTGCGTCGAGGCGATGGTACACGGCAGCCCTACGCTCAGCCGCATCCGGCGCGGCTTGGAGCTGGTGAAGCTGCGCGCGGCGGACGACACGGGCACGCTCTTTATCAGCTATTTCAACCAGAATTATCTAAAAGACGTCTTCAAGCCCGGCGAGAGCTACGTCTTCTACGGCAAGGTACAGGCGATGGGCCGGGCGTTCACGATGACAAATCCTGTCTACGAGCGCCTGTCCGCCGCGGGGCGCGCTACCGGGCGCATCGTGCCGGTCTACCGGCTGACCTCGGGGCTTTCGCAGAACCTGGTGCGCTCGAGCGTGCGGCAGGCGCTGGACGTCGCCGGGGACTGGACGCCCGACGGGCTGCCCGACGCCGTGGCGCGAAAGTACCGGCTCTGCTCGGCGCGTTACGCCTATGAGAACGTACACTTCCCCGCCGACATGCGGGCGCTGGAGCTGGCGCGGACGCGGCTGGTATTCGAGGAGCTTTTCGTGCTGGCCTGCGCGCTCGGGCTGCTCCGGGGCGGGCGCGAGGGTCAGGCGGGCCGGGTCCTGGCCCGGGCGGAGCTGGAGCGCTTCACCGCTTCCCTGCCCTTCCGGCCCACGGGCGCACAGCTCCGGGCCATAGGCGAGGCGGTGAGCGACATGAGCTCCGGGCGGCTCATGAACCGGCTCGTCCAGGGCGACGTCGGCAGCGGCAAGACCCTCGTCGCCGCCGCCTGCGTCTGGTACGCGGCGCAGTCCGGGGCGCAGTCGGCCTTCATGGCCCCGACGGAGATACTCGCAGAGCAGCATTTTGCCACGCTCACGGGCTTTCTCGAGCCTTTCGGCATCCGCGTCGCCAAGCTCACCGGCTCCATGAAGGCCAAGGAGAAACGCGAGGTGCTCGCCGCGCTCGCCTCGGGCGAGGTGCAGCTGTGCGTCGGCACGCACGCGCTGCTCTCCGAGGGCGTAGCCTTCCGCGACCTCGCCCTCGTCGTCACGGACGAGCAGCACCGCTTCGGCGTGCAGCAGCGGGCCGCGCTGGCGGAAAAGGGCGCCGCGCCGCCGCACATACTCGTCATGTCCGCGACGCCCATACCGCGCACGCTGGCGCTCATCATCTACGGCGACCTGGACGTCTCGCTCATCGACGAGCTGCCGCCCGGCAGGCAGAAGGTGGACACCTTCGCCGTGGACAGCAGCTACAGGCAGAGGCTCAACGGCTTCATCGAAAAGCTCGTCTCCGAGGGCAGGCAGGTCTTCGTCGTCTGCCCGCGCATCGAGGACGACGAGGAAAAGCCCGACGACCTCAAATCCGCCGAGGAACACGCGGCGGCGCTGCAAAAGGAGCTGCCGGAGCTGAGGATAGGCTGCATCCACGGCAAGCTCAAGGCCCGGGACAAGGACGCGATAATGGCGCAGTTTTCGGCGGGCGAGCTGGACGTGCTGGTCTCGACGACGGTCATAGAGGTGGGCGTGGACGTGCCGAACGCGGCGCTCATGGTCATCGAGAATGCCGAGCGCTTCGGGCTGTCGCAGCTCCACCAGCTGCGGGGCCGCGTCGGGCGCGGGCGGCACAAGAGCTGGTGCATCCTCGTCTCCGACGCCAAGGGCGAGGAGGCACGGGCGCGGCTTTCGGCCATGACCCACATCTCCGACGGCTTCAAGATCGCCGAGGAAGACCTGCGCCTGCGCGGGCCGGGCGACTTTTTCGGCTCGCGGCAGCACGGCCTGCCCGAGCTGCACATCGCGGACCTGGGCGCGGACATGAACGTGCTCAAGGCCGCCCAGGAGGCCGCCAAGGAGCTGCTCGAGGCGGACCCGGAACTGGCAGCTTCTGAGAACTCCAAGCTAAAGGAGCGGGCCGGGCAGCTCATTGCAATGTCCGGCGGCAGGTTCAATTGAGCCAAGCCCCCGCATATACTCAGACGAGTACATGCGGGGGTCTTTTGTATGAAAAAGCGGTTAATTATGAATACCGCGCTGCTGACGGGCGCTTCCCTGCTCATGCGCTGCATCGGCATGGTGTTCCAGGCCTGGCTGGCGGGACGCATAGGCGCGGCGGGCATAGGGCTGTATCAGCTCGTCATGAGCGTCGAACTGCTGGCCTCGACCTTTGCCATCAGCGGCATCCGCTTCGCCGCGACCCGGCTCGTGGCCGAGGAGATAGGTCTGGGGCGCGGTTCGGGCGTGGGCGGGGCCATGTCGCGCTGCGCGGCCTACAGCCTCGTCTTCGGCTTTGCGGCCTGCGGGATATTGTATATTTTTGCAGAATCCATAGGCTTTTTGTGGATAGGCGACGCGCGCACCGTGCTCAGCCTGCGCACGCTCTCCTTCGGCCTGCCCTTTATCGCGCTCTCGTCGGTGCTCTCGGGCTATTTCACGGCCTGTGGGCGTATCTGGAAGCCCTCGCTCGTGCACCTGCTCGAGCAGCTCATCTGCGTGGGGCTGGTCGTCTTCTTCCTCAGCCGCGCGCCCGAGGGCGACATCGAGCGCAGCTGCGCCGCAGTGGCAAGGGGCGTCACCGCCTCCGACATGCTCTCGCTTTGCATGATGCTGGCCTTCTACCTCGGCGACAGGCGCAGGTACGCGCAGCGCGGCGGCGGCTCCGTGCGCCTCACCTCGCGCATGTTCGGCGTGGCCCTGCCGCTGGCCGTTTCCGCCTACGCCCGCAGCGCGCTCTCCACGCTCGAGCACCTGCTGGTGCCGCGCGGCTTCCGCAAGTCCGGCCTCTCCGCCGACGCCGCACTCGCGGGCTACGGCGTCATCCAGGGCATGGCCATGCCAATTATAGGCTTTCCATCCTGCGTCCTTGGCGCTGTCGCAGAGCTCACCGTGCCCACGCTCACCGAGGCGCAGATGCGCCGCGACGGGGCGGGCATACGCCGCATAACCGGCAAGCTCCTGCGCCTTTGCGGTGTATTTTCCCTCGCCTGCGCGCTCATACTCTGGCGCTTCGGCGGCGCGCTCGGCGAGGCCGTCTACGGCTCCGAAGAGGCCGGGCGGTACATTCGCCTGCTCGCGCCGCTCGTGCCGGTCATCTACACCGACATGGTCGTGGACGGCTGCCTCAAGGGCCTCGGTCAGCAGGTGTGGAGCATGGGCATCAACATCCTCGACGCGGGACTGGGCGTACTGCTCGTCTGGCAATTGCTGCCTGTCGGAGCGCTGCCGGCCTACATCGGCATCATCTACTTCAACGAGTGCCTCAACTTCACGCTCAGCCTCCTGCGCCTGCGCCGCGCCGTCAGAATGTGCTCCGAGGCATAGAAAAAGGCGGGCCGTCAAGGTCCGCCTGTTTCCTATCAGCTTCAGCTCAGATGACTTCCGCGAGGGCGAGGGCCAGCAGCACGAAGGTCGCCAGCACGAAGAGAGAGACGAGGTATGTGCCGATGCGCTTCTTGCCCAGCACCGGCGGCGTCGCGCTCTCGGAGGCCGGGATGAGCTTCGCCTTGCGCAGGGCCGTGACGACGGGCTTATACAGCAGCAGCGTGGCGGCGAGGTTCATGCCGCCCTTGACGGCGTTGAAGGGAAGGAACACGGGCAGCAGCATTTTGGCGATGACATCGCGCGGGTAGCCCTGATAGATGGGCGTGATGAGGTAGTTCCACAGCAGCATGACGGCTACCAGCACCACGACGCCGGTGGCAAGGCCGATGACCGCGCCCTTCATCGTGTGGTGCTTTTTATAGATGTAGCAGGCCGTGCAGCAGAAGCTGGCCGTGGCGAGGAAGTTCATAAGAAAGCCCCAGGGGCCGGTGGTGCTGATAGTGACCATCTCTATGAAGGAGACGACGAGGGAAATCGCCGCGGCGGACACGGGCCCGTAGATGAAGCCGCCTATGCAGATGACGACGTCCTTGAAGTCAAAGTCGAGGAAGCCGTTGACGCTGGGCATGAGCTTCGACACGAGCATGACGACGTAGGCTATGCCGGTCAGCATAGCGAGGATCACGAGTTTCTTGACGTCCACTTTGCGCTTTTTTCCGGTTGTTTTCGCTGCATCCATAACAAAATGCACCCCTTTAACAGATTAACGCCCGAAGGTGTCTTCCTTCGGGCGTAATTATTGCAAAGGTGCAAAATACGCATCTTCTTCCATCCAGACTGTACTGTCGGTATCGGAATCGCACCGATTCATGCTTTGGCCGAAGCCGCCGCTCGCGGACTTTACCGCCGGTCGGGAATTTCACCCTGCCCCGAAGACATCTTTTCGGTTGTCGTACACACTATAACACCATCGCGCGTATTTTGCAATACCCCTTTGACAATTCGCTGATATGAGGATAAAATCAGGCGAGTGGGGTGAGCATATGACTGACAGGCAGATAACCTGCTGCTTCACCGGGCACCGCAGTTCCAAACTGCCCTGGCGCGGCAATGAGCGCGACCCGCGCTGCCTCAGGCTCAAAAACGACATCGCCAACGCCGTGCGCGCCGTCTATGAGTCTGGCTTCAGGCACTTTATATGCGGCATGGCCCTCGGCTGCGACACCTTTTTCGCCGAGGCCGTCATCGACCTGCGCCTCGACTTCCCCGATATCACGCTCGAGGCCGCCATCCCCTGCGAGGGCCAGGACAAAAGCTGGGACTCCGGCGATAAGGCCCGCTATGACCGTATCCTCGCTTCCTGCGACGAGATCACCCTCGTCAGCCGCAGCTACAGCCCCGGCTGTATGCAGCGCAGGAACGAATACATGGTCAGCCGCTCCTCCCTCGTCATCGCCGTCTTCAACGGCAGCAGCGGCGGTACCTTCAACACCCTCCGCCTCGCCTGCCGCCAGGGGCTCGAAATAGTCGAGATCGAGCCGTAAGGCTTTGACATCTGCGCGCATATGATGTATAATGTCAGGCCATGTGTAAGGATGTGAGTTATATGAAAGACGTTATAATCTCAATAACCGGCGTGCAGAACTACCCGCAGGGCTCGGACGACGCCGTTGAGCTCGTCACCGAGGGGAAGTACAGCTACCGCGACGGCCACGGCGTGCTCAGCTACATGGAGAGCGAGCTCACCGGTATGCAGGGCACCAGGACCTCCTTCACCTTCACGCCGGACGAGGTCGTGCTCTCTCGCGAGGGCACGCTCACCAGCAAGATGATCTTCCGCGAGGGCACGAAGAACACCTTCCTCTACGACACGCCCTTCGGCTCCGCTACCATGGGCCTCGACACGCACAGGATCCATTCCACCCTCGGCCCGCGCGGCGGGGATATGGAGATAGACTATGTGGTGGATTTCGACCACGCCGTTGTGGGACGCAACAAATTCAGAATAAACGTCAGAGAACAGGGCGGTGCGACAGATGGCAAATCTTGTTGAACAGGCAAAAAACCAGATAAACCGGCTCCTCGCCGAGAGCCTTGACCGTGCGGCCGCGAAGGGCGAGCTGCCCTCCGGCGCGGCGCTCTCCGGCACCGTGGAGGTGCCCAAGGACACGGGCAACGGCGACTTCGCCGCCAACCACGCCATGGCCGGGGCCCGCGCGCTCCATATGGCCCCGAGGAAGATCGCCGACGCCCTCATCGCCAACATCGAGCTCGAGGGCAGCTATTTCGCCTCCGCAGAAACCGCCGGGCCGGGCTTCATCAACTTCCGCCTCGCGCCCGCCTGGTACGCAGAGGTCATGGCCGCCGTCCAGGCCGAGGGTCAGGACTACGGCAGGTCGGACGCCCTCGCCGGGCAGAAGATTATGGTCGAGTTCGTCTCCGCCAACCCCACCGGGCCCATGCACATGGGCAACGCCCGCGGCGGCGTGCTCGGCGATACCCTCGCCGAGGTGCTCTCGCGCGCCGGCGCCCAGGTCTGGCGCGAGTTCTATGTCAACGACGCAGGCAACCAAATCGAGAAGTTCGCCGCCTCCATCGAGGCCCGCTACGCCCAGCTCGTCCTGGGCGAGGACGCCGTCGAGTTCCCCGAGGACGGCTACCACGGCGACGATATAAAGGAGCTGGCCCGGCTCTTCCTCGAGGAGAAGGGCGCAGACTGGCTGGACAGGCCCCTCGCCGAGCGCCACGCCGCCATGGCCCGCTTCGGCCTCGACAAGAACCTGCCCAAGATGAAGTCCGACCTCCAGCGCTACGGCATCAACTACGACGAGTGGTTCTTTGAAAGCTCCCTGCACGAGAGCGGCTTCGTCGCCGATACCGTGGCTCTGCTCACCGAGCGCGGCTGGACCTATGAGAAGGACGGCGCGCTCTGGCTCGCCACCTCGAAGATACTCGCCGAGGGCCTGCGCCGCGCGGGCAAGAGCGAGAAGGACATCGAAAAGCTCGAGCTCAAGGACGACGTGCTCCGCCGCGCCAACGGCTTTTACACCTACTTCGCCGCCGATATCGCCTACCACCGCAACAAGCTGGAGGTGCGCGGCTTCGACACCGTCATCAACATATGGGGCGCGGACCACCACGGCCACGTCGCGCGGCTCAAGGGCGCGATGGACGCGCTCGGCCTCGACGGCGAGCACCGGCTCGAGGTCGTGCTCATGCAGCTCGTCAAGCTCATGCGCGACGGCGAGGTCGTGCGCATGTCCAAGCGCACCGGCAAGGCCATCTCCCTCGGCGACCTGCTCGACGAGATACCCGTGGACGCCGCCCGCTGGTTCTTCAACTCCCGGCCCGATACCCAGATGGACTTCGACCTCGGCCTCGCCGTGCGTGAGGACAGCGAAAACCCCGTCTACTACGTTCAGTACGCCCACGCGCGCATCTGCTCCGTCATACGCAACCTCGCCGCCGAAGGGCACGAGGTGCCGCTGGCCGGGACGGTGGACGCCTCCCTGCTCACGACCGAGCAGGAGCGCGAGGTCGTAAAGCAGCTCGCCGGCCTGCCCGACGAGATACTCCACTCCGCCCAGGCGCGTGACCCGAGCCGCATAAACCGCTACGCCGTCGAGCTCGCGGCGCGCTTCCACCGCTTCTACAACGCCTGCCGCATCAAGGGCGCGGAGCCCGGCGTGCTCGAGGCGCGGCTGCTGCTCGCCGACTGCGTGCGCGGCGCTATCGCCGTCTGCCTCGGCATCCTCGGCGTCCGCGCGCCCGAGCAGATGTGAGCGCAGCTCTGAATATTTATCCGAGCTTCCAGCCGCGGCCGGACGCCTTCCTACCAGGAGGCGCCCGGCCGCTTCCCATGCCTCAGCCGCCCGCCGGACGCAAAAAAAGCGCCCTCGCGGGCGCCTTTTTTGGGGAGAGAGAAAAGGTGAAGAGATCGCATTAAAAATGTCAAGCATTTAACAATGCGACTATAGATTATCACAAGTTAAGGGTTTTGTAAAGGATTTTTCGCAAAATTCGTTAAAATATTGTTTATTCAGCCGCCGAAGAACAGGCGCACGCAGAGGGCGGAGGCCACGAAGCCCGTGAGGTCGGCGAGCAGCGCCGCGGGCACGGCCCAGCGGGTATTTTTGATTTTGGCCGCGCCGAAGTAGACGGCTATGACGTAGAAGGTCGTCTCGGTCGAGCCGAGCATGACGGCGGCGGTGCGGCCGACGGTGCTGTCCGGGCCGCAGGAGCTGATGAGTTCCGAGGCGACGGCGAGGGCGCCGGAGCCTGACACGGGCCGCAGCAGCATCAGCGGCGCGGTCTCGGGCGGGATGCCCAGCAGCTCCAGCACCGGCGCGAGCAGGCCGGTCAGGGCCTCCAGCGCGCCCGAGGCCCGGAGCATGTACACCGCCGTCAGCAGCGCTATCAGCGAGGGCAGGATGCGCAGCAGGGTCGAAAAGCCCTCACGGATGCCGTCCAGCATGGCGCCGAAGACGTCCGTGCCCCTCAAAGCGCCCCAGAGCGCCGCGGCCGCGATGATGACGGCCGCGGCCATGTCCGCCGCCGCGCTCATCTGCGCGCCAGCCTCGAAAACAGCGCGCAGGCCGTCAGCCCCACCGTCACCGAGGCCGCCGAACTCAGCCAGACCGCGGGCAGTATGTCAAAGGGCGAGGCCGCGCCCGCGCCCGCGCGCAGGGCCGCCGCCGTCGTCGGCAGCAGCTGTATCGAGGCCGTGTTCAGCACCACCAGCAGGCAGAGCTCGCGGCTCGCCGTGCCCGGCGTGTCAGTCAGCCGCGCCATGCCCAGCGCCGCCTTTATGCCCATCGGCGTCGCCGCGTTGCCCAGGCCCAGCAGGTTCGCCGACACGTTCGAGCACAGCGCGTCCATCGTCGCGCCGTCGCGCGAGGCCCGCGGGAACAGCCGGCCCAAAACCGGCTTCAGCAGCCGCGACAGCCCCGCCGTCACGCCCGAGCGCCGCAGCAGCTCCATCACGCCTGACCAGAGACAGATCAGCCCGCCCGTCTCGAGTATCACCTTCACCGCCGCGCCCGCACCCTCAAAGGCCGCCAGCCCGGTTTCACGCCCGCGGCCCGTCGCAGCGCCGAAAATTACCGCAATTACCAGCGCAGCTGTCCACATTTTAGACATATTGTTCATTCCTCCCAAATTTGAGCCTTGGAAATTTCAAGATTTATTCATGAATATTTATTCCTGCCTTGTTGACTTTATGCCTAATGTCATATATAATGAATTGTGCCGTTAACTGGACACGATGCTCAAAATAATTATATATGAAATCTGGTATATGCCGCCGACTACATATGTAATTGCGGTTCCGTTAACTGGACACGGCAGATTTGGAGGGAATAAAATGAAATCAACAGGCATCGTAAGGAAAGTGGACGAACTCGGCCGCATCGTGCTGCCCATCGAACTGAGAAGGACGCTCGATATAGCCGAAAAGGACTCGATGGAGATCTACATCGAGGGTGACGCTATCATTCTCAGGAAGTATCAGCCCGCCTGCATCTTCTGCGACAGCGCGAAGGACATCGTCTCCTACAGGGGAAAGAATGTCTGCTCTGACTGCATCAGGATGCTTGAAGAGAAGGTCTGAGCCCCGAGGAGGAGCGGCAAGAAAAAAGACAGAGCCTGCCGGCACGTTCCGGTAAGCCCTGTCTTTTCTTGTATTCCGGGGTCAGGTCATCTTTTCCTGCTTGACCTTGTGGTCTATGACGTGCCGCGAGGCCAGCTCCCGCCGCACCTCGTCCGGAGCTATGCCCAGCTCCACCATCAGCACCAGCACATGATAGGCCAGGTCGGCTATCTCATACACCGTCTCGCGCCGGTCGCGCGCGTGGCCCGCGATTATGACCTCGGTGGACTCCTCCCCTACCTTCTTGAGTATCTTGTCCAGGCCCTTCTGGAACAGGTAGGTCGTGTAGCTGCCCTCCGGCAGCTCTTTTTTCCTGCCCTCGAGCAGCTCATACAGGCCCTCGAGCGAGAACTCCGAGAGCTCGCCGCTCTCGTACACGGGGTTGAAAAAGCAGCTTTCCGCGCCCGTGTGGCAGGCCGGGCCCGCCTTCTCGACCTTGACGACGAGCGCGTCCAGGTCGCAGTCCGCCGTTATAGACACGATGCGCTGCACGTTGCCGCTCGTCTCGCCCTTGCGCCAGAGCTCCTGACGGCTCCGGCTCCAAAAGCAGGTGCGCCCCTCGCGCATCGATATCTCAAGGCTCTCCCGGTTCATGTAGGCCAGGGTGAGCACTTTTTTGTCCTCCGCGTCCACGACGATGGCGGGGATGAGGCCCCGATCGTCGAATTTCAGTTTGTCCAAGTCCATGTTACAGCCTCACATTTATCCCGTTTTGCCGCAGTTCCGCCTTGAGCTGCGGTATTTTTACCTCGCCGAAGTGGAAGATGGACGCGGCCAGGCCCGCGCTCACCTCCGGCACCTTCCGGAACAGCTCCGTGAAGTCCGCCGCGCAGCCCGCGCCGCCAGAGGCGATGACCGGTACCCTCACCGCCTCGCACACCGCCTCGAGCATCGGCAGGTCGAAGCCGCCCTTGACGCCGTCCGTGTCGATGGAGTTCACCACCACCTCGCCCGCGCCCATCGAGACGCAGCGCTTAATCCAGCCGATGGCCTCGATGCCCGTGTCGTCGCGCCCGCCACGCGCGAACACGCGAAACTGCCCGTCCACGCGCTTTATGTCCGCCGAGAGCACCACGCACTGGTCGCCATAGCGCCAGGCCGCCTTCTTCACCAGCTCGGGGTCGCGTATCGCGCCCGAGTTCACGCTCACCTTGTCCGCGCCGCACTTGAGCACGCGGTCAAAGTCCTCCAAACTCGAGATGCCGCCGCCCACGGTGAGAGGTATAAATATAGTAGACGCCACCTCGCGCAGTATGCCCGTGAAGAGCCCCCTGCCCTCCGCCGAGGCCGTGATGTCGTAGAACACCAGCTCGTCCGCGCCGCAGTCGGAGTAGTACGAGGCCAGCTCTACCGGCGAGTTCACGTCCCGCAGGCCGAGGAAGTTCACGCCCTTGACCACCCTGCCGTCCTTCACGTCGAGGCAGGGGATTATCCGCTTTGTTATCATCTTGCCGCCTCCACCGCGTCCCGGAGCGCTATGTCCCCGGTGTAGTATGCCTTGCCGATTATCGCCCCGTACAGGCCCAGCGCCCGCAGCCGGCGCACGTCCTCCATGCTCGAGACGCCGCCCGAGGCGATGAGCTCCAGCCCGAATTCGCGCTGCAGCCGCTCGTAAAGCTCCGCGTTCGCGCCGCGCATGGCCCCATCCCGGGAAATATCCGTGCAGATGACCGTCCGCACGCCCAGGGCCTCTATCCTGCGCAGGAAATCCTCCGCCGTCAGGCCCGAGTCCTCGCGCCAGCCGCGGATGGCGACCCTGCCGTCGCGCAGGTCGGCGCCGACGGCGATCTTCGCGCCGTATCTCTGCACCGACTCACCCAGCAGCCGCTCGTCGCTCACCGCCGCGGTGCCGAGTATCACCCGGCCCACGCCCGCCGCAAAGGCCCGCTCTATCGCCGCCATGTCGCGCAGGCCGCCGCCGCACTCGACGAACAGGCCCGTCTCTGCGACTATCCGCTCGATGGTGCCCAGATTCGGCGTGCCGCCGTCGCGCGCGCCCTCGAGGTCTACGGTGTGCATCTGCGCCGCGCCCTGGGCCTTGAAGTCCCGCGCCACGGAAACCGGGTCGTCACTGTACACCGTCATCTGAGCGTAGTCGCCCTTGTACAGCCGCACGGCCCTGCCCTCGTACAGGTCTATCGCCGGGAAAATCAGCATCGCTCAGCCCTCCAATTCGCAGAAGGCCCTGAGTATCGAGAGCCCGACCTTGCCGCTCTTTTCCGGGTGGAACTGGCAGCCGTAGAGGTTTCCGCGCTGCACCGAGGCGGTCAGCTCGAGGCCGTAGTCCGTCGTGGCCGTGAGGCTGTCCTCACAGCCCGCGGCGTAGTAGCTGTGCACGAAATAGACGCAGTCGCCCTCGTTCACATATTTGAGCACGCCGCCCGGGCGCTTGATGTTCAGCGCGTTCCAGCCTATGTGGGGTATGGGCAGACCAGGACCTATTCGGCCCTCCATGCCCACTACCTCGCCCTTCAACAGGCCCAGGCCGGGGTACTCGCCGTACTCGAAGCTGCGCTCGAACAGCAGCTGCATGCCCAGGCAGATGCCCATGACCGGCTTGCCGCTCGCTGCCGCGCGGCGCAGGGCCTCGTCCATGCCGCTTTGGCATAATTTTTCATACGCATCCGCAAAAGCGCCCACGCCGGGCAGGATGACCCGGTCGGCGTCAGCAATCTTCGCCGCGTCGCCCGTCACCTCCGCCTGCTCGCCTATCGCCGCGAAGGACGAACGGAGCGAGAACAGGTTGCCCACGCCGTAGTCGATTATCGCCGTCATCAGAGCACCCCCTTCGTCGAGGGCAGGGCCTCGCCCCTCACCGTCACGGCCTCGCGCAGGGCGCGGCCAAAGGCCTTGAACATGCCCTCTATGATGTGGTGCGAGTTTATGCCGTCCAGCTGCCTTATGTGCAGCGTCATGAGCCCAGTGTTCGCCACGGCCTGGAAAAACTCCCGCGCGAGCTCCGTGTCGAAGTCACCCACCTTCTCCGAGGGTATCTCCGCCGTATACCGCAGGCAGGGCCTGCCCGAGAGGTCGACCGCGCAGAGGATGAGCGCCTCGTCCATGGGCAGGATGATGTCGCCGTAGCGGTTGATGCCGCGCTTTTTGCCCAGCGCCTGCGCGATTGCCGCGCCCAGGCACAGGCCGATGTCCTCCACGCTGTGGTGCGCGTCCACCTCGAGGTCGCCCTTGCAGCTCACCGCCAGGTCAAAGCCGCCGTGCAGCGCCAGCAGCGTCAGCATGTGGTCGAGAAAGCCGACGCCCGTCCTGATATCAGCCGCGCCCGTGCCGTCCAGCTCGAGCGAGAGCTCCACCCTCGTCTCGGCCGTCTCGCGTTTTACCTCACTGCGTCTCATCGTCTCAGCTCACTTTCAGAATCTCGTCCGTCGCCTCGAGCAGCGCGTCCATCTGCTCCGGCGTGCCTATCGTTATCCGCACCCAGTCGGCGAGCTTGCCGCCGAGGTAGCGTATGAGTATGCCCCGTGCCTTGAGCGCCTCCATGTACTCGCGCGCGCCGATGAGGCAGGGCCGCGCCAGCACGAAGTTCGCGCTCGAGTCCGTCAGCTCAAAGCCGCGCTTTACAAGCTCCGACGTCAGCCGCCTGCGCTCGAGCGCTATCCGGCGGCAGTTCGCCGCGTAATAGGCCCAGTCCCGTATCGCCGCCGCGCCCACCTCGAGCGCCACGCGGTTAACGCTGTAGGGGTTCGTCGAGTATTTGAGCTTCTTCAGGTCCTCGATGAGCGCCTCCGGCCCTATGGCGTAGCCCAATCTCGCGCCCGCCAGCGACGCGGACTTTGAAAACGTGCGCACGACCAGCACGTTCTCGTACTTCGACACCAGCGGCACAGCCGTCTCGCCGCCGAAGTCCACATAGGCCTCGTCCACGACGACCACGCTCTCCGGGCTGCCCTTCACGATGCCCTCCACCGCCGCGAGCGGCAGGGACACGCCCGTCTGCGCATTCGGGTTAGCTATCACGACGCAGCGGCCCGTGCCCGTGTAGTCGCGCGGGTCAATGGTAAGCCCCTCGCCCATCGCGGGCCTGAGCGCGTCGATGTGGTAGAGGTCGGCGAAGACCTCGTAGAAGCCGTAGCTCACGTCCGGGAACACCACGCCCCGCTCGCAGAAGGCGAGGAAGCAGAAGTTCAAAATATCGTCCGAGCCGTTAGCCAGCAGCACGTTCCGCTCGTCCAGGCCGAACTGGCCCGCGACCAGCGCCGCCAGCTCGCGGCAGGCCGCGTCCGGGTAGAGGTTCAGCGCCGCCGACTGCGCAGAGCGCAGGGCCTCCAGCACCGCGGGCGAGGGCGCGTAGGGCGACTCGTTCGCGTTCAGCTTTATATACTCCCTGTCCTTCGGCTGCTCGCCGGGGACATAGGGCGCGAGCTGCGAGAATTTGCTGTCCAGGAACCGGCTCACTCAGACCGCCCCTTCCTCCTGATAGTCGCCGACACCGCGTGCGCGTGCAGGCCCTCGGTGTCCGCAAAGAGCGCCACGTCGTCCGCGACGTCCTCGAGCCCCGAGGCCGTGTAGTACGAGAAATAGCTGCGCTTCACGAAGTCGTCCACGCCCAGGGGGCTCGAAAACCGCGCCGTGCCCATCGTCGGCAGCGTGTGGTTCGTGCCCGAGAGGTAGTCGCCCAGCGGCTCCGGGCAGTAGTGGCCCAAAAACACCGAGCCGGCGTTCCGTACCCGGCCCAGCCAGTCGAAGGGCTGCTCCACGCAGAGCTCCAGGTGCTCCGGCGCTATCTCGTTGGCGATATCCACCGCCTCCGAGAGGTCGTCCGTGACGATTATCTTGCCGTTGGCCTCGACCGACGCGCCCGCTATCTCGCGCCTGGGCAGCACCTCGAGCTGGGCCTCCAGCTCCTGCGCCGTCTTTTCCGCCAGTGCCGCGCTGTCCGTTATGAGTATCGCCGTGGCGAGCCTGTCGTGCTCGGCCTGCGAGAGCATGTCCGCCGCGAGCCAGGCCGGGTCGGCGCTCTTGTCCGCGACGATGAGTATCTCGCTCGGCCCGGCGATCATGTCTATCGCCACCTGGCCGAAGACCTGGCGCTTCGCCTCGGCCACGAAGGCGTTGCCGGGGCCGACTATCTTGTCCACTCTGGGTATCGTCTCCGTCCCGTAGGCCAGGGCGGCCACGGCCTGGGCGCCGCCGACGCGGAACACCCTGTCCACGCCCGCGACCTTCGCCGCCGCCAGTATCGCCGGGCTGACCTCGCCGCCCGTCGCCGGCGTCGTCATGACTATATCGTCCACGCCCGCTATCTTCGCAGGGATGCAGTTCATGAGCAGCGACGACGGGTACGCCGCCGTGCCGCCCGGGATATACAGCCCCACGCGCTGCATCGGTATGACCCTCTGCCCCAGCATGGAGCCGTCCGGCCGCGTCAGGATGTAGTCATGCCGCACCTGCCGCTCGTGGAAAGCGCGTATATTCGCGCTCGCCCGCTCGAGCACGCGCAGGTACTCGGGGTCCACGGCCTTCACCGCCGCGTCCAGCTCCTCCGCCGTCACCTCGAGCGCCACGCCCTCGGCGCGGTCGAACTTCGCGTTGTACTCGTACAGCGCCCTGTCCCCGTTCTCGCGCACGTTCGCTATTATCTCCGACACCGTGCCGGACACGTCCCTGCCCGACACCGTCCTCGCAAACAGCTCCGACGCCTGGGTCTGCCCGCTCCTCATGATCTTTATCATCACGCTCTGCCTCCTTCCGCCGCGCCGGCTATCAGCTTTGCCAGGCGGCTTATGCCCTCGTATTTGAACTTGAAGCTCGCCTTGTTGGCTATGAGCCTCGCGCTTATCGGCAATATCGTCTCGAGCACCCGCAGGTCGTTTTCCCTGAGCGTCGTGCCCGTCTCCACGATGTCCACGATGACGTCCGACAGCCCGATTATCGGCGCGAGCTCGATAGAGCCGTTGAGCTTTATTATATCTATCGCCCGGCCCTGGCCCCGGAAATACCGCGTCGCTATGTTCGGGAACTTCGTCGCCACGCGCAGGGTACCCGCGCGCCGCCACTGCTCTTCCCTGCCCGCCACGCACATCCGGCAGCGGCCTATGCCCAGGTCGTGCAGCTCGTACACGTCCGGCGAGTACTCCAGCAGTATGTCCTTGCCCGCGATGCCCATGTCCGCCGCGCCGCGCTCCACATAGATGGCCACGTCCGAGGGCTTGACCCAGAAAAAGCGCAGGCCGCTCTCCGAGTTCTCGAACACCAGCTTGCGGCTGTCCTCCCTCATGCCCGGGCAGCCGCAGCCCGAGCGCTCAAACATCTCGTAAACCTGCTCGCCCAGCCTGCCCTTCGGCAGGGCTATGTCAATCGTCTGATTCAAGCGTGACCGGCCTCCCGTTTTTCATTTTCATCACCCGGCGGCAGCGGGCCGTGCCCGCCGTGCCCGGCTGTACCCGGACGCTCTGCCCGGCCTCCGTCAGCTCGCGCACGGCCGCCGCCAGCTCCTCCGGAGCCTCGCCGTCCGGGATGAGCAGCACGTCCGCGTCATACGCCTCCGCGCTCTCGCCCAGGCGCTCGAGCAGGTTCAGATACACCGCAAAGCCTATCGCCTGCTCGTCCTTGCCCAGCTTGCGCATCAGGCTGTCGTAACGCCCGCCCGAGAGCACCGCCGAGGGCGCGCCCGCCACATAGCCCTTGAACACCAGGCCGTTATAATACTCCGTGTCGCAGGTGATGCTCAGATCAAGGTTCACCCTCTCGCCGCAGCCGAAGGCCTCAAGCACCCGCAGCGCGCTCGAGAGCTCCTGCGCCGCGCGGCGCTCGGCCTCCGTCCGCGCCGCCGCCTCGAGCCCGGGCAGCAGCTCCGACGCCGGACCGTAGAGCTCCACCAGCCCCGCCAGCCGCTCCGCCGGCTCCATCGGCGCGCCCGCCGCCGCGCACACCGCGCGTATCGACTGCACGCTCCGGCCGCCTACCGCGCGCAAAAGCTCCGCTCGCTCCGGCCCGCGCAGGCCCAGCTCGTCCACCAGCCCGCACAAAAAGCCCATGTGCGACAGGTCCAGCACCCAGCCGTCCGTCACCTCCATGAGGCTGCGCACCGCCAGCATCAGCACCTCGCCCTGCACATAGGCGTCCACAGGGCCCAGATACTCCAGCCCCGCCTGCGTTATCTCCTGAAAGCCCAGGCCCGAATCCGGCGCGCGGTACACGCTCTCGTCATAATACACCTTCTCCGCCGCGCCCTCGCCGCCCAGGTTCTTCGCTATCGACAGCGTCACGTCCGGCTTGAGCGCCATGAGCCGCCCGTTCGTGTCCGTAAACGTGATGACGCTGCCGCTGGGCAGAAAGCTCCGGTTGCCCGCGTACAGGTCGTATTCCTCAAATTTGCTCATGCGGTACGGCCTGTAGCCATACCGCGAATACAAGGCCCTAAGCCCGCGGACCAGCCGCTCCTCCGGCCTCAATATGCTCTCCATGCTCTTCCTCCGGTACACTTTACCTTGCTAATGTGATAGCACGCTAATATAGTACCACCATTGCCGCGTTTGTCAATAGTTTTTATACAAAGTGCCCGCGGCTGCGGGCACGCAGGGCGGCCGGACGCTTTACAGCCGTCGCAGGGCCTCGCTTATCTCCTCAAAGGCCATGGAGTGCGAGGCTTTGACCAGGACGCGGTCGCCGGGCAGGATGAGCTCCGGCAGCGCGGCGATGAGCTCCGCCTTGCTCCCGAAGCGGCGCCCGCCCATGGCCCGCGAGCGCTCGCCGCATGTCAGCAGCAGCGCGCCGGCATCCAGCGCCGCGCGGCCCGTTTCGGCGTGGAACTGCTCGCTCCGCTCGCCCAGCTCGAGCATGTCGCCGAGGATGCAGACCAGCCGCCCGCCCAGGTCGGAGGCGGACTTTATCGCCATCTGCGTCGAGTCGGGGTTGGCGTTGTAGCAGTCGTCGATGAGCGTTATCCTGCCCGTGTCGATGACGCTGGCGCGCCTTCCCACGGGCGCGTAGTCCGCGATGCCGAGGGCGATATCGGTCTCGGGCACGCCCAGCTCGAGCCCCACGGCCGCGGCGGCGAGCGCCGCGTAGACCATGTGCCGCCCGTAGGCCCCGACGCGGGCGGGAAAGCGGTGGCCCAGCCCGGCAACGGTGAATTCCGAGCCCGCCGCGCCCAGGCAGCGGTAGTCCTCGGCCCGGATATCGCAATCCGCGCCCAGGCCGAAGCTCAGCTTGCGCTGGCGGCAGTCCAGGCCGGCGAGCAGCTCGTCGTCGCCGTTCACGACAACGAGTCCGGTATCCGGCATGAAGTCTAGCAGCTCTGTCTTCGCGCGGAGCACGCCGCGCCTGTCGCCGAGCGCTTCCAGGTGCGAGCGCCCGATGAGCGTGTAGACGGCTATGTCCGGCCGCGCCATCGCGCCCAGGCGGGACATCTCGCCGAAGCCGCTGATGCCCAGCTCCACCACCGCCGCTTCCGTCTCGGGCATGATGCGGAAGAGGGTCAGAGGCACGCCGAGCTCGTTATTGAAGTTCTTCTCGGTCTTGAGCGTGCGGAAGCGGCGCGAGAGCACGCAGGCGCACATCTCCTTCGTGGTGGTCTTGCCGGAGCTGCCCGTGATGCCCACGACGGGCGCCTTCACGAGTGAGCGGCAATGCTCCGCGAGCCGGGCCATTGCCTTTGCCACGTCCGGAACGGTGACTACCGGGCCTTGGGCGCCCTCCGGCACGCGCTGGGCCAGGCAGCAGGGCGCGCCGGCCTCGAGCGCGGCGGGGATAAAATCGTGCCCGTCGAACCTCGCGCCGGGCAGGGCGCAGAAGGCCAGCCCCGGCTGCACCTCGCGGTTATCGCGCACGGCGCCGAGCACGGGACGCTCTCCGCCGCCGCCGTGCAGCTGCCCGCCCACCGCGGCGGCCAGCTTTTCCACAGTCATGCCTATCATCTGTATTTCTCCATTGAGCTGTCGATTATGCGCTGGCAGAGCTCAGCGTAGCTGATGCCCAGCACGGCGGCCTCCTGCGGCACGAGGCTGGTCGGGGTCATGCCGGGCAGGGTGTTGATCTCGAGGAACCAGAAGCGGCCCTCGGCGTCGTAGATGAAGTCGGCGCGGGAATAGGCCGCGAGGCCCAGGGCCTTGTAGACCGTGAGCGCCGCCTGAGCCAGCCGCTCCTCCGCCTCGGCCGGGATGGGCGCGGGCGTTATCTCCTCCGCCGCGCCGGGCTGGTACTTGTTCTTGTAGTCGTAAAAGCCGCTCAGGGGCCGGATCTCGATGCTGGGCAGGGCCCTGCCGTCGAGGATGCCGATCTGTATCTCGCGGCCTTCGACGTAGCGCTCAACGACGACGGAGCCGCCCTCTGCGGCGGCCCTGGCGAGGGCGTCGAGCAGTTCCGCGCGGGTACGGGCGATGTCCACGCCGATGCTGGAGCCGGAATCGACGGGCTTCACGACGCAGGGCAGGCTGCACTCGGCGCAGACGCGCTCCGGCTCGAGGCTGCGGCTGTCGTAGAGCTTCCACTCCGGCGTGAGGACGCCCAGGGGCGCGACGACGCGCTTGGTGAGGTCCTTATCCATGGCGATGGCGCTGCCCAGGTGGCCGCTGCCGGTGTATTTGATGCCGAGCAGGTCGAAGGCGGCCTGGACTTTGCCGTCCTCGCCGCAGCGCCCGTGCAGGGCCATGAAGACGATGTCGGCCATGCCGCACAGCTCAAGCACGCGGTCGCCGAACATGGAGCCGGACTTGAGCTTCCGCTGCGCCCGGACGGCCTCGAGGTCGGGCGCGGCCTCGTCTATGCGTGTGCCGCCGAGCGCCGGCGGCGCGTCGAAAATGCCCTCCAGCCCGCCGGGGTAGTCCTCCAGGCCGAAGAACATATCCGCCAGCACGACCTTGTGCCCCAGCTCCATGAGGGCCGAGGCTATCTTCGTCCCGCTCGAGAGCGAGACGTTCCGCTCCGGCGAGAGCCCGCCGCAGAGCACTACTATATTCATAAAACAACACCTCTTTCCACAATATTCAGAGTATAGCATACTATGCCGCCCATTTCAAACGGTTTACACGTCAAAAAAACGGGCGCCCACGGTCGTGGGCGCCCGGCTTGATGGGGCTGATTCAGATGGCGGCGAGCGCGTCGCGGATCTTGGCCTTCACTTCGGGCGAGACCTTGCTGTCCGGGACCATGTTGAAGACGGCTTCGACCGTCTTGCCCTTCACGAGCTTCACCATCGGGCTCTTGAGTATCTTCGGGTCGATCGCGTTCATGGCGTCGCAGGCGGCCTTATTCTCCAGCAGCTCTCTTACGGTTACCTTGCTGATGTCCATAGTTTGTCTCCCTTCATATTGCCCGGGCTTGCCGCCGCGGGCTGGCTTAACATCACTTTACCACACAAGTGTCGGTTTTTCAAGAGTTTTGAAATTCCCGCAACTTATGTTATAATGTGCCGGAGGAGGCGGGGCCAATGCTCAGACTTATTACCGGACGCGCCGGCGCGGGCAAGACCGCGCGGGTCATGGACGAAATCCGCAGTGCGGTGCGCGCGGGCCAGCCCGGGCGCGTGCTGCTCGTGCCCGAACAATACAGCCACGAGGCCGAGCGCGAGCTCGCCAAGGCCGCCGGGCCCAGCCTGCCGCTCTATGCCCAAGTATTGTCCTTCACCGGCCTCGCAAGGCTGCTCGAGGCCGAGCTCGGCGCGGGCGGGCGCTCGCCCATGGACGCCGGCGGGCGGCTGCTCTGTATGGCCCTCGCCCTCGACGGGGTCTACTCGCGCCTCAAGGTCTACGCCGGCGCGCGCCGCTCGCCCGAATTGCAGGCCCAGCTGCTCGGCGCAGTCGATGAGCTCGCCGCCGCCGGGCTCTCGGAGCCCGAACTGCTTGAGGCCGCCAGCCTCGCCGGCGGCGCGCTGGGCCAGAAGCTCGCAGACCTCGCGCTCATAACCGGCGCATTCCGCGCCGCCGTCGGGCCGGAACACCTCGACCCCTCCGACCGCCTCGCCCTGCTGCTCGAGCGCCTGCCCCGCAGCAGCTTCGGCCGCAGCGGCCACATCTACATCGACGGCTTCATCGACTTCACAGGCATTGAAATGAATATACTGGCAGAACTCCTGGACCGCGGCGCGGATGTCACCGTCTGCCTCACGCTGGACTCCACCGACGAGGGCAGCGAGCTCTTCGAGCTCTCGCGGCGCACGGCGAGGCGGCTCATGCGCGAGGCCAAGGAGAGGGGCGTCCCGCTCCGGCTCGAGACGCTCGAGGCCGGCGAGGCCAGCCCCGCAGGCCTGCTGGCCGAGCGGCTGCTCGGTTACGGGCAGGAGCGGCTGGATGCAAAGGGTTCTGTATATTTATACGTCGCGGACTCGCTGGCCGCCGAGTGCGAGCTGGCCGCCGCGCGCGCCGTCGAACTGGCCCGGGGCGGCTGCCGCTGGCGTGACATCGCCGTGGCCGTGCGCTCCTTCGAGGACTACCGCGTCTTCCTCGAGGCCGCCTTCCGCTACTACGGCGTGCCGCTTTTTACCGCCAGGCAGACCGATATCAGCCAAAAACCCCTGCCTGCGCTCATTTCCGCCGCCTATGAGATAGTCTGCGGCGGCTGGGAACAGGCCGAGGTCTTCGCTTATCTGCGCACCGGCCTCGCCGGTCTCGACACCGGCGAGTGCGACGAGCTTGAAAACTACTGCTTCACCTGGAGCATCCGGGGCTCGCACCGCTACTCCGAGCGGCCCTGGCACATGCACCCCGACGGCTTTTCCGGGCGCTGGGACGAGGCGGCCCAGGCGCGGCTGGAACGGATAAATATGCTGCGCGACCGCGCGGCCGCGCCCCTGCTCAGGCTCGAGCGCGCCTGCCGCGAGGCCCACACCGCCCGCGAACAGGCCGAGGCCCTGGCCGCGCTGTTCGAGGACCTGCAGCTGGCTGAACGGCTCGAAGACAGGGCCCGTGAGCTCGAGGCCTCCGGCCGCATGCAGGCCGCCGAGGAGTATTCCCGGCTCTGGGACGCGGCAGTCTCGGCGCTCGAGCAGTCCGCCGCCATCCTCGGCGACATGGAGCTCGACGCCTCCGGTTTTGCCAGGTTATACCTTCTCACGCTCTCGCAGTACGCCGTGGGCGTCATTCCAGTCTCGCTGGACATGGTCTCGGCGGGCGATCTGGACAGGATGCGGCGGCGGCACATCAAGCACCTCATCCTGCTCGGCGCCTCGGACGAGCGCCTGCCCGGCCCGGCGCAGGACGGCGGCGTCTTCAACTCCGACGAGCGGCGCGCGCTCGCCGAGCTGGGCCTGCCGCTCGACGCCGGCGACGCCGAGCTCTGGCGCGAGTTCTCGCTCATCTACAACTGCCTGAGCCTGCCCTCGGAGACGCTCTGCCTCGTCAGCCCCGCCTATGCGCCGGACGGCTCGGCGGTGCGGCCGAGCTTTGTCATGAACCGCGCAGCCCAGCTCTTCGGCCTGGAAATCGTCCGCGCCGACAGCCGTCTGGCCCGCACGGCGGCCAGGGGCCCCGCGCTCGAGCTCGCCGCCGCCGCTGAGGGCGAGCTAGGCCGCGCGGCGCGCGAGTATTTCAGCCAAACGGAGCCGGAGACGCTCTCGCGCCTGCGCAGCGCCGCCCGTACCCCGCCCCGGCTGCTCTCCGAGGACTCGGCCCGGGCCCTCTACGGCGACGAGCTCAGGCTGTCGCCTTCCAGGGTCGAAAAGTTCGCCAGCTGCCGCTTTTCCTACTTCCTCAGCTACGGGCTGAAGGCAAAACCGCGCCAGCCGGCGCAGTTCAAGGCCCCGGAGGCCGGCAGCTTCATCCACTACATCCTCCAGCACGTCGCAGAGGACACCCAGGACGAGGGCGGGCTCGAGCTCGCCGCCCGCGACCGGCTCGACGAGCTGTGCGGCGACTACGCCCTGCGCTACCTCGAGGAAGAGCTCGGCGGGCTCGAGGGCAAGGGCGCGCGCTTCGCCTACCTCTTCGCGCGGCTGGCAGAGAGCGTGCGCCGCATCGTCCAGGACATGGCAGAGGAGCTGCGCTGCTCGGAATTCAAACCCCTCAGCTTCGAGCTGGACTTCTCCCGGCCCGGCCTTTCGCCCGCGGCAGAGCTGCCCGGCGGCGGCACCGTGCGCCTCGGCGGCATCGCCGACCGCGTGGACGGCTGGCTCCACGACGGCAGGCTCTATCTGCGCGTCGTGGACTACAAGACCGGGCGCAAGAGCTTTTCGCTCTCCGACGTCATGAACGGGCTCAACATGCAGATGCTGCTCTACCTCTTCGCGCTCGAGCGCTCCGGGCGGAAGCTCTACGGCACAGAGGTCGTGCCGGCCGGCGTGCTCTACATCCCCGCCCGGGACGTGCTGCTCAGCGAGGACGGGGATCTCAGCGACGAGGAGCTTGAGAGCCGGCGGCTGGAAAAGCTGCGCCGCTCCGGCCTCGTGCTCGACGACCCGGAAGTGCTCCGGGCCATGGAAAACAGCGACGCGCCGGTGCGCATACCGGTCAAGTGGAAGGACGGCGCGCCGACGGGCGACTCGCTGGCCTCCGCGGAGCGCATGGGCAGGCTTGGCAGGCAGGTAGAGGAAACGCTCCGGCTGCTGGCCGCCCAGCTGCGCGCGGGCAGCATCCTGGCCGACCCCTCCTACAAGAGCGCCCAGGAGCACGCCTGCCTCTGGTGCGATTACGCCGAGGCCTGCCGCTTCGCCGAGGGCGAGGGCGGCGACAGGCGCAGGTATCTGCCCCGGCTCAGTGCCGCGCGCGTCTGGGCCATGCTGGAAGGAGATGGTGATAATGGCTGAATTCAAGCCCACGGCCTCGCAGAAGCTTGCCATCGAGGACAGGGGCGGCGAGCTGCTGGTTTCGGCCGCCGCCGGCTCCGGCAAGACCCGCGTGCTGACCGAGCGGCTCATGGGCCGCATCACCGGCGCTGGCGCGGACGCCAGTGTCGAAAACTTCCTGGTCATCACCTTCTCGACCGCCGCCGCCGCCGAGCTGCGCGGGCGCATTTCCGAGGAGCTGACCCGCCGCGCCATGGCCGAGCCCGAGTCCAAGCGCCTGCGCCGCGAGGCCGCGCTCGTGCGCCGGGCGCCCATCGGCACCATCCACAGCTTCTGCTCGTCGCTGCTGCGCGAGTACGCGGGCCGGGCGGGGATAGCGCCCGACTTCGCCATAGCGGACGAGGACCGAGCAGCCCAGCTGCGCCAGCTCTCGCTCGAGAGCGTGCTCGACGCCGCCTACGAGGCCGGGGACGCGGACTTCATCCTGCTGGCCGACACCGTTGGGGCCGGGCGGGACGACAGGCGGCTGGCCGGGCTCGTCCTGCGCCTGCACGACAAGCTGCAATCCCACGCCAGGCCGGAACTCTGGGCCGAGCGCCAGGCCGAGCTCTTTTCCGCCGAGGCCCGCGACGCCGGCGAGACGCCCTGGGGCCGTGAGCTGCTGGATGCCGCCCGCGCCGAACTCAACTACTGGGCCGGCGAGATGGAACGCCTCGCAGACGAGATGCGCGGGCTCGAAAAGCTCGGCCGCGCCTACGCGCCCAGTTTTTCCGAGACGGCCCGGATGCTGCGCGGCTGCGCGCTCTGCGCCAGCGAAGGCTGGGACAGGCTCTGCGGCGCCCTGCCCGTGGAATTCCCCAAGCTGGGCCCGCTGCGCGGCGGCGGCGAAGACCCGGAACTCGCCGCCCTCGCCAAAGCCCGGCGCGAGGCCTGCAAAAAGGCCGCCAGGCGGCTCGAACGCGACTTCCTGCTCACCAGCGGCCAGCTGCTCGACGACATGCGCTGCACCGCGCCCGCAGTGCGCGCCCTGCTCCGGCTCGTCGGCGACTTTGACGCCGAGTACACCCGGCGCAAACGCCGCCGCTCGCTGCTCGACTTCGCCGACCTCGAACACCTCGCCGCCAGGCTCCTCACCGAGCCCGACGGCTCGCCCACCCAGACCGCGCGCGAGGTCTCGCGCCGCTACGCCGAGGTCATGGTGGACGAGTACCAGGACGTCTCCGCCGTGCAGGACATGATAATCCGCGCCGTCTCCGACGAGGGCAGGCGGCTCTTCATGGTCGGCGACGTCAAGCAGAGCATCTACCGCTTCCGCCTCGCCGACCCGACCATCTTCCTCGACAAGTATGAGCGCTACGCCGACGCGCCCGCGCCAGAGGGCGTGCCCCGGCGCGTCTTCCTGCGCGAGAGCTTCCGCTCGCGGCCCGAGGTCGTGGACGCCGTGAACGCCGTCTTCGGCTGCCTCATGTCGCGCGGCCTCGGCGAGATGGCTTACGACGAGCGCGCCATGCTCCGCTGCGGCCTCGGGCACGAGGGCGTCGCGCCCATGCCCGAGCTCGTGCTCGTGCCCGTCCAGGGCGGCGAGGAGGACGAGGAACGCCCCGACAAGGCCGAGGTCGAAGCCGCCTACGCCGCGCGTATGATGCGCAGGCTCGTCGAAAACGGCGCCATGCTCGACAACGGCGGCGAGCGCAGGCCCATCGGCTACGGCGATATCGCCGTGCTGCTGCGCTCCGTGAACCTCGCAGGGCCCGTCTGGCGGCGCGTGCTCGCCCGAGAGGGCGTGCCCGTGGAGGCCGGCCGTTCCGGCGGCTTCTTCGACGCGCCCGAGGTCTCCGTCATGCTCTCGCTGCTGGCGCTCATCGACAACCCCAGGCAGGATGTGGCGCTCATCTCCGTGCTGCGCTCGGCGCTCTTCGGCTTTACCGCCGACGAGCTCACGGACATCCGCCTGCGCTGCCCCGAGGGCGACTTCTACGCCGCGCTCGAGGACTACGCCCTCGGCCACGACAAGGCCCGGCGCTTCTTCGACACGCTCGCCGCCCTGCGCGACAGCGCCCGGGACAGTGAGCTCGCCGCCCTGGTCTGGGAGGCCTACGAGCGCCTGGACTGCCTGGCCCTGTGCGCCGCCATGCAGGACGGCGAGGGCCGCAGGGCGCGGCTGCTCAAGCTCTTCGAGCTCGCCCGGAGCTTTGAAAGCTCCGGCTGGAAGGGCCTGCGCCGCTTCCTGGACTGGCTCCGCTCCATGCGCAGCCGCGGCGAGGAACCCTTCTTCCCCGCAGAGACCGGCGGCGGCGCCGTGCAGATCATGAGCATACACCGCTCGAAGGGCCTGGAATTCCCCGTCGTTTTCATCGGCGACCTCTCTCGGCGCTTCAACCTCGGCGACCTGCGCGAGAGCGTGCTCGTGCACCCCAAGCTCGGCCTCGGGCCCAAGTTCACCGACCCGCAGCGCGGCATCGAGTACCCCACCCTTGCCCGGCGCGCCGTCGCCCACAGGCTCGAGCGCGAGCTGCTAAGCGAGGAGCTGCGCCTGCTCTACGTCGCCATGACCCGCGCACGCGAGCGCCTGTTCATGACCTGCGCCGTGCCCGACCCCGAAAAAAAGCTCGCAAAGCTGCGCCCCGCCGCCGAGCCCGTCATGCCGGCCGAAACGCTGGCCGCCATGCGCTGCCCCGCCGACTGGCTCATCAGCGCCGCCCTCGGCACCGGCTGCCGCAAGCTCACCCTCTCCACAGGCGCCGACGGGCTGGGACTGCCCCTGCCGCTGCATGAAAACGCCCGGCCCCGGACAGAGCCGGAGACCGGGCCAAAGGAGGAGAGCGGCTGTATCAATAATATCGACCTTCACGCCTCGCTGGACTGGGCCTACCCCTTCAAAAACGCCCAGCTGCTGCCCTCTAAACTCACCGCTACGGAGCTCAAAAGCCTCGCCGAGCCCGACCCCGAGAGCGCAGAGCTGCTCAGGCGCAGACCGCGGCCCTTCCGCAAGCCGGACATACGCGGCCTCGACCGCGCGCTCACGGCCGCGGAAAAGGGTACCGCCGCCCACCTGGCCCTGCGCTACCTGGAGCTCGGCGGGCTGTCCTCGCCGGAGGACGTCCGCGGACGCCTGCAGGCGCTCGTGGAACAGGGGCGCATCTCCGCGCGCGAGGCGGCCTCGGTCGACGCCGTCTCCATACTCCGGCTGGCGCAGTCGGAACTGGGCCGGAAGATCGCCGCCGCGCCGCGGCTGCTGCGCGAGTTCCCCTTTGCGCTGCTGTGCCCCGCCGGGCGCTTCTTCGAGGGCGCCGAGGGCGAGGAACTGCTGCTCCAGGGCGTGGTGGACTGCTGCATCATCGAGGACGACGGCCTCACCGTCATCGACTACAAGACCGACCGCATCAGGCCCGGCCAGGAGCCGCAGCGCGCGGAGCTCTACCGCAGCCAGCTCGAGGCCTATTCCTGGGCCATGTCACGCATCACGGGCCTGCCCGTCAAGGACAGATACCTGCTTTTTCTTGCGACGGGAACGGCGCTTGCGCTTTGAGCGCGGCTTCGACGGCCGGCTCAAGCAGTCCGTACACTCCGGCTTGACGCAGCTCAGGCAGCGGCGTATCTGCTCGGGCGTGTCCGCCACGCAGTGCTCCCTGCGCGGCCGGCGCACATGTTCCTCCAGATCCTCAAAGTCGAAAAAAGGCGGCTCCGGCAGGGCAGGATGCTCCTCAAACCGCGCCATGGTATCCAGCCTGCTCATCGGCCGCCTTCACCGTCCTGCTTCTTCAGCCGGAACACCCGGTACTCGCGCTTGAGCTTGTCCCGGTAGACCGTCGATATGTCAGGTATGCGCCGGTACTCCGTGCACTTGTCCCCGGGCGGGCAGGGCCGCCTGCGCTTGGCCCGCAGTATGTAAACACAACTGGGCAGCGACGAGCGGTAATAGTCCGGGTCCGCCGCCGCAAAGTAATACAGGCAGTCCGTACAGCGGCTCATGTCCGGCGCCTTGTAGGGTGAATTGAGCATTTTCCTGCACACCTCGCTCTTTTTGTAGTTGACACGTTCAACTGTTTGTACTATCATGGAGATATACGGGAGTAATGTACTTTTAGTTGTACGTTATGCCCTCAAATATAGTTCGCATTTTTGTACTTGTCAACCGTTTTGCACAAGTATTTGTAATTTGTACATTTCTGACAAAAAGGAGCCTCCGAATATGGAAGGAATATGCGAGAGGATCGACGCGCTGCTGAAGGAGCGCGGCATATCCGGCTCGAAGATGAGCGTGGACCTGGGCATGAGCCGCAGTTTCATGACCGAGCTGCGCAAGGGCCGGGCAAAGGGCGTCACGGCCGAGACGGCCGCGAGGATTGCTGACTATTTGGGCGTGACGACGGACTATCTGCTGGGCAAGCCTGCCGCGGCCGCGCCGGGCGGCGAGGAGGACGATGAGCTCACGGAATACCTCGAGGAACTGCGCAGCCGGCCTGACAAGCGCATGCTGTTTTCCGTGACCAGGAACGCCACAAAGGCCCAGATAGAGGCCATCGTCCGCATGATCGAGGAGATGCAGCAGGGGTAATGAGCTATCTGGAGGGCGTCGATTACTGGGTCAGGCTGGTCGAGTTCCCGAGCATGGCCTCCCCTGCCGTGACCGTCTCGAACGGGGACGGGACGTTTACCATCTACATTAACACCCGCTTCGGCGAGCAGGCGCGCATGGAAGGGCTCCGTCATGAGCTCGCCCACCTCGAAAACGAGCATTTCTACCGCGACGAGTTCGGCATCTGCGAGATCGAGGCCGAGGCCGACGGGCTCTACCGGCTCAGTGAGCGGGCGCAGGCCGGGCCGCAGCGCTCCATCCGGCTCTATCCGGGCCCCGGCGCGGTGCTGGAGGATTTCCTCCGGCGCGCCTCGCCCGCGGCGCTCGCGCTGCTCAGGCAGGCGGGGCTTGAAAATGGCAGCGGATGATGCTAGAATATGCGATTAGCGAATATACTGTAAGGAATTTTCTTTTTGGAGCGGTGTATGGATTTTCGACCTGTTGGGATATTTGACTCCGGCATGGGCGGCCTGACCGCCGTGAGGGTGCTCAGGCGGCTGCTGCCCGGCGAGGACATCGCCTATCTCGGCGACACGGCGCGGGTGCCCTACGGCGGCCGCAGCGTGGAAGAGCTGCGCCGGATAGCGGAGAGCGACGTGCGCTTCCTGCGCGGGCGCGGCATCAAGGCCATGCTCGTCGCCTGCGGCACGGTCAGCTCCAACTGCCTGGACTATGTGCAGCAGATCGCCGGCGTGCCGGCCATAGGCGTCGTGAAGCCCACGGCCCTCGAGGCGGCCAGGGCCACGCGCAACGGCAGGATCGGCGTGCTCTCTACCGTCGCGACTACCAGGAGCGGGGCCTTCGTGCGCGAGCTCGCGGCCATCGACCCCGCGCTCTGCGCCGTGCCCTCCGGCAGCCCCAAGCTGGTGCCGCTCGTCGAGGCGGGCCGCGCAGACCCCGCCGACCCCGAAGTCGCCGCCGCCGTCGAGGAATGCCTGCGCGAGGTCAGGGACGCGGGCGTGGATACGCTCATCCTCGGCTGCACGCACTATCCCCTGCTCTCCGAGGCCATCAGGGCCTACATGGGCGGGGACGTGGCGCTCATCGACTCCGGCGCCGCCGGGGCCAGGGCCCTGGCCCAGCTGCTCGATGACGGCGACCTGCGCTCGCCGCGCAAGAGCTTCGGCCGCACCGCCTGCTACGCCAGCGGCGACGCCGGGGAATTCGCCCGCGTGGCCGAGCTCTTCCTCAAGCGCGACTTCTCACAGACCACCTTCAAGACCGCCGTGCTCTGAGGCAGCAAAAAACAGCCGTTCCCTGCCAGGGAACGGCTGTGCGTCTTTTTATGCGGCTGCTATCCCTCTATGAGGTGCTCGCCTATCTTGTACACGTCGCCCGCGCCGACCGTCAGGATGATGTCGCCGGGGCACGCGGTCGCCTTCAGGCTCTCTTCGATCTGCGCGAACTTCGCGAAGAAGCGGCAGCCCTCGATATGCTGCGCCAGGTCAGCCGAGGAGATGCCCAGAGTATTGTGCTCGCGCGCGGCGTAGATCTCCGCAAGGTAGGTCAGGTCGGGCCGCCGCAGCTGCTCGATGAAATCGTCAAAGAGCGCCGCCGTGCGGGTATAGGTGTGCGGCTGGAAGACCAGTATCGTCCGCTTGTAGCCCAGCGGCTCCACCGCGTCCAGCAGCGCCTTCAGCTCGCCCGGGTGGTGCGCGTAGTCGTCGTAGATGTCCGCGCCGTTGAATTTGCCCTTGAACTCGAAGCGCCGGCCGGCGCCGTTGAAGCCCGCAAGGCCGTACTTTACCGCGTTCGGCCGCACGCCCAGGCAGATGCAGGCCGCAGTCGCCGCCAGGGCGTTCTTCACGTTGTGCATGCCGGGGATGTGCAGCGTCACGCTCGTGAACAGCTTGCCGTGGCAGTAGATGTCAAACTCGCTGTTCGCCCCGACGCGCCTGATGTTCCGCGCGTACACGTCCGCACGCTCCGTCAGGCCGAAGGTGAACAGCTCACGCCCCAGCGGCGCGAGCGCTTCCATCGTGTTCCGGTCGTCGATATTCGCCACGATGCGCCCGTGCTCGGGTACGCGCGAGGCAAACTCGCGGAAGGAGCGCTTCACGTCCTCCAGCCCGCTGAAATAGTCCAGGTGATCCGCCTCTATGTCCAGGATGACCGCTATCGTCGGGCAGAAATACAAAAACGAGTCGTGGTACTCGCAGCTCTCGAGGATGATCGTGTCGCCGCCGCCGACCCTGTGGCCCGCGTGCAGCAGCGGCAGCGTGCCGCCTATCATCACCGTCGGGTCGCGCTCCGCCGCCATGAGGATGTGCGTACACATGCTCGTCGTCGTCGTCTTGCCGTGCGTGCCCGCGATGCACAGCGCGTTGTCATAGTCCTTCATTATCGCGCCCCAGGCCTGAGCGCGCTCAAACACAGGCACGCCCCGCGCGCGCGCCTCCACGATCTCCGGATTGTCGTCGTGCACCGCCGCCGTGCGTACCACGAACTGGATGTCGGGCGCAACGTTCATCGCCGAGTGCCCGATCTTTATGTCTATGCCCAGGCTCCGCAGATAGCGCGTCTTCTCGCTCTCCGCCATGTCCGAGCCGTCTATCACCAGGCCCATGCCCGCCAGCACCTCCGCCAGCGGCGCCATGGATACCCCGCCCGCGCCGATCAGATGCCCGCGCCTGCCGGGTTTCAGATACTTTTCAAAGTCTGCCATATATGCTCCAAGTCCCCGAAAAAATTAATCTTGTCATTTCCCTGCGATTATAATACATTATGCTTAACAATACAAGGATTAAAACAGGTGCTACGATGAAACAGCCGCCGAAATTTGTGCTTGAAATCCTGGACAGGCTCGGTCAAAATGGTCACATCGCCGTCCTGGCCGGCGGCTGCGTGCGCGACAGCCTGCTCGGCAGGCGCCCCTCCGACTGGGACGTCGCCTCCTCCGCCCTGCCAGAACAGGTGCTCGGCCTGTTCCGGCACTGCGTCTGTACGGGCCTGCGCCACGGCACCGTCACCGTGCTCGACTTCGGCCGGCCCGTCGAAGTCACCGCCTTCCGCGCGGAGGGCGGCTACTCCGACCACCGCCGCCCCGACAGCGTCAGCTTCGGCTGCTCGCTCGAGGCCGACCTCGCCCGGCGCGACCTCACCGTCAACGCCATGGCCATGGACGCCGCAGGACGCCTCACCGACCCCTTCGGCGGCCGGGATGACCTCAGCCGCCGGCTGCTGCGCTGCGTCGGCGAGCCCCGGCTCCGCTTCTCCGAGGACGCGCTGCGCATGCTGCGCACCCTGCGCTTCTCCGCCCAGCTCGGCTTCGACATCGAGCCCGGCACCATGGAGGCTATACGCGGACTCGCGCCCCTGGCCGCCTCGCTCTCGGCAGAGCGCGTGCGCGGCGAGCTGCTGAAGACCCTCGGCAGCCCCAGGCCCGACACCGCGCAGCTGACCGTCTCGCTCGGCCTGCTCGACGCCTACCTCGCGGCCCGGCCGCAGAGCGGCCCAGAGCGCCCTCTCGCCGCGTTGCCGCGTTACGCGCGCCTGGCGCACTTCTGCTCCTGGCTCGAGCAGAGTGGGTGTATTACGTCAACCACGCAACTGCTAACCGCGCTCAGGTTGGACAGAGAGAGCGTCAGGCTCAACAGCGCGGCCGTCGCCGTCCTGAACTCGGGCAGCCGGGACTGGAAACGCCTGCTGCGCGACTACGGCAGGGACGCAGTCCTCGCCGCCTACCCCAAAACCCCCGCCCTGCGCCGGGTCTTGCGCTCGGACGAGTGCTGGGAGCTCTCCCGCCTCGCCATCGGCGGAGACGAGCTGCGCGCCCTGGGCTACTCCGGCCCCGAGCTCGGCAGAGAGCTCGACAGGCTGCTCGACCTGGTAATAGAGCGGCCGGAAATAAATGATTACAACACATTATGTCAACTAGCAGAGAGAAAGGTGCAAAACTGATGGACAGCTGGGAAAAGCTCAAAAGCGAGTGTCTGGCCTGCCGCGCCTGCGGCCTGTGCGAGACGAGGAACAACGTGGTTTTCGGCGTGGGGCCCGAGGATGCCGAGGTCCTTTTCATCGGCGAGGGCCCGGGCGAGCAGGAGGATCTCAAGGGCGAGCCCTTTGTGGGCCGGGGCGGCAAGCTGCTCGACGACATGCTCGAGCTCATCTACCTCGACCGCACGCGGGTCTACATTGCGAACATGGTCAAGTGCCGCCCGCCCAAGAACCGCGACCCCCTGCCCGCCGAGCAGGAAGCCTGTGCGGGCTGGCTCCAGCGGCAGCTCGCGCTCATGCAGCCGAAACTCATCGTCTGCCTCGGCAGGATCTCGGCCATGAAGTTCATCAAACCGGATTTCAAGATAACCCGCGAGCACGGCCAGTGGTTCGACGTTGACGGCAGGCGTGTCATGGCGCTCTACCACCCGGCGGCGCTGCTGCGCGACCCCGGCAAGCGGCCCGAGACCTTCGACGACCTCAAGCGGCTGCAGGCCGAGATACGCGCGGTCTGCACGCACACATATTGATAGATGCGAAAGGCGCATATTTATGCTTCATTTTAAGAAATTATCCATCAGTGACAGGGCCTGGGCCGCACCCTTCATTGCGGCTGAGGATTCGCGCTCCGCGGACTACAACTTCGGCAACATCTACATGTGGGACGGGGCCTACAGGCAGCATCTGGCCGCCGTGGACGGGCGGCTGCTCATCAAGCTCAGGTACGAGGACATGCCTTTTTTCGCCTTCCCCATCGGCTCGGGCGACCTGCGTCCCGCCGTCGATGCGCTGACCGAATTTGCCGCGCACAGGGGCTATCCCCTCGCCATCCGCGGCGTCACGGAGGAGCACCGCGAGCTGCTGGAACTGGCGTATCCTGGCAGATTTGTCTTTGCGGAGGATCGCGACTGCTTTGACTACGTCTACTCCGCCGAGAAGCTCTCGACCTTCGGCGGGAAGAAGCTGCACGGCAAGCGGAACTTCTGCAACCGCTTTGAAAAGGAACATTCCTGGGAGTTCAAGCCCCTCACGCCCGAGCTCATGCCCTGGTGCATGGGCATGCTGGGCGAGTGGCAGGGCTCCTACGAGGCCCCGCCCGAGGGCCTGGACGACGAGCACGCGGCCATAATCCGCGGTTTCATGCGTTGGAAGGAGCTGGGCCTCGAGGGCGGCGTCCTCTTTGCCGACGGCAAGCTCGCGGGCTTCACCGTGGGCGAGGTCATCTCCTCCGACACCTTCGATGTGCACTTTGAGAAGGCCTTTGCCTCCATGCCCGGGGCCTATCCCATGGTCTGCCGCGAGTTTGCGCGGCAGATACTGCGCGAGCACCCGCAGATCGTCTATCTCAACCGTGAGGACGACATGGGCCTCGACAACCTCAGGAGCGCAAAGCAGGAGTATTACCCCGAATTCCTGCTCAAGAAGTACACGGCAAGGGAGCGCTCCGATGTCTGAGATAAGGCTGAGATATTCGGCAGAATCGGATATTCTTCCACTCACCCAGCTCTGGCAGGAGGTGTTCGGCGACCCCGGCGAGCTGGTCGGGGCCTATTTCAGGCTGCTCTGGCGGCCCGAATACTGCCTGGTGGCCGAGGTGGACGGCGGGCTTGCGGCCATGGGCCACTGCCTGCGCGGGCCGCGCGCTGCGGGCCTCGACTGCGCCTACATCTACGCCATGGCGACCCGTGCGGGCTTCCGCGGGCGAGGGCTCGCGGCCGCGATAGGGCGGCGGCTCATCGGGGACGCCTTCGGCGCCGGCGCGGACGTTGCGGCCACGCTGCCGGCCGACGAGGGGCTCTGCGGCTGGTATCAGCGCCGGCTGGGTATGTCGCCGCTGTTTCGCAGGGGCGGCGCGGGCGTGGAGTTCCCCGCGGCCTGGTACGAATTCGCGCGGCTCTGCGGCGGACATTCGGAGCACTCGCCCGCCCGGCTCTACGCCCTCGCGCGGCCCGGCCTGTCTGCCGCCGGCCTGGACGGGCTCGGCTGGGAATGTACCTTCGACTGAGGCCGCCTTGCACGCAGCCTCAACAGGGGCAAAAACATGGGCCGTCCCGCTCTCTGCGGGACGGCCCATGTCTCTTTATAGCGACGCGGCGCTCCTTACCACCTGGGCACCCAATCGTCCGGGAACAGGCTGCCGTCGTCCGTGCCGTTGCCGACGGTCGTACACCAGCAGCGCACGGAGCCGGTCACGCTGCCGTCCTCGCCTTTGCGGTAAAGCTCTCCCAGGCCGTTGAGCGGGCAGGGGCAGGTCTTCGCCTCGCCCTGGTTCCCTTCGCCGATGCCGCCGCTCATGCACAGGCAATACGCGCCGCCGGCTACCGCGCCCAGCTCGTCGTCATCCAGCTCGACCACGTCCGCCGCAAAGTCCGACTCCGTCAGCGTGAGCCCGAGCTCGGACGCAAGCGCGATGACTGCCGCTACAGTCTCCGCCTCGCCGGCGCCGTTCAGGCCCTCCAGCCGCTCGCGCAGCTCGGGCTTGGCGCTCACAAGCTCGTAGAATTCCTTCAATTTTTCTGTCATCGCTCATTCTCCTTTATTTGAACTTGGTCTTTCCGCTTTGCTATCGCCGCCTCCGCCGCGGCCCTGATCTTCGGCGCCCAGCCGCCCCGGAACAGCTCGCAGGCGTAGGGGTCCGGGCCGAACAGCGCCCCAGGCTCGCTCTCCAGCGCCGAGGCCCGGCAGCCGCCTGCACAGGTATGCGCGTACTCGCAGTCCGCGCACTCCGTGTTCCGCTCCAGGTACTCTGACACGCGCGTGTCGATAAAGCGCATATAGCGTGAGTCGCTCAGACATTTTGCCAGGCCCTGCTCCGTGATGAGCGGGAACTCCTTCTGCAGCTCCATGCCGGACAGCGCCATGCAGGGCAGCGCCCGGCCCTCCGCTGAAATGTACATCACCACCCGCGCGTGGCCGCAGATGCAGCTCGACTCAGGCTCGCCGCAGGGGCGCATGAGCGGTATCTCGTACTGCTCCGGACGCCTCGGGCTTGCCGAAAAGAAGCCGCCCAGCTGTATCGTCAGCGGCAGGCCGTCCTCATAGTACTGCGGGATGTAGTCCAGGTACAGCCCGAAGAGCTCACGCATATCTATCGCCTGGCCGTAGCCGCCCTCCTTCCAGGCGCCCACGTTGCCGACAGGGTTCACCTTGAGGCTCCGGCAGCCCCAGCCCGCCAGGCGGCGCACGCTCTCGCGCAGGCTGCCCTTGTTCGCGCCGAAGATGCACAGCTCCGCGCCCGTCGGAAAGCCCCTGTCTCGGCAGCGCAGGAAGGCCGCCTCGGCATAGCCCTCAGCGCCCGGCACGCCTCGGAGCCAGTCGTGATAGCCCGGGCCGTCGTAGCTCATGTTGAACTCCGGCCTTATGCCCCGCGCCTCCAGCGCGTCCAGCAGCGCGTCCGTCACCAGCCGCCCGTTCGAGTAGATCGTCGGGATAACTATGCCCCGCTCCAGCAGCGCGTCCACTATCTCCATAAAATCCCGCCGCACCAGCGGCTCGCCGCCGGTCAGCGTCACGCTGCGCACGCCGCACTCGCCCAGCTGCCGCACTATCTCCATCACGCTCTCGTGGCCGAGCTCGCCCAGCTTCGCGTCCGGCGCGGACATGTAGCAGTGCCGGCAGCGGTAGTTGCACCGGCCCGTCACCGACCAGTGCGCCGTGCGGATATACCGCGCGGGATACAGCCGGTACTCCTGCGACGGCTCGATGCCCGCGCCCGGCTCGCAGCGCTCCACTATGCCCAGCTGCTCGAAACGCAGAGCCAGCTGCCGCTGCTGCGCCGGTATGATGCCCATGTCCAGGTCCACGCGCCCGCTGCAGAGCCTGAGCGTGTCGAACTCCGCGCGCTTCATAAACGCCGGCGAGAGCGCCCGCCTGTTCACCAGCGCGTAGGGCAGCTTCTCCCAGCCGCGCAGCTCGTACTGCTCCTTCAGCCTCAAATACAGCACACGCACCACTCCTTTTTTGAGGGTAACACCCTTTCCCGCTCTTGTCAAAGCTTTTCCTCTATTTATACGCCCGGGCGCTGGCTTCGTACATCGCGGCGGCAAAATTTTTCGCTTTATGCAACATTCCCGCAGTTTTGGTGTCCTTATAGTTGAAAGGCCTTTCAGGAGGGATGTCTGTGGAGGACAACGCCATAATAGCCCTGCTCTTCGAGCGCGACGAGGCCGCGCTGGGCGCAGCACGCGAAAAATACGGCCCCTACTGCTCCGCGATAGCCGCGGGGATACTCAGCGACGCCCGGGACGCCGAGGAGTGCGTCAGCGACGCGCTACTGCGGCTCTGGGACAGCATCCCGCCCGAGCGGCCCGCGAGCCTGCGCGCCTACCTGGGCCGGCTCACCCGCAACCGCGCCCTCAACGCCCTGCGCGACTCCAAACGCCGCAAGCGCGGCGGCGGCGAGGCCGTCCTCGCCATCGAGGAACTTGCAGACTGCGTCCCCGCGCCCGGCTCCACCGAGGGCGCCCTGGAAGCCGCAGAGCTCACCGCCTGCCTCGACATATGGCTCGCCTCGCTCAGCCGCGAGCAGCGCGTCGCCTTCGTGCGCCGCTACTGGTACCTCGACTCCATCGGCTCCCTCGCCGCCCGCATGGGCTGGTCAAAGTCCAAAACCACCTCCCTGCTCGCCAGGCTCCGCGCCTCGCTCAGGGACAGGCTCATCTCGGAGGGTATCGAAATATGAATGACAACAGGCTCTCGGACTGCCTCGAAAACATAAACCCGCGCTTCATAGACGAGGCCGCCGACTACAAAAAGAAAGGCCGCGGGCGCGGCATATACTTCCTCGCCGCCGCACTCGCAGCCTGTATTCTGCTCTTCATCGCGACCTACCGCCCCTACGGCGTCTCGGACGCCCTGCCCGGCGGCTCTGCGCCGGTCTCGGCCCCGGTAGCGGCCTCCGGCGTATACGTCCCGGCTATCGAGCTGCCGGAAGCCGATGCCGGTTTTACCGCAGACATGATAGCCTGCGTGGTATACGACGGCGCGGTCTACACCCAGGGCGGATGGCTCGACGCCGCCTCGGCCCTCGTCGGCGAATACCTCGGCCACGCGACGGGCGGCATCGACGAGTGGTCGGACGA
>CALXEH010000009.1 GCA_944387285.1 uncultured Oscillospiraceae bacterium | reverse complement strand
GAGTTTTTAGACCTGCTCTCCTCTTTCCCAGCTAAAGAAAACCTGCCGCAGAATTTTTCCATTCTGCGACAGGTCCTGCGGTTCAGCCCCTTGCCGTGGGTATGAGCAGCAGCCTGCCCTCGGCGCTCTCGCCGTCCTCCAGGGCGTTCTGAGCGGCGATGAGCTTTGCTGTCGAGTGGTATTTCTTCCCGAGCTGCCAGAGGCTCTGGCCCTTCGCCGCGCGGATGACCGTCACAGAGGGCAGCTTTGAGATATCCAGCGGCTCGCCGCAGGAGACGGCCTCGATCTGGCTGATGCTCAGGCGGCGCACGGCCAGCAGCTCGAAGTCTATGAGCAGCCGCAGGTCCAGCCCGCCCGCCGAGGGCGCCGCGCTGGCTTCGGCGCAGCTCGCGCGGACCAGGGCCGCGTATTCGTCCTCGCCCAGCTCCGCCCGCGCCTCGGCGGTCAGCCGCCGCGACACCGAGTATATGTTCCCGTCCGGCCCGGCGTAGATCACCGTCACGGCCACGGGGCATTTGAGCGTGCCCGCCTCGCAGCTGGCCGCGCCCGTCCGGCACATCACCCGGCACACCGTCTCCGCCGCAGGCGTCGCGGGCAGGCTCTCGTGCACCGCCGAGCGCAGGGTGCTGCGCCGCTGTACGCAGCCGAGCTCGACCTGGCGCCGCTCCACCTCCAGCTCGCGGCTGTTGCTGTAGCAGTCCGTCACGCAGTTTATCCGCACGCTGTCCGTACACACGGCCTGCGAGACTAGGTGGTACTCCGCCGTTATGCCGCGCTCGCCGCCCGAGAGCGTGCCGGGCTCCACATACTCCGCCGTCAGGATGCTGTAGACGCTGCAGTCCGGGCTGGTCAGCTCCGTATCCGTCTCCAGCATCTGCGAAAACTCCGTCTCGAACCCGGCCTGGCAGAGCTCGCCGCCCTCGGCGGCCCAGTAGAGCAGGCCCAGCCTCACCGTGCCCGAGAACACCAGCCGCGAGCCCACGGAGCGCGTCGTGCCCGCGACTATATCCGCCCCGTGCCAGAGCAGTTCACCCAGCGCGGGCTGGCCGGGCTGAAGGCGGTACTCGTCCGAGACGACGAAGGTCTTTTCCTTCACGCACACCACCGGGCTCACCGTGCAGCCCTCGCTCAGGGCCTCCACGCTCTCCGAGCCCTCGCCCTCTATCCCGTCGCAGATGTCCAGCTGCGTATGTACATAGCACTCGACGTTCACCGCCACGAGCGCGCGCACCAGCAGCTTGCGCGGGTTGAGCATCCGCGCCTCCACGTTCGTGACGCTCAGCATGGCGACGGGTATGCTCTCCTGCGTGACGCCCGGGGCCTCCAGGCTCAGCTCTATGGGCAGCGCCGTGCCGAGCACGCAGGGGCCTCCGCCGCCCTCCGGCGCGTACAGCACCGTTGCCGCCACGCCCGCCGTGAGGTTCACGCGGCCGTCCTGGACCTCCTTGCTCTTTATTATCACCGTGCCCTCCGCGCAGAGCACCCGCTCCACGTCCGGCATCGTGTCCGGCACGACGGTCTCCGCCGCCTGCTCCACCGGCTGCGAATACTCATACACCTTCTCACAGCAGGCCATTCCGCTGCGTTTCATTGAAACATCCATTGTTATTCCCCCTGCCGTAGTTTCTGTAAAACCTATGCGGCAGGTCCCGCGTCTATTACTCCGGCTCGTAACCGCCGCGCAGGCGCATTATCAGCCGCGCCAGGCAGGCCGGCAGCTTTATGACGATTATCCTCATAACCCCTACCTCCTTAACAGCCATATACCGCCGCAGATGAGCGCTATCGCCAGCGCGAACCACCAGAAGCCCGGCGGCAATACCAGCGCGAGGATGATGAGTACCCCGGCCAGCACCACCAGGCAGCCCAGTTTATTCCCGTTTCCCCGCCTGCGGCACACAAAAACACCTCCCGCGCACAATGCAGCTTCACACTGCATTATATGCGGGAGGCGTCCGGAACGTTACTTTTCCCATTCCCTGTACTTCGCCGACACCTCGTACAGCCGCTCGTAGCTCTCGTGTCGGCTCTTATGTATCCTGCCCTGCTCCATGGCCTCGCGTACCGCGCAGCCCGGCTCCTTCAAATGAGCGCAGTCGTCGAAGCGGCACCGGCCGATATACGGCCGGAACTCCGGGAAGCAGTATTGCAGCTCCTCCTTCGGTATCGGCGGCAGCTGCTCCATGTCGAATGACGCAAAGCCCGGCGTGTCCGCAACGTAGGCCCCGCCGGCCGGGAAGATCTCCACATGCCGGGTCGTGTGCCGGCCGCGGCCCAGCTTCTCGCTCACGTCGCCCGTCTCGAGCCCCAGGCCCGGCTCCAGCGCGTTCAGCAGGCTCGACTTGCCCACGCCCGAGTTGCCCGAAAACGCGCAGACCTTGCCCGCGATGGCCGCCCTAAGCTCCGCCACGCCCTCGCCCGTCACCGCGCTCGTCTCGATGACCGGGTAGCCGCTCGTGCGGTATATCTCCCGCAGCCGCCCGGGCCTGCCCGCGTCGGACTTGTTGATGCAGATGACCACCTCGCAGCCCATGTGCTCGGCAAAGGCCGTCACCCGGTCGATGAGGAAGGGGTCCGTCACCGGGTTCACCTCCGACGCCACGGCTATCAGCACGTCGATATTGGCCACGGCCGGGCGGATGAAGAAGTTCCGACGCGGCAGCAGCTTGTCCAAGCGGCCCTTGCCGCCCGCGTCCAGCGATATCTCCACCTTGTCGCCCACCAGCGGCGAGGACCCGTCCAGCCGGAAACGGCCGCGTGCCCTGCACTCGACCGTTCCCGTTTCAGTTTTCACATAGTAAAACCCGCTCAGGGCCTTTATTATGACGCCCTGCATCAGTCAAAGAAAAAAAAGTGTCCGGGTTCGGTCTCCGTCTCCTGAGGCGGAGTGGGCGTCGGCTCGGGCGTCGGCGTGGTCTCCGGGCCAAGCGAGACCCAGATGAATATCCTCGTGCGCTCCTCCACGTCGCTGTAGGCCTCTATGCTCTGCCGGATGACCGTGCCCTCGTCATAGTCGCTGTGGATGAAGGTCGTGTCGCCGTAGCTGAGGTTCGAGCTCTCTATCCGTGCGATGGCGTCCTGCTCCGTCAGGCCCACCAGGTTCGGCATGGTGACGACCTTGATGGACGGGCCCGCGCTCACCGTCAGAAACACCGTCGAGCCGGCAGCCAGCTGCTCGCCCGGGGCCGGGTCCGTCGAGATGACGTAGTCCACCGTCACGCTGTCCGAGGCCTCGGTCTTCGCTATCTCCACCAGGAAGCCCGCGTTCTGCAGCTCTATCATGGCCTCCTGATAGTGCTTGTTCGTGACGTCGGGTATCGCGGTCTGCTTGACCTCGGTGCTCACCGTCAGCACCATGTCTATGCCCTCGGGCACGACCATCATGCTCCGGTCGGCCACCGGGTCCTGGCTGATTATCTGCCCCGCGGGCACGTCCGGCGCCACGGTCACGTTCACGGAGAAGTTGAAGATCTTGTTGAACTCGGTACTGTTAATGATATCCTCGTAGTTGTTGCCGACGAAGTTCGGGATGTTTATCCGCTCCGCCACGCTGAAGATGTCGCGCAGCCAGTAGTTCCACAGGAAGACGAACACGGCGATCATGAACACCAGCACGCCGCACACGCCGGAGAGGATGCTGACCTTCTTCGACCTGCGCCGCCTGCGGGCGTATTTCTCCTTGGACAGCTCGCCGCCCTTGCCGAGCGGGCGCACGTCGGGCGGGATCTCGCTGAGTATCTCCACGTCGCTCTCGTCCGCGCTGCCGCCGGCTATATTCACCGCCGCTTGCTGCTTGCGGAATTCCTCAAGGTCGCCCAGCAGCTCCGACGCCGTCTGGTAGCGCGTCTCGATGTCCGCGCTCATGGCCTTGAGCGTTATCTCCGCCAGCTCCTCCGGGATGTCCGGGTTCAGCTCCTGCGGCGGCACCGCGTTGCCCACGATGTGCTTGCGCGCCACCTGCTCCGCCGTGTCCCCGTCGTAGGGCATCTTGCCCGTCAGCATCTCGTACATCACGACGCCCAGGGAATAGATGTCGCTCCTCGGGTCGGGCTGCTCGCCCCGGGCCTGCTCCGGCGCGATATAGTGCACCGAGCCCACGGTCTGGTCGCTCTTCTTCTCCTGCGCCGATTCCAGCGCCGCGATGCCGAAGTCCGCGACCTTTATGGTGCCGTCCTTCAGGATCATTATGTTCTGCGGCTTTATGTCCCTGTGGACTATGCCCTTCTCGTGCGCGTGCTCCAGGGCCTTGGAGATCTGCACGGCAAAGTGCAGCGCCTCCTTCCAGCCGAGGGCGCCCTTTTTCTTCATGTACTGCATCAGGGTCACGCCCTCGATGAGCTCCATGACGATGTACTCCACGTCCTCGCTGTGGCTCACGTCGTACACCGACACGATGTTCGGGTGCGAGAGCATCGCTACCGCCTGCGCCTCGGTCTGGAACCGGGCACGGAATTCCTCGTCCTGGGCCAGCTCGTCGCGCAGTATCTTCACCGCAACATGCCGGTTCAGCCGGTGGCACATGGCCTTGTACACCACCGCCATGCCGCCTGAGCCGATGATCTCCAATATCTCGTATCTGTCGTCCAGGTATGTCCCCAGATATTTGTCCATATTGCTATCCATGGCTGCCTCCAAATCGCGGGTTTTATTTGGATAATATGACTATAGTCACGTTGTCGCTCGCGCCGCGTTCCAGCGCCTGGGCCATCAGCGCCCGGCCCAGCGACAGCGGATCGGTGTTTTCCCTGGAAAGCCCGAAGATCTCCCGGTCCTCGAGCATGTTCGTCAGCCCGTCCGAGCAGAGCAGGAGCCTGTCGCCCCTGGCGAGCCTGACCTTGAATATGTCGCAGGGCACGTTCTCGTCCACGCCCAGCGCCCGGGTGATGACGTTCCTGCGCGGATGATACCGCGCTTCCTCCGCCGTTATCTCGCCCCGGTCCACCATGTCCTGCACCAGCGAGTGGTCCTTCGTTATCTGCGTCATCTTCCGCTTCGTCAGCTTGTACGCGCGGCTGTCGCCCACGTTCAGCACATAGCTGTCGTCACCGCAGATCACCGCAGAGACCATCGTCGTGCCCATGCCCGTGTAGTCCGTGTCAAAGCACGAATATGCGTAAACCATGTGGTTCGCCACATGGCAGGCCGCCGCCATCATCGCCTTCGCGTCCGGCTTCTTCTGCCGCGAGAGCTTCAGCTTCTGCCTCAGCTCGCTCACATAGGTCTTCGCCGCCAGGTCGCTGGCTATGTTCCCGGCCTTCTCCCCGCCCATGCCGTCGCAGAGCACGGCAATGAGACAGTCCTTCTCGTCGATGCGCTCGATGAGAAAGCTGTCCTGGTTGTCGCGCCTGACCTTGCCCCTGTCGGTGATGCCGAAGCTGTTCATCTAAGCCCTGTCCCCCAGCCTGAGACTCTTTTTCCGCAGCTGGCCGCAGGAGGCGTCTATGTCCCCGCCCAGCCTGCGCCGTACTGTCACATTCACTCCCTCGCGCTCCAGCTCCGCCTTGAACTGCTTTATCCGCTCCGGGCTCGACGGCAGCAGCGAGCGCTCGTCCACATGATTAAGCGGGATGAGGTTCACATGCGCCGCGACCCTCTTCGCGTGCCCCGCCAGCAGCTTCGCCTGCTCCGGCGTGTCGTTCACCCCGTCTATCATCGCATATTCAAATGATATCCGCCTGCCCGTCTTTCTAAAATACCGCTCGCAGGCGTCCATCAGCTCCGCTACGCCCCGGCCACGGTTCGCAGGCATCAGCTTCGAGCGCGTCTCGTCGTCCGGCGCGTGCAGCGAAACGGACAGTGTCAATTGTAAATTATTCTCCGCCAGTTTGTCAAACTTTTCTGTCAGCCCGCAGGTCGACAGCGAGATGTGACGCATCCCGATGTTCATGCCCTCCGGGTGATTTACCAGCTTCAGGAACTTCATCACGTTCTCGAAGTTGTCCAGCGGCTCGCCTATGCCCATGAGCACGATATTCGAGAGCTCCAGCCCCGACTCCTTCTGCGAGAACATGACCTCGTCGAGCATCTCCGAGGGCTCCAGCCCGCGCACCAGCCCGCCTATTGTGGACGCGCAGAACGCGCAGCCCTGGCGGCAGCCTACCTGCGTCGAGATGCACACCGTGTTGCCGTGGTGATAGCGCATCACCACCGTCTCCACCGCGTTGCCGTCCGCAAGGCCCCAGAGGTACTTTATCGTCCCGTCCTCGGCCGAGACCTGCTTCTTCTCCACCCGCAGCGGCGCGAGGTAAAAGCGCTCGGCCAGCTTGGCGCGCAGCGGCTTTGAGAGGTTCGTCATCTCGTCAAAGCTCTCCGCGCCCCGGCTCAGCCAGGCGAACACCTGCTTTGCCCGGTACTGCGGCTCGCCCAGCTCCGCAAATTCCGCCGCCAATTCCTCCGGCAGCAGGGATTTTATATCCTTCTTTCCAGCCTGCATATGAAAAACCCGTCCGTCCCGTCCGTATCCGGCCAGAGCGTGCGCTGCTCCGACACGGTAAAGCCGCCGTCACCGCTCAAAAAGGCCGCGACTACATCCTCATTTTCGCATTTTCTCGTGGTGCAGGTCGAGTACAGCAGCGTGCCGCCGGGTTTCACGCAGGCGGCGGCGCCTCTTAGTATGTCCAGCTGTATCCCGGGCAGGGCCGCAAGCTCCGGCTCGCGCTTGAACCGGATCTCGGGCTTTTTCCGGATGACGCCGAGGCCAGAGCAGGGCGCGTCCGCTATTACGACGTCCATTGTCCCCAGAAGTTCCGGCTCCGGGCGCCGCGCGTCCATCGCCCGAGTCACGATGCACCCCAGCCCGAGCCGCCGCGCGCCCTCGTCGATGCGCCGCAGCTTCTTTTCCTGCAAATCGCAGGAGACTATCTCGCCCCTGCCGCCCATCAGTATCGCCGTGCCGAAGCTCTTGCCGCCTGGCGCGGCGCAGCAGTCGAGGACACGCATCCCCGGCCTTGCGCCCGCGGCCAGCACCGCCAGCTTCGCCGCCGGGTCCTGGACGTAGAACAGCCCCTCGGCAAAGCCGGGCATCAGATCGGCGCGTCCTGCGTTTTTCAGGACTATTTCGCCCTCTGAAAGCCCCGTTTCCGCTTCCAGGCCCTGTTCTGCGAACTTATCCAGCAGCTCCTGTGCCGTGCATCTGAGCGTATTCGCCTGCACTGTCAGCGGCGGCTCGGCATTGTTCGCGGCCAGCACCGCCTCCGCGCCCTCGTATCCGCGCCGGGCGATGAGCTCCCGCACCTGCCAGAGCTCGTGGCTGTACCTGGTCGAGAGGTATTCCGCCGTGCCTGCGCCGGGTATCTCCGGCAGCCTGTCCCGGTGCTCGGCGACCCTTCTGAGCACCGAGTTCACCAGGCCCGAGGCCCGCCGGCAGCCCGCCTTCGCGCACAGGCCCACGCCCTCGTTCACCGCCGCCGGCGCTGGCACCCTGTCCATGAACAGCAGCTGGCAGGCCGATATGCGCAGTATGTCCAGCACCGCCGGTTCCAGGCGCTTGGTCGGTGTATTTGACCACAGGCCCAGGTAATAGTCGATGAAATACAGGTTTTGCAGCGTCGCCCGGACGATGCGCGTGCAGAACGCGGCCTCGCGCGGCTCGAGCGCCGCCTCGCGCACCACGGCGTCCACCGCGTCCGAGGAATAGGCCCCGGCCCTGCGCATCCGACGCAGGGCTTCCAGCGCGGCCTCGCGGCCGTTTTGCGCCCTCATCCGACGGCCACCGGGTGGCCCAGCAGCCAGGCCGAGGCCGCCATGCGCTTTTTGCCCGGGGCCTGCAGCTCCGTCACCAGCACTGTCCGGCCCTCGGCGCAGGCTATCTCCAGCCCCGCCTTGCCCGCAGACACCACGACACCCGGCGCTTTATCCGTCACGGTGTCGGTATACTCGGCCTTGTACACTTTCAGCGTGTCCTTGCCCAGCGTCATCGTCGCCACGGGCCAGGGGTTCAGGCCGCAGATGTGCTTTATTATCTCCCGCTGCGTCCGCGTCCAGTCGATGGGACAGATGCTCTTGTCGAGCTGCTTCACATACGTCGCCTTTTCGTGCTCCTGCGGCGTCCTCGGGGCCGTGCCGGCCTCGATATCCCGCAGGGTCTTCACCAGCAGACGCGCGCCCATCTCCGCGAGCCTGTCGAAGAGCTCGCCCGCCGTCTCATACTCGCCTATGGGCGTCTCCTCGGTGTAGATGATATCGCCCGCGTCCATATCGTGGGCGAGGTACATGGTCGTGACGCCCGAGGTCTCGTCCCCGTTGAGCACCGCCCACTGTATCGGGGCAGCGCCGCGGTATTTGGGCAGCAGCGAGCCGTGGACGTTCACGCTGCCGAGCCGCGGGATGGCCAGCACCTCGTCGGGCAGTATCTTGCCGTAGGCCACGACGGCCAGGATATCGGGCCGGAGCGCCCGGAGCGTCCCCGCCGCCTCGGTCGTGCGCATGCTCGCGGGCTGGTACACGTCCAGGCCGCGCTCCACGGCCAGCTCCTTCACAGCCGACATTGCGGGTTTCATGCCCCGGTCGCGCGGCTTGTCCGGCTGCGTGAACACCGCCGCGACCTCAAAGCCCTCGTCCAGCAGCGCCTTGAGCGACGCCGCCGCGAAGTCCGGCGTGCCCATGAACACAACGCGCAGGCTCATTCCGCCTCGTCCTCCGCGTCCTCGCCGTCCATCCAGCTGCCGGTCTCGAGTTCCTCGTCCGTCAGCAGCCTGTCCATCTTCGCGGTGAACACCACGCCCTCGAGGTGGTCTATCTCGTGGCAGAAGCACCTGGCGGTCAGGCCCTCGCCTTTTACCTCAAAGCTCTTGCCGTCCCTGTCCTGGGCCCTGACCGTGACCTGCAGGGGCCGCCCCACAAGGCCGTAGCGCCCCGGCACGGACAGGCAGCCCTCGGGGCCGTACTGCTCGCCCGAGGTCTCGACGATCTCCGGATTTATGAGCTCGATGACATAGGGCCGCTCGCCCTCGGGCACGTTCGTCTCGAGCACGAGCACCGCGCGCCTGAGCACGCCGACCTGCGGCGCGGCAAGGCCTACGCCGTCCGCCGACGCCAGCGTATCGCGCATGTCGTCGAGCAGCGTGTGCAGCCGCGCGTCGAACTTCGTCACTTCGCGGCAGCGCTTGTACAGCGAGGGGTCCTCGCTCGTGATTATCTTTCTGAGCGCCATGTATATCCTCCTAATCCGATGGGTTGGTATCCGCGTAGACCGACACGTCCCGGTACTTTTTATCCGCGCCCAAGCGCTCCACCAGGTCGGCGACCAGCCTTCTCATGCCCGCGCCCGGCGGGGCGCAGAGCGTGACGCGGTAGCGGTATTTGTTGTTGACTTTCAATATCGACAGCGGCGCGGGGCCCAGCACCCTTGCGCCCGGTTCCGCCCGCGTCAGCGATACCAGCTCGTCCCTGGCACGCAGCGCGCAGCCGTGTACCTCCGACTCCATAACGCCGGACATGGTGACGCTCAAAAGCTCGGTAAACGGCGGCAGGGCCTGGAGCCGGCGCAGCTCTATCTCCGAGCGGTAGAAGCTCTCATAATCCTGCGCTGCGGCCTGGCGTATGACCTGGTTTTCCGGCGTGAAGGTCTGTATCACCGCCCGGCCCGGCTTCTCGAACCTGCCCGAGCGGCCCACCACCTGCGTGATGAGCGAAAACGTGCGCTCGGCCGCCCGGTAATCCGCCGCGTACAGGCTCTGGTCAGCGGATATGACGCCCACCAGCGTGACGTTCTCGAAGTTCAGGCCCTTGGTCACCATCTGCGTGCCGACCATTATCGGTATCTTCTCGGCCCTGAAGCGCTCGAGCAGCACGTCGTGCCCGCCCGCTGGCGAGACCGTGTCCGTGTCCATGCGCAGTACGCCGACGCCCGGGAACAGTGCGCCCAGCTCTTCCTCTACCTTCTGTGTGCCCACGCCGACGTGGTAGAGTATGCCGCCGCAGTCCGGGCAGCACTCGTCCAGGGCCTGGACATAGCCGCAGTGGTGGCACATGAGCCGCCGCGTGAAGCTGTGGTAGGTCAGGCTGACGCTGCAGTTCGGGCACTTGTAGGTGAAGCCGCAGTCGCCGCAGGTTATGAGCCGGTTCGCGCCGCGGCGGTTCAGGAACAGTATGCTCTGCTCGCCCGCCTCCAGGTTCCGCGCCAGCTCGTCCCTCAGCAGGCGGCTGATGCTGCCGCCGTTGCCCCGTCTGAGCTCGCTCTTCATGTCCACGAGCTTGACCTCGGGCAGCGCGCGCTCGTTATACCGGCCCGGCAGCGTGAAGTAGGCATAGCGCCCGATGTCCGCCATGTACCGGCTCTCGACGTCCGGCGTCGCCGAGCCGAGCAGCAGCAGCGCCCCGTCACGCGCACAGCGGAACTTCGCCACGTCCCGCGCGTGATACCTCGGCGCGTTCTCGGACTTGTAGGTGTCCTCCTGCTCCTCGTCTATGATGATCGCGCCCAGCCGCTCTGCGGGTGCGAAGACCGCGCTGCGCGTGCCTATGACCACGCCGGCCCGGCCTTCCTTTATCCGCCGCCACTCGTCCAGCCGCTCGCCGGCCGAGAGGCTGCTGTGCAGCACCGCGATATCCTCGCCGAAATGCGAGGAAAATGTTCTGAGCATCTGCGGCGTCAGCGCTATCTCGGGCACCAGCAGTATGGCCGTGCGGCCGCGGGCCCTGAGTTCGCTGATGAGGTTTATATACACCGTAGTCTTGCCGCTGCCCGTCACGCCGAAGAGCAGCGCGCCCGAGGCCCTGTCGCCGCACAGGGACAGTATGCCCTCGAAGGCCCGCCTCTGCTCCGCGGTGAGCTCCGGCGGCGGCAGGGTCTGCCCGCCCTTCGCCAGCTCGGGCCGCCTGAACACCGGCTCTTTCGTCAGCTGGATATAGCCCGCGCTGCACAGCGCCTTCACCGACTGCGCGGACGCGCCCGTGAACTCGCGCAGATCCGGCAGGGACGCGCGGCCTATGGCGGCCAGCGTCCTCAGCAGTTCGGACTGCTGAGGGGCCTTGCGCCTTTTCTGCTCCGCCGCCTCCTGCGCTTCCTCGGTCGGGACGCAGAGGCTGGCCATGGTCTGGTACTTGTCGTTCACGCGGCGTTTGCCGTTTTTGAACCATAGCCCGGCGGGAAGCATAGCCTTCACCGCCTCGTACACCGTGCAGAAAAAACGCTCGTGCATCCAGAGCGCGAGCTTTATCTGCCCCTCGGTCAGCAGCGGCTCCGGGTCGAGCACGGCCTGGACGGGTTTCAGCTTATCATACGCGCTCTTGTCCGCGAGCGCCAGCACTATGCCCTCCGTCCGGCGGTTCGACCTGGCAAACGGCACCTCCACCCTCACGCCCGGGATGACCTTGTCCGCCAGTTCCGCCGGAATGCCGTAGTCATAGGGCCTGTCCAGCCTGTACGGCAGGCCGGACACGGCTATTTTGGCTATCATCGTCTCCGCCATGTCCTGCCTCCCTAACAAAGGCTATAGCGGGGTATGTTACCCCGCTTAGTCCTCGTCTTCCTCTTCCTTAGGCTCGTCCGTGAGCGCCTTGATGGTCAGCTTGCCGGTGTACACCTCGTCTATGGCCGTCGAGATGGGCTTGCGCTCAAGTATCTCCTCGTTCTCCTCGGCCTTCTGCGAGATATCCCTTGCGCGCCTGGCGACCAGGTTCACAAGCAGATAGCGGCTGCCGACCTTGTTCACAAGCTCGGCCATCGGTGGATAGAGCATCATGATATAAGCACCTCTGTAACTAGTTTTATTCTGTCCGCCGTCCTGCATTTTTCGGCGGTGATAATGGAATCAAGCTCCTTGGCGGCCCTGTCCGGGTCGTCGTTGACTACAATATAGCCGTACTTGCCGGCCTCGGCGCACTCGCGCTTGGCCTGGAGCAGCCGCTCGCGTATCTTCTCGTCCGAGTCCGTGTTCCGGTGCCTCAGCCGGCGCTCCAGCTCCTCGCCCGAGGGCGGCAGTATAAACACCGTCACGGCGTCAGCGCTGTTCTTCTGCACCTGCGCCGCGCCCTGTACCTCGATATCGAGTATGACCGTCTTGCCCTCGAGCAGGCGGCTCTCCACATAGCCCCGGGGCGTGCCGTAGCGGTTGCCCACATACTCCGCGTGCTCCAGCAGGAACCCGCCCTCGGCCAGCTCCTGAAAGCGCTGCGGCGTGACGAAGAAATAGTCCTTGCCGTCTTCCTCGCCCTGCCTCGGCGCCCGCGTCGTCACCGACACCGAAAAGCACACGTCGTCGCGCAGCTCCATCAGCTTGCCTATGACCGTGCTCTTGCCCGCGCCGCTCGGCCCCGAGATGACCACCAGCTTGCCCTTGTCATGCCTGTGCATCTTCCTCGTCCCCTCCTTCGACTACCGTGCCCGCGCGCGCGGCCACGGCCTCCGGCGTCAGCGCCGACAAAAACAAGTAGCCGCCGTCCGTCACCAGCACCGACTTCGTCTTCCTGCCGTAACTCGCGTCCACGAGCAAGCCCCGCTCGCGCGAGTCCTGTATCATCCGCTTTATGGGCGCGGAGTCCGGCGACAATATCGAGATCAGCCGCTCCGCCGCCACAAGGCTGCCAAAGCCTATATTGATGAGCTTCATGGCCTCACTCCACGTTCTGGATCTGCTCGCGGATCTTCTCTATCTCCGCCTTGAGCTCGACCACCACATGCGCGATGTCCGCGTTCTGGCACTTGGAGCCTATCGTATTCGACTCGCGGTTGAGCTCCTGGATGAGGAAGTCCATCTTCCGACCCGCAGGCGAGTCGCCCAGCGTCAGGCCGCGAAGCTGGGACAGGTGGCTGCGCAGGCGCACCGTCTCCTCGTCCACGGCGATCTTATCTGCAAATATCGCCGCCTCGGTCAGTATCCGGCTCTCGTCTATGTTCGCAGAGCCGAGCACCTCCTGCAGCTTCTGCTCCAGCCGCGCGCGGTACTCCGCCACGGTCTTCGGCGCGTTCTCCTCCACGATGCCGGTCAGGCGCGATATCTCGTCCAGCCGCGAGAGCACGTCGTCCCTCAGCTTCTCGCCCTCTCTGAGCCGCATGGCGTCGTATTCCTCGAGCGCCTGCTCCAATATCGCCTTTATGCCCTCCAGTGCGGCGTCGTTGTCCAGCTCGCGCCTGTCCGTGCTCAGGACGTCCGGCAGGCGGCAGATGCCCATCACGCTCACGTCGTTGTGCAGGCCGTACTTCTCCGCCGCCGCGTTCAGCGCCTCGAGATAGCCCTTCAGCAGCGGCTCGTTGACCCGTACCTCCATGTCCTCCGAGGCGGAGGCGTCCATCGTCACGAACACGTCCACCTTGCCGCGCGTGATATGCCGGCCCACGGCCTGCTTTATCGGCTCCTCGGCGAACATCAGCGCCCTCGGCAGCTTTACCGTGACGTCCAGGTAACGGTTGTTCACGCTCTTGAGCTCTATGCTCAACACAAGGCCCTCGGCGCTGCCCTTGGCCCCGCCGTAGCCGGTCATGCTTTTTATCATACGCAGTCCGCCCCGCATCCGATGATATTTGTTATCTCATAAGTTATTGGGTTTTTCTTGTGCCTTCTGCCCACCAGGGCTATGACCACGAAGCCCAGGGCAAAGAAGCCGAAGCTCACCAGCATCGACGGGGCCTCCGCCAGCTCGAACACCAGCGCCGCCAGCGCGTAGCCGATGAAAAACAGCACGAAGGGCACCACATACACCAGCACCGCCGCGCCCAGCACCCGGGAGGTCGCAGTCTCTATCTCCACCTTGTCGCCCACCGAGGCGCCTATGGCGTTGCGCGCCTCGACCCGTATCTTCGAGGCATAGTGGCAGACCTCACAGCTGCCGCAGTCGTCGCCGCAGGCCGTGCCGCGCAGCACCTCCACCTCGGCGCGCTCCGGGCCAGTGAGTTTCTTGATTATAGCATACTGAGTCAAGCCGCGCCTCCTAACTTCGCACTTTGATGCCTATGGTGTAGTCCCCGACCGCGCCGGCGTCCGTGAAGCCGTCCACGACTATGCGCACCGGCACAAACATGTCGCCGCTCTGCGAGATGTCCGACAGGTCAGCCACGGCGCTCAGGTTCGAGGCATCCAGCTTGTCCAGCACATCCTGGGACGCGCGTATCCTCACCTCAAGGCTCTGGGTCGTTATCTCCTCCACCGTGTAGCCCGTCGGCGCGTTGATGCAGCTGATGTTCGTCACGGTATATATCTTCGTGGCCAGGCCCGTCACCTCGATGGACACCTCCGCCTGAGTCACGCCCGTCACGTTCTCCACGCCGTCTTGCAGCGGTATCAGGTAGGTGTCCTGATGCGTCAGCGAGAAGTCAGTCAGGTCCACAGTCGCCAGGACGATGCGGTTCATCGTGCTGACTATCTCCGTGTCGCCCGAGATCATTATCTTGTTCGGCTCTATCGTGATGACCGTGTTCTCCTCGGTCGCGCCCGCGCCGTACACGCACTGGACGTACAGCGGCACTTCCTTCATCATGCTTATCGGTATCGTCACCGTCACCGTCGGCACCTCGAACTCGAGCCCGCTCGAATCCATGATATTGCCGTCCTTGTCGATGAGCACTATCGGCACCTCGGCCGTGCGCGTCATGGTCAGGTCGTCGCCGCCCATCTCGGCGTAGATATGGTCTATCTGCTCGAGCAGCGACTCGGGGCCGGAGACGTTTATCGTCTTGGGCTCGTACTCTATCTCACCCGCGATATAGTCCTCAGCCGTGCTGCCCACGAACTTGGCCTCGACCGGCACCGGCATCGTGGACATCCTCGTCACGTCGAAGCTGATAGTCTCGGGATTGCTGCTCTCGAGGCTCACGGCGTCGGCGTTCACGTTGTCGGGATAGGTCAGCGTGAAATACTGCGTCAGCCGGCCCGTCGAGTTTATGAGCGACACGTCGATGACTGCCTTCACGTCCGAGGCCGACAGCGAGCCGATATTCCCGCGCGTGCCGCTTATCTTCACCGACACCGTCTCGGCGCTGATGTTGTTCACCACATAGCCGCGCGTGGCCTGCAGCGTGTCCTCGCCCACGAACTGTACCTCGACGTTGTTGAAGGACAGCGTGATTATCTCCTCCTGAGTGCCGGTTATATACACCCAGATGAAGAGCGAGGCGAGCAGAGAGATTATGGCCCAGAGGACCTTGCTGTCCAACAGCTTGAACTTTTTCTTCTTACTCATTTCTTCTTCACCTTGAACGTCCTGAGCGAAGCCAGCAGCCCCGCAAGGCCCTTTTTCTGCGTCGTCTCCGCATCCGGCATCAGTTCTGTCCTGAGTATCTTCTCAAGCATCTCCGGCGTCAGGTGGCGCTTGAGCATGCCGTCCATCGCCACGGATATGGAGCCCGTCTCCTCCGAGACGATGACCACCACGGCGTCCGAGTGCTCGCTCATGCCTATGCCCGCGCGGTGGCGCATGCCCAGGTCGCTGCTCAGGCTCGCGTTCTGCGACAGCGGCAGCATGCAGCCGCCAGCCGCCAGCCGCCCCTCGCGGATTATCACGGCTCCGTCATGCAGCGGCGCCTTCACGAAGAAGATGTTCCGCAAAAGCTCGCTCGTCACGTCCGCGTTCACGATTGTACCCGTGGTCATCTGCTCGTTCAGGCTTATCATCCGCTCGAACACTATGAGCGCGCCCGTCTTCGAGTCCGACATCGACGAGCAGGCCAGCACCGTCTGGTTTATCGTGGATTCAAAGGTCAGCGGCGTAGAGGCCCCGCCGAAGAAGGACATGAACCGCCCGCTGCCCATGCGCTCGAGCAGCCGGCGCAGTTCCGGCTGGAAAATGATGACCAGCGCAATGAAGCCCAGCTCCACCGTCGTCTTGAGGAAGGAATTTATCATCCTCAGCTTCAGCAGGTCAGACAGCCACAGCGCCAGGATTATCAGCACGATGCCCCGGGCGACCCGCGTCATGTTCGTCTTCCGGATGAGCCCTATGGCGACGTAGATGAGCGCGGCGACCAGCAGTATATCCACGATATCAGATGCCTGCGCGGTCTTGATGTAGTTGATATTTATAACCTTGGATACTATGTCAGCAAATTGTCCCATAAGCTTGTCCCCACAGTTTCCGTAGCCTGCGCCCCGGCCGTACAGCCAAGGCGCAGCGATTAGTCATAGTATTATATAACATTCTTCCGCAAATAGCAACTCACATTTCCCGATTCAGCAGGGATTTGAGCGTCCCCGCCGCGCGCATGGTCTCGGTGGCGGTATTGAAGGCGGAAAAGCTGAATCTCACGGTGCCGGTGCCGAGCGTGCCCGCGCTCTCGTGGGCCGTGGGCGCACAGTGCAGGCCCGCCCGGACGCAGACCCCGGCGCGGCCCAGGGCCTCGCCCAGCTCCTCAACGCCTGCCGAACCATGCCGCACCGACAGCACGCCCGACTGCCGCGTCGGGTCGGCCGCGGCAAAGACCTCCAGCCCCGGCACACCGTGCAGCGCGTCCGCCAGCAGCGCGGTCAGCTCGCGCTCGTGTGCCCCTATCTGCTCCGTGCCGTGCGAGAGCACGAACCTCGCCCCGGCCATCAGCCCGGCTATGCCCGGTATGTTGTGCGTGCCCGCCTCGAGCCGGTCGGGCAGGTAGTCCGGCATCTCCTGGCTGCGGCTGTCCGAGCCCGTGCCGCCAGCCAAGAGCGGCTCCGCGCCCCGCCGGCAGATGAGCACGCCCGTGCCCTGCGGGCCGTACAGGCCCTTGTGGCCCGGCATGGCTATGAACTCCGCGCCCAGGCGCTGCGCGTCCACCTCCAGCACGCCCGCAGACTGCGAGGCGTCCACTATGAGCGGCACGCCCGCCTGCCGGCACAGCTCCGCTATCTCGTAGATAGGCAGTATGAACCCGAACACGTTCGACACATGCGTGCACACCACGGCCTTTGCGCCAGGTATCTTGGCCCGGAAGCTCTCCACCGTCGAGGCGGCGTCGAACACGGGCGCCCAGGCGACATCCGTCTCCGCGCCCAGCAGCCGCAGCGGCCGCGTGACCGCATTGTGCTCCCAGCCCGATATCACCACGCGGTCGCCGCGCGACACCAGCGAGCGTATGGCTATATTCAGCGCGTGCGTGGCGTTCAGGGTGAAGACCACGTTCCCGGGCTCGCTGACGTTGAACAGCTCCGCGAGCGTCTCGCGGCACTCATAGGCGCAGTCGGCGGCGCGCATGGCTGGACGGTGCCCGCCCCTGCCCGGGCTTGCCATGGTACGCATGGCGTTCTGCACCGCCAGCTGTACGCTGCGCGGCTTTTGCAGGCTCGTCGCGGCGCTGTCGAGGTAGATCATGCGCCCACCTCCGTATATCCGCCGTCCTCTTCCTCGCGGTAGAGCTTGCCGAAGGGCGCGCCCGCGCGGCGCAGTACGCCCACCGCCTGCATGAACCTGGCGCCGGACACCTTCACGCACCAGGCGCAGCCCGAGGCGCCAAGGCCCTGGGGCGCGCGGGAGACGGTCGCCGTGATGCCCGAGCGCTCCAGCAGCCGCGCGGCCCGCTGCGCATAGGTCTGTGAGCGGCACATGATGAGATATCGCATAAAAAATCCTCCCGCATAGCATTGAAGCGTACTCCATTCTATGCGGCAGGATCGCATTTGACATCAGCCGTCTATGAGCGCCACAGCCTGGGCCGCTATGCCCAGGCCCTCGCCCGTGAAGCCCAGGCGCTCCTCCGTCGTGGCCTTCACGCTGACCTTCGACACGTCCACGCCCATCGCACGGGCCAGGTTGGTCCGCATCGCCCCTATGTGCGGCGCGAGCTTCGGACGTTGGGCCACCACCGTCGCATCCACGTTGCCGACCTCGTACCCGGCCAGCCTCAGCCTGCTGCAGACCTCGTCCAGCAGCCGCAGGCTGTCCGCGCCCTCATAGGCCGGGTCGCTGTCCGGGAACAGCTTGCCGATATCGCCCATCGCCGCCGCGCCCAGCAGCGCGTCCATTATCGCGTGGGCAAGCACGTCCGCGTCCGAGTGGCCCAGCAGGCCCTTTTCGTATTCTATTTCCACCCCGCCGAGGATGAGCTTCCGCCCCTCCACCAGCCGGTGTACGTCGTAGCCCTGGCCTATCCTCACAGGTAATCACCCCTTGCGTCGATTATCGCCGAGGCGGCGAACACATCCGCCGGCGTCGTGAGCTTCAAATTCTCCTCCGAGCCCTCGATCAGGAACACTTCCGCGTCCAGGAGCATCACCGCCGCGCAGTCGTCCGTCAGAGACACGCCCAGCCTTGCGGCCTCGCCCAGCGCCTGGCGTATCAGCTCCGCGCGGAACACCTGCGGCGTCTGCATGAGGTAGAGCTCGTCCCGCTCCAGCGTCCGGAGCACCCTGCCGCCCCTGGCCTGGCGCACGGTATCCTTCACATGTATCGCCGGCGCGGCAGCGCCGCGCTCCGCCGCCGCCTGCACCGCGCGCTCCACGAGCTCCGGCGTCACCAGCGGGCGCGCCCCGTCGTGTATCGCGATGAGCTCCGCGCGCTCCGAGCACTCGCGCACGCCCAGGTACGCCGACTGCGTCCTGTCCGCGCCGCCCTCGACCACGCATTTGAGCTTGCTCACGCCCCGCTCGCGCGCCAGCCTGGCTATCGCCGGTATCTTAGCGCTCTGCGTCACGACCACCAGCTCGTCCACGCACTCGCAGCGCTCCAGCGCCAGCAGCGTGCGCTCTATCACCGTGGCCCCGCCAAGCTCGAGCATGAGCTTGTCCTCGCCCATCCTCGTGCCGCTGCCCGCCGCGACTATCACCGCCGAGCAGTACGGCCGCTTCTCTTCTGCCTGCTTTTTTCCGAACATATGTACCTCGTTTTGACATAGTTATGGGGCGGCCCGCCGACCGCCCCGGTTTTTTCAAGTGCAGACCAGCGCGCTGTTGAGCCGCTCCTCCACTTCTTCATAACTGGCGCTTTCCGACAGGACGATCTCGGATATCAGTATCTGCTTCGCCGAGTGCAGCATCTTCCGCTCACCCGTCGAAAGACCCCGTTCCTTATCCCGCTGCATAAGCCCCTTTACGACTGCGGCGACCTCCAGAAGGTTCCCGCTTTTTATCTTGAGCATGTTTTCCCGGTATCGCTTGTTCCAATTCTGCGTCATCTCTATCTCGAGCCCGGGGATGGAGCTGAGTATCTTCTCCGCCTCCTCCGCCCCGACTATGGGCCTGACGCCTATCTCCGTGCTGGTCTCCACCGGGATCATGACCAGCATGTCCCCTACCGGCAGTTTCAGGACATAGTAGTCCCGCTCCATGCCGCTTACCTTCCTGCGCACTATGCTGTCTATAGTGCCTGCGCCGTGCATTGGGTGTGCTATCCTGTCGCCCACACGGAATGTCATCTTAACCTCCGTTTCCCAGCGTCGCCTTCAGCTTCCTTTATACAGATATTATACTCTACACCCAATATTTTAGCAAGGATTTCCCTCTGTTTTTATAAAAAAAGACGCCCGTTCCTGCTGAACGGGCGTCTGCGTTGTTTGATTATTCCTCGACCTCGCCGGCATCCTCGGGGATGTTGCCGCTGGCCTCGCCGGTCTCGCTGACCTCATACACCAGGGCGTCCTCCTCGGGCTCTACCGGGGCCTCGGGAGCCGCGGCCTTCCTCGGCGCCGGCTCGGGCTCGGACATGGCCCTGATGGACAGGCTGATCTTCTGCTTGTCGTTGTCGATGGCGGTGACCTTCACGTCCACCACGTCGCCCACGCTCAGGACCTCATCGGGCTTGCCGATGCGGCGGTTCGCTATCTGGCTGATGTGGATGAGGCCGTCAACGCCAGGCATGACCTCGGCAAACGCGCCGAAGGGCATCAGCTTCACGACCTTGACCTTCGCAATGTCGCCCACCTTGTAGGTGTTCACAAACTTGGTCCAGGGGTTGTCCTCGGCCTTCTTATAGCCCAGGGAGATCCGCTTGGCCTCCTTGTCAAAGCCGATGACATAGACCTCGAGCGCTTCGCCGACGGACACGACCTCGGCCGGGTTCTTGATGCGGCTCCAGCTCAGCTCGGAGACGTGCACCATGCCGTCGATGCCGCCGATGTCCACGAACGCGCCGTAGCTCGTCAGGCTCTTCACGACGCCCTGGTAGACCTTGCCGACCTCGATCTCGTTCCAGACCGCCTCGGCCTTCTCCTTGCGCTCGCGCTGCAGCACGGCGCGGATGGAGCCGACCACGCGCCTGCGGCCGCGGTTGACCTCGGTTATCTTCAGCCTGACCTTCTGCTTCACCAGCTCGGTCATCGGGGTGTCCTTCGGCAGGCCGCTCTGGCTGGCCGGGACAAAGACCCTGATGCCCTTTACGGAGACGACGACGCCGCCCTTGTTCTCCTCGGTGACGGTGCCCTCGACAACGCTGCCGGCTTCCTGCGCGGCCTCGATGTCCGCCCAGTTCTTGACAGCATCCATGCGCTTCTTCGACAGCTGCGCCGTGCCCTCAACGTCGTTCACGCGGACGACTATCGCCTCGACCGTGTCGCCGACATGGATGGCGTCCTCGAGCTTCACGTCGCCGTCCTCGGTGAACTCGGCCGTCGGGATGAAGGCCGAATACTTCGTGCCGAGGTCGATGCTGACCTCAGTGGCGGTTATCGCCACGACAACGCCGCTGACCTTGTCTCCGTTATATATAGTTTTCAGAGAATCCTCCAGCAGCTCGTCGAAGCTCTTCTCTGCGGGCGCGGCCTCTGCCGCCGCCTCTTCTACGGGCGCTTCCGCTGCCGGAGCAGCCTCTTCCACTGCAACCGGCGCCGCTTCTTCTACGGCCGCAGCTTCGACCTTGGCCTCCTCCACAGGGGCCTCTACAGGGTTCTCTTGAATCAGGATCTCGTCGCTCATCTTATCCAGTACCTCCTTGATTATCCATGACGGCGCGGATGCGCCGGCTGTCACTCCCACGTCTCCGACCCCGCTCAGCCGGGACTTGTCCAGCTCGCACGCAGCGGCTATGAACTGCGTGTTCGGACATCTCTCCCTGCAAAGCTCCGCCAGATGCAGGCTGTTGGCGCTGTTTTTACCGCCTATGACAACCATCGCTCCGCATTCGGAGGCCAGCTTTACAGCCTCCTCCTGCCTTATGGACGTAGCAAAGCATATTGTATCAAAGATTTCCGCTTTTGTACACCATTTTTTTATTAATTTTTCACACTCGTCGAGATTATTTTTAGTTTGGGTAGTCTGCACTACTGCGGTGAGCTCTTTTTTGCTGTTTTCAACATTTTGGCTTATCCAGGTCTCCAACTCGGCGGCGTTCGCCACTACTACGGGCGCTTTGCACCGGCCGCAGATGGCCTGCACCTCCGGGTGGCCCGCCGTGCCTATCACCAAAACCTGCCGCCCGCGCTCCGAGGCCTCGCGCACTATGCGGTGTATCCGCGCCACGTTCGGGCAGGTCGCGTCGTACACCTGCGCCCCGGCCGACCTCAGCGCCGTCTCCACCGCCTCAGACACCCCGTGCGACCTTATCATCACCCGGTCGCCCGCCTGCGCCTGCTCAGGGCTGTCTATGACCGTCAGGCCCATGCCCCGGAGCCGGCCCACCACGTCCTCGTTGTGTATGAGCGGGCCCAGGCTCTTGCAGGGGCCCTCCGCCAGCAGCTTCTCCGCCAGCTCCACCGACCTCGACACGCCAAAGCAGAAGCCCGCGCTCTTCGCCAGTCTTATCATCCGTTCGTACCGTCCCTCAGCTCGTATATCCGCTCCATGATGCCGTCGGCCTCGCGCTCGTACTCCTCGTGCGTCTTCGCCTCGACCTGGTACGGCTCGCCCACCAGCAGCTCCACCTTCGCGAAGGGCTTCTTGCCCCTCGGTATATACACCGGCAGGATCGGCACCTTCATCTTCGAGGCGATGCGCACCGCGCCGGTCTTTGCTTCGACCTCGTTGTCGTGGCCGGCCCGCGTGCCCTCCGGGAACATGAAGACCTTCTCGCCGTGCTTCAGGTACTTCATCATGCTCCGGATGGCGTCTATGTCGCTCTTGCCCCTGTCCACAAAGCAGATGCCGCACTTTTTCAGCACGGCGCCCACCATCGGCACCTTCTGCAGCTCCAGCTTCGCCATGAAGTGCATGTAGTTCTCCTTGCCGAAGGCCGCTGCCACCAGCAGCGGGTCTATATAATTGGAGTGGTTCGCGCACACGACCGCCGGACCCTCGGGTATGTTCTCAAGGCCCTTGCAGCGCAGCGGGTACAGCGTCTTCACTATGGGCAGCAGCAGGTCGTAGGCCGTCCCGAAGCTCCTGCGTTCCCGCTCGAAATCCGGCTCAGTCAATCAGATCACCTCCCATCCTGCCCTCTATCAGCGCGCACACGCGCTCTATGCTCTCTTCCAGCGTCAGCTCGCTGGTGTCCACCAGCAGGGCGTCGTCCGCCCTCCTGAGCGGCGCGGCGGCGCGGCTGCTGTCGTTCTTGTCCCGCTCCTCCAGCTCCGCGAGCACCCGCTCGAAGCTCACGTCCTCGCCCTTTTCCACGAGCTCCTTATACCGCCGCTGTGCGCGTCGCCGGGCGCTCGCCGTCAGGAATATCTTCAGGTCGGCCTGGGGCAGCACCACCGTGCCTATGTCCCGACCGTCCATCACCACGCTCTGGCGCTCCGCCATCCTCCGCTGCATGTCCAGCAGGTACGCGCGCACCTCCGGCATTGCAGAGACCTCCGACGCGCGCATCGATATCTCCGGCGTCCTGATGAGGCCCGTGACGTCCTCGCCGTTCAGGTACATCCTCTGCCTGCCGTCCTCCGCGTAGCCAAAACGGATATCCAGACCCGGCAGCAGCGCGATTATGCGCTCCTCCGAGCCCAGCGGAAGCCCCGCCCGGGCGGCCGCCAGGCCCACCGTCCGGTACATCGCGCCCGTGTCCACATAGATGAACCCGAACCGCGCCGCCGCGGCCCTGGCTATCGTGCTCTTGCCGGCCCCGGACGGGCCGTCTATCGCCACAGTATAGTGCTTATCCATCGTCCGACCCTCCAGGCAGGGAATTCGCGGCCACCCAGGCCGTTGACCAGGCTATCTGCAAATTATATCCGCCCGTATATGCGTCCAGGTCCAGCACTTCGCCCGCAAAGTACAGGCCCGGCACCAGCTTCGACTCCATCGTGCGCGGGTCGAGCTCCTTCGTCGAGACCCCGCCGGAGGTCACTATCGCCTCCGCTATCGGCCGCGGCCCGGATATCGACACCGGGAACGCCTTCAATAGCCGCGCCAGCGCCGCGCGCTGCTGCTTCGTCACCGAGTTAGTCCGCGTCTCGCCCGGTATGCCCGAGAGCTCCACCAGCACCGGTATCATCGCCCGGCCGGCAAGGTCGCCCAGCGAATTCCTGAATTCGCGGTTATTGTACTTCTCAAAATCCCGCAGCAGCCGCGCGTCGAGCTTCTTCTCGTCCAGGCCGGGCTTCAGGTCTATCGCCAGCCGGTACCTGCACTGGCCGAACCTGCGCATGTGCGCCGAGGCCGAGAGTACCAGCGGCCCGGATACCCCAAAGTGCGTGAACAGCATCTCGCCCAGCGCCTTGTAGATGAGCTTGTCGTCCTCGTAGGCGTACAGCTCCACGTTCCTGAGCGAAAAGCCCTGCATCTCGCGGCACCACTTGTCCGGCGACTCGAGCGGCACCAGCGAGGGCCGGCAGACGCTCACCGTATGCCCCAGCTCCTTCGCCATGCGGTAGCCGTCCCCGGTCGAGCCCGTGCCGGGATACGACAGCCCGCCCGTGCAGATGACCGCGCTGCGGCAGGCTATCTCGCCCCGCTCGGTCAGCACCGCGCGCACCGCGCCCGCCTCGTCCGTCAGGACGCGCTTTGCCCGCTCCCTGAGCACACGCACGCCGTTTTTCCGCGCCAGCCCCGCCAGGGCGTCAGCTATATCGTCCGCCCTGTCCGAGACCGGGAACACCCTGTCCCCGCGCTCTGTCTTCAGGGCAACACCAAGGCCCTCGAACAGCTCCTTCGTGTCCGAGGTCCCAAACCTATGTATCGCGCTCTGCAAAAAGCGCCCGTCGCCGGGGATTGCGGCGAGAAACTGCCTTGCATCGCAGTCGTTCGTGACGTTGCAGCGGCCCTTGCCCGTTATCCTCAGCTTGCGGCCGAGCATCCTGTTCGGCTCCAGCAGCGCGACGCTCAGGCCCCGTCCCGCCGCCAGCGCGGCGCAGAGCGTCCCCGCCGCGCCGCCGCCTATTATGACCGCGTCAGTTTTCAATCTTCTCGAACACCTTATACTCGCTCCAAACGTTCTCTAGATCCCGGAAGGTCTCCGCCAGTCTGTCGCGCGAGCGCGCGCCTACGGCTATGACTATCGCGTTCACCAGGCTCAGCGGCGCCACGAGCGAGTCCACAAAGGACACCATCTCGCTCTTGGCAAACAGGCACACGTCCGCCACGCCGTAGAGCGGCGAGCTCTCGTTGTCCGTCAGGCCCAGCGCCGACGCGCCCCTGTCCTTCGCAAACTGCATCACCTTCAGCGAGCGCGACGAATACCGCGGGAAGGTGAAACCGATGAACAGGTCGCCATGCCCTATCCTGATGAGCTGCTCGTATGCCTCCGCCGCGGAATTGTCCCGCACCAGATGCACCCCGTCCCGCAGCATGTTCAGGTAAAAGCCCAGAAAGCTCGACAGGCTCTGCGAGGTGCGCGAGGCGAAAATGTAGATGTTCTTCGCCGACATTATCATGTCTATCGCCCGGTCAAAGCTGGCTTGGTCTATCTCCTCCAGCGTGGCCTGCAGCTTGTCGATGTCGTCGCTCAGGACCGACTTGAGGATGTTGCGCTCGTCTATCAGGTCCTTCGCCGCCTCGATGCGCTGCACCGAGGTCAGCCGCGAGCGTATCATCTCCTGCAGCGCCTTCCTCATGCCCGGATAGCCGTCATAGCCCAGCTCCGCCGCAAAACGCACGACCGTCGACTCGCTCACGCCCACCGTCTTGCCCAGCTTGCCCGCCGTCATAAAAGCGGCTTTATCATAATTTTCCAAAATGTACTTCGCTATCAGCCTCTGGCCCTTTGAAAAACCGGAATTATCCCGCGAGATCAATGCCAAAATATCCTTATCCATGTGTGCTCCCCCAATATATGAGCAGCCGGAACGCATTTGTCCCCGTGCAAAACTGCAATTTAAGAGTATTTTACACACATATCTCGGAAATTACAAGTACATTTGCATGCTGTCGGGCAAAATCCTGCAATTTTTCAGCGCAAATTCAGCAGCCAGGCCAGTTCCCCGGCGGTCAGGTGCCTCCATTTTCCAGTTCGCAGACCGTCGAGCAGCAGTTCGCCCTCCGCGATGCGCACGAGGCGCCTGACTTCCAGGCCGCAGGCCGCGCACATGCGCCGCACCTGGCGGTTCTTTCCCTCGTGTATCGTCACGTCGAGCTGGTACCTGCCCTCTCCCGTCTCGCCCACAAAGCTTACCTGCGCGGGCCGTATCGGCTCGCCCTCGAGCTCGCGCAGGCCGCCAAGCCCGATCACGGCCGCCTCCGGGCTCAGGCCCGACACTGTCACGCGGTAGGTCTTCGCCACCTCGTGCGAGGGATGCGTCAGCGCGTTGGCCGCCTCGCCGTCGTCCGTCATGATGAGCAGGCCCTCGGAATTCAGATCCAGCCGCCCCACCGGGTACAGCCGCCGGCCCGCGTCCTTCACCAGCTCCGCCACCGTTTTCCGGCCCTTCTCGTCCGAGAGCGTCGTGACGTAGCCCCGGGGTTTGTTCAGCATTATGTAAACCCGGTCGGCGGCTATGCGCAGCCGCCTGCCGTTCACGCGGATATCGTCCGCGTCCGGGTCGGCGGACATGCCCAGTTCGGCCCGGGCGCCGTTGACCGTGACGCGGCCCTGCTTTATCAGCTCCTCGGCGGCGCGGCGCGAGGCCAGGCCGGCCGAGGATATCAGCTTTTGGAGGCGTTCTTTCAAGTTTCAACACGTCCCTCGTCGAGATAGAAAGGCGAACCGCAGCCGGAGAGCAGCCAGAACTGCAAAAACCGCTCGCCCGGGGAGAAGTCCAGGCCCTTTTCGATGGGTATTTCCTCGGCGTAGCTCATGCGCACGGAGGCGATCTCGCGCCCGCCCATGCAGGCCACGGCCCTGCCTGCGCTCTCGCCAGCTTCCACGGGCGCGAAGACGAAGGAGGGCAGCTCCAGCCGCGTGGTGCAGCTCTCGCCGTTTTTCAGCAGCGCGTAGGCCGCGCCCTCGGTCTGCGCGTCCGCCGTATGGGCGCTGCCGGAGATGACGGGCACCTCGCACACCAGGCCCGCCGGTATGACCTCCGCGAAGCTGTAGTTGGCGAAGGCCCAGTCGTAGAGCGCCTTGTGGTCATCCCAGTCGTCCGGGTCGCTGAGGGTGACGCAGACGTACCGCGCCCCGTCGCGCTCCGCGCAGCTCACCAGCGTCCGGCCCGCCGCCATGGTATAGCCCGTCTTGAGCCCCAGGCAGCCCTCGTACTCGCGCAGGAGGCGGTTATGGTTCACATAGGTCTGCTCGCCCACGGTGTACGACACCGTGCCGGCTATCTGCGCGAAATCCGCGTTCTCCATGCAGTAGGCCGCGAGCTTGGCCATGTCCCTGGCCGTGGAGTAGTGGCCCTCTTCATCGAGGCCGTGCGGGTTTTTGAAGCTCGAGCCGGTCATGCCGAGCTCAGCCGCCTTCTCGTTCATGAGCGCGGCGAAGTCCTCCACGCTGCCGGCGACGTGCAGGGCCAGGGCCGCGGCCGCGTCGTTGCCCGAGGCCAGCATCAGCCCGTACAGCAGCTGCTCCACCGTGTACTCCTCGCCCGCCTTTATATACATGGACGAGCCCTCGGTGCCCGCGCTGCGCCCGTCCACCTCCACCACCTCGTCAAGCTCGCAGTGCTCGAGCGCGACTATGGCGGTCATTATCTTCGTCGTGCTGGCTATGAGCATCCGCTCGTCGGCGTTCTGCTCGTAGAGCACCGTGCCTGTGTCGGCGTGTACGAGTATCGCCGACTTCGCCGAGGTGGAAAGCTCCGCCCAGGCGGGTGTTTTCAGCGTGAGCATGAGCGCGAGACCCAGGAAAAATGCCGTCAGTTTTCTCAATAATAGCACCACCCGTATCAAGTCTTGGGCGGTGCTTATTATTGACTGTGCGGCCGGGCTTTATGCCTCGGCCTTTTTGTCGCGCAGCTGCTCGGCCTTGTCCATGAGCTGCGGGATGAGGTCGACTATCCTGTCGAAGGTGTTCGCCGCGGGCGGCTGGATGTTCAGCATATTTACGACGCCGTTGCGGATGACGAGAAAGCCGATGGGCTCGATCTTCACCGCCGCCGCGCTGCCGCCGGTGAAGCCGCTGCGCTGCTTGACAAGGTCGCCGCCGCCTCCGCCGAAGCCGAAGGTCACGCGCGAGACAGGCACGAGCGTCACGCCGTCCGGCGTAGTCACCGGCTCGCCGACTATCGTGTTGACGTCCACCATTTCCTTGATCTTAGACATGCTGGTTTGCAGGAATTCCGCCATCGGGGTCTGTGCCTGTTCCATTGCTTACCTTCCTTTCTTCCTCTGCTTTTGCGGCGGCCTTCTGGGCTTTTGCCGCCTTCATCTTGTACTTCATAAAGTCCCAGCCCGCCGCGAACACGACGGCCAGGATGCGGCCCAGGCTTATCGTCAGCGTCAGCTCCGCGTCAAAGCGCGGCTCGCTCGAGTCAAAGTCCAGCGCCGTCCGGATATCGCACTGCCTGAGCTTGAAGGCCCGGCCCTTCATGCCGTCGAACATGCCCAGGGCCGTATTCACCAGCCCGTAGGTCATCGTCGCGTCGAAGGGGTCGTCCGAGGCTATGACCAGGTGGAGCATGAAGCGGTTGACCGTCAGCTTGCGCTTAAACCGCGCCAGGGCGTCCAGCCCTATCTTCAAAAGCTGCAGCAGCTCCTCGGGCGAGGGCTTGGGCCTCGGCTTCTTCTCCTTTACCGTTTCCTTCTCGGGCTTTTCCTTTTTGGCCTTCTTCTCTTTTTTCGCTTTCTTCTCTTTCCCGGGCTTCTCCTTGCGCGGGTAGAGCTTTATGTTAAAGCACAGCACCCGCGCGGCGACGCTCGGTTCGCCGCCCACATACCTCGCCGACACGCCGAAGGGTATGACGAGCAGTAGCACCAGCACCGCTACTATCACAAGGAGCACGATCAACTGGCCTCACCCCCTGTCTCCTGAGCTTCAAGGTCCATGACCATCTGCTCGCCGCGCCCCTTGAGCGCCTCTATCGCGCCCTGGAGCTTTTCAAGTCCGTCCGTCGAGGCCATGTCCGGCAGCTTCGGCAGCTCGGAGAGCTCCGAAACGCCCATGACCCGCAAAAATGCCTCCGTAGTCTTGTACAGCGTGGGCCTGCCCGGCGCTTCCAGCCTGCCCGTCGGCTCTATGAGCCCCTTTTCCACCAGCGATGAGACGGTATACGAGCTGTCCACGCCCCTGACCTCGTCCACATACGCCCGCGTCACGGGCTGGAAGTACGCCACGACCGCCAGGGTCTCCAGCGCCGGAGGCGAGAGCTTCGGCGGCGCGCGGTGCTCTATCACCCGCGCTATCTGCTTTGCGTACTGCGGCGCGGAGCACATCTGCAAAGACTTGTCCAGCCTCAGCAGCCGGATGCCCCGGCCCGCGGCCTCGTACTCCTCCGCAAGCCGCTCTGCGCAGGCGAACACATCCTCTTCCGGCACGCCCAGTACCAGCGATATCCGCGCCGCAGGCACGGGCTCGCCCGACGCGAAGATTATAGCCTCCACGGCGGCTTTCAATTCCAATTCATCCATACGTCATTCCTCGATGGCCTCAATGATGCTCTCGGTATCGCCGCCCGTGAAGCTCAAAACCAGCTCGCCCTCCTGCTCCGTTATGAGCACGCTGCCCATGGAGCACAGCTCGAGCACCGACAAAAACGTCGCCACGACCTCTGACCGGCTGCGCCCGGCCTCGTACAGCGCCCGCAGAGTCGCCGGGCCGCGTCCGAGTATCCGCAGTATCTCGCGGCTCTTGTCCCGAACGCCGTAGACTATCCGCTTCGGCGCGAGCGCCGCCAGCTCCGGCGGGCCGGGCAGCTTCGCCTCCGAACGCGAGAACACCGCGTACAGCGCCCGCAAAAGGTCCGCACCCTCGTGCCGGTAGTCGTACACCTTCGCCGCCGGGGACACCGGCTCCTGCGGCCTCGTCCACAGCAGCATGCCCTGCGCAGACTGCTCCGCAAGCTCAGGCAGCAGCTGCTTTATCGCCTCGCGCATGTCCTTCGCCTTCAGCTTCTCCAGCGAGGACATGAGCTGTTCCAGCTCCGTGACCTCCTCCTCGACCGCCAGCAGCGTCCGCGTCTTGATGTACAGCAAATACGCCGCCATCTGCACGAACTCGCTGGCTATCTCAAGGTCCATGGCCTCCATCTGCGCCAGGTATTCCAGGTACTGGTCCAGTATCTCCGATATGCTGATATCCCGTATCTCTATCTTGTTCTTCTGCAGCAGCATGAGGATGAGGCTCAGCGGCCCTTCAAAGTCCTGCGCCTCGTCCCGGCTCTTCACCACGCCCTCCAGGCGGAAGGTCGGATCGTTCATCCCCGCCCCTCCTTATCTGAACAGGCGCGAGAGCTCAAAGCCCCACTGCGCCGCAAACAGGAGCTTATCCATGAGCCAGCCCGCCGCGCGGCCGAGCGGGTTCAGGTTCGTCCGGCTCAGCAGGAACACCACCGCGACCAGCACTATCATGCCGTAGCGCTCGTAGTGCATGAGCCGCGCGTAGGCCCGGTCGGACACGACCGAGTACAACACCTTCGAGCCGTCCAGCGGCGGGATGGGTATGATGTTGAATATCGCCAGCGCCGTGCTCAGGTACGCCGTGATGAGCAGCATCTGCGTCAGGTACTCGCCGGCCTTGCCGGGCTTGAGCAGCGGCCCGGACAGCAGCCCGAACAGGAACAGGCACAGTATGGCCAGCAGCACGTTCGCCAGCGGCCCCGCCGCCGCAGTTATCGCCATGCCGCGCTTCGGGTTTTTGAACTTCCACATATTCACCGGCACAGGCTTCGCCCAGCCGAACTTGAATATGACCATCATGGCCAGGCCCATGATGTCTATATGCTTGAGCGGATTTAGCGTCAGCCGCCCCGCCCGCTTGGCCGTGTCGTCGCCGAGCCGGTAGGCCGTATAGCCGTGCGCCAGCTCGTGCAGGGTTATGCACAAAAGCGCGGGCACTATGGACAGCAGCAGATCTGTCAGTACGCTCCAATCCAGCCCGCGCCAAATCTCTTGCAGTTCACGCATCAAAACTTCACCTTCGACAATTATAACAATCCTGGGCGCGAATTACAAGAGCGGGATGAACGCTTTGCCCATCCCGCCCGTTTTCAGACCTGTTCCAGTATTTTAGACAGCAGCTCGGCGCGGCCCTCGCCCTTCTCCGCGGAGAAGGCCAGCAGCGGCGTCTCCTCAGCGAGCCCGAGAGCGTCCCGTATCATCGCGAGGTTCTCCGCCGCCGCAGTCTTCGAGAGCTTATCGCACTTGTTCGCGGTCACCACGAAGGGCCGGCCCGAGCCCTTGAACCACTCGCACATCGTCACATCGTCCGCCGTCGGCTTGTGCCGCGCGTCCACGATGAGCACGCCCAGGCTTATCTGCTCCGGCTCGGCGAAGAAGCTCTCCATGAGCCCGGCCCAGCGGTCGCGCTCCGCCTTCGCCACGGCCGCGTAGCCGTAGCCCGGCAGGTCGACGAACCAGCAGCGGCCGTCTATCCGGAAATAGTTCACATGCACCGTCTTGCCCGGCTGTGCGCCGACGCGCGCGAAGTTCTTCCGGTTCAGCAGCCGGTTTATCACCGAGGATTTGCCCACGTTCGACTTGCCCGCGAACACTATCCGCGGCAAGCTGTCCCTTATGAACGCCTCCGGGCTCGCCGCCGACTTCACGAACTCGGCCTTATTCAGATTAAGCTGCGCCATGTCACTGTCCTATCCTTGCCCCGGCCTCTGTAGCCAGCTTGGGCGGGAGGGCCTGGGCAGCCTGCTCCGGCGCCTCGTCCTCTTCCGGCTCCACCGCGCGGCGGTTGAGCGCGATGTCCAATATCGCGTCCACATGGTCGGCCGTCACGAACTTCAGCCGCTCGCGCACGCTCTGGTCTATCTCGTCCAGGTCGGGCTCGTTCTCCGCCGGGATTATCACCGTCGAGACGCCCGCGCGCAGCGCGGCCATGGTCTTCTCCTTCAGCCCGCCGATGGGCAGGATGCGGCCGCGGAGCGTTATTTCCCCGGTCATGGCCAGATCGCGCCGCACGGGTATGCCCGTCAGCGCCGAGATGACGCCGATGCAGATGGTGATGCCCGCCGAGGGGCCGTCCTTCGGCACCGCGCCCTCCGGGAAGTGGATGTGGATGTCCCGGTTCCTGTGGAATTCCGGGTCTATGCCCAGCTTATCCGCGCGGCTGCGGATGTAGGTGATGGCCGCCTTGCAGCTCTCCTTCATCACGTCGCCCAGGTTGCCGGTGAGTTCCAGGTGGCCGCCGCCCTCAACGACGCCGACCTCCACGTCCAGCACCTCGCCGCCGACCGACGTCCAGGCCAGGCCGCGCACAAGGCCCACCTCGTCGCGCGGGTACACCGCGTCCGGCTTATACTTCGCAGGCCCGAGCAGCTCTTCCAGCTTGCCCGCACGCACCGTCAGGGACTTGAACTTGCCCCGGGCTATGCCCGTCGCGCACTTGCGGCAGATGGCCGCCAGCTCGCGCTCGAGTATCCTCACGCCCGACTCGCGCGTATAGTGCGAGATGATCTCGCGTATCGCGTCGTCGCTCACCTTGAGCGTCACGCCCGTCAGTCCGTGCTTCTTGCGCTGCTTGGGCAGCAGGTGGCGCTTGGCGATCTGCAGCTTTTCCTCGTCCGTGTAGCTCGTGAGCTCGATGACGTCCATGCGGTCGAGCAGCGGGCGCGGGATGGTGTCCGTCGTGTTCGCGGTGGTGATGAAAAACACGTCCGAGAGGTCTACCGGCACCTCCATGTAGTTATCGCGGAAGCGGCAGTTCTGCTCTGCGTCCAGGGCCTCGAGCAGCGCCGCCGAGGGGTCGCCCTTGTAGTCCGAGCCGAGCTTATCTATCTCGTCGAGCACCATGACGGGGTTCATGCTCCCCGCCTGGATGAGGCCGGACACCAGCCGGCCCGGCATGGCGCCGATATAGGTCTTCCTGTGGCCGCGTATCTCGGCCTCGTCGTGTACGCCGCCCAGCGCCACGCGCGAGAGCTTGCGGTTCGTCGCCCGCGCGATGCTCATGGCTATGCTCGTCTTGCCCGTGCCCGGCGGGCCCACAAGGCAGAGCACCCCGCCCTTCACGTCCGGCGCGAGCTTGCGCACCGACAAAAACTCTATGACCCGCTCCTTCACCTTCGTCAGGCCGAAGTGGTCTTCATCCAGCATCTTCTGCGCCCGGGCGATGTCCAGCGTCTCCTTTGTCCGGGTGTTCCAGGGCAGCTCAAGGCAGGTGTCCAGGTAGCCCCTGATGACGCTGCCCTCCGCCGAGCCGAAGCTCTGACGCGACAGGCGCGTGACCTCCTTCAGGAGCTTTTCCTCCGTCTCCTGCTCGAGGTGCAGGGCGCGTATCTTCTCGCGGTACTCATCCAGCTCCTGCGGCGTGTCGTCCTCGCCCAGCTCGGACTGGATTATCTTCATCTGCTCGCGCAGGTAATACTCGCGCTGGTTGCGGTTCATCTGCTCCTGCGTGCTCTCGTTCAAATCGCGCTCTATGCCCAGCAGGGTCAGCTCGCGCGTCAGCATGCGGCAGAGCGCCGCCAGCCGCCGCGAAGGCCGCAGCTCCTCGAGCAGCTTCTGCTTTTCTTCCGGCTTCAGATAAATGTTCTGCGCGATGAAGTCCGCCACATAGGCCGCGTCGGTGTTCGCCATGATGTTGATGACCGACTCCGGCGCGATGTTGCCCGATATCTGCGCGTACTCGCCGAAGAGCGCAGTGCAGCGGCGGCAGAGCGCCTCCGTCTTCACCGTGGGCTTCTCCTCCGCGTCCGGCAGGGGCTCTATCTCGCCGAACAGGCTCGGCGAGTCCATGGTCAGCGTGTCGAGCCGACCCCGCGCCAGGCCCTCGACCATGATGCGCACCGTCTTCGACCCCGGCTGCCTCAAAAGCTGGCGCACCCGGCAAACCGTGCCCACGCGGTATATGTCGTCCAGGAACGGCACGTCCTTGGCTATCTCCTTCTGGGCAGCAAGGAAGATTATCTGGTCCGCGTTCATCGCCAGATTCAGCGCCGCCGCGGACATCGGCCGCTCCACATCGAAGTTCAAAAGCATGCCCGGGAACACCGAAAGCCCGCGCAGGGCCATGACCGGCATGCTCCGCCTGGATGTAAACTCAAATTTTGCGCTCATTTAAACACTCCTTTCCCGGAGTTTAAGATACCCGTAAAGGGGACGAAGTTTACCTCCGTCCCCCCAGGTTTTTTGTCTCTATCAGGATACTATGGCGCTGGGCTGCTGGCGGTGTATGACCAGCGGCTCCGTCCCGCCCCTCACGCAGTCGGCCGTGACCACGACCTTCTCGATGGTCGGGTCGGAGGGCACGTCGTACATGATGTCCGTCATCAGCTTTTCCATGACGCTGCGCAGGCCGCGCGCGCCTATCTTCATCTCGATGGCCTTGTCTGCTATCGCGCCCAGCGCCTCCGGCTCGAACTCCAGCTCCACGTCGTCGTAGCGCATGAGCGCCTTGTACTGCTTCGTCATGGCGTTCTTCGGCTCGGTCAGTATACGCACCAGGTCGTCCCTGTTCAGGGACGCCAGCGAGGTCAGCACCGGCAGCCGGCCTATGAGCTCCGGGATGATGCCGAACTTCAAAAGGTCGTGGGACTGCACCTGGCCGAGCAGCTCGCCCACGTCGCGCTCCTTCGAGGACTTTATCTCCGCGCCGAAGCCCAGGCTCTTCCTGTCCGTGCGCTTTTCGATTATCTTGTCCAGCCCGTCGAAGGCGCCGCCGCAGATGAACAGGATGTTCGTCGTGTCCACATGTATGAACTCCTGGTGCGGATGCTTGCGCCCGCCCTGCGGCGGGACGTTGGCTACCGTGCCCTCGAGCAGCTTCAGCAGCGCCTGCTGCACGCCTTCGCCCGAGACGTCCCTCGTTATCGAGGTGTTCTCGCTCTTGCGCGCGATCTTATCCAGCTCGTCGACGTAGATGATGCCGCGCTCGGCCCGCTCCACGTCGAAATCCGCCGCCTGCAGCAGCTTGAGCAGGATGTTCTCCACGTCCTCGCCGACATAGCCGGCCTCGGTCAGCGTCGTCGCGTCCGCTATTGCAAAGGGTACGTTCAGCATCTTCGCCAGCGTCTGCGCGAAGAGCGTCTTGCCGCTGCCCGTCGGGCCTATCAGCAGTATGTTGCTCTTTTGCAGCTCCACGTCGCTGCCGCCGGCGTTGAGGATGCGCTTGTAGTGGTTGTACACCGCTACGGAGAGCACCTTCTTGGCCTCGTCCTGGCCTATGACATAGTCGTCCAGCTTCGCCTTTATCTCCGCAGGCTTCGGAAGCCGGTCCGGCAGGAACAGCTTCGGCTCCAGCGCCGGCTTGCTCTTCTCCGCAGGGCCCAGGCTCTCGTCTATGATGCTGCTGCACAGCCGCACGCACTCGTCGCAGATATATGCGTTGTTGCCGGCTATGAAGCGCTCCACCAACGACTGCGGCTTGCCGCAGAACGAGCAGCGTATTGACTTCCTCTCATCGTTTCTTGCCATTTTGCACCTGCCTTGAGGCAGCTTACCTCCTGTAAATCACCTTGTCTATGAGCCCGTAGGCCAGGGCCTCCTCGGCCGGCATGAAGTTGTCGCGCTCCGTGTCTATCGCCACCTGCTCCACGCTCTTGCCCGTGCACTCGGCGAGGATCTTGTTCAGCTTCTCGCGCGTCCTGAGCATCCACTCGGCCTGGATCTTGATGTCCGAGGCCTGGCCCTTCGCGCCGCCCGAGGGCTGATGTATCATGATCTCCGCGTTCGGCAGCGCGAGCCGCTTGCCCTTCGTGCCCGCTGCCAGCAGCAGCGCGCCCATCGACGCCGCCATGCCCACGCAGATAGTGGACACGTCGCATTTTATATACTGCATCGTGTCGTATATCGCCATGCCGTCCGTCACAGAACCGCCAGGGCTGTTTATATAGAACTGGATGTCCTTGTCCGGGTCCTGCGCCTCAAGATACAGCAGCTGCGCAACTACGAGGCTCGCCGTCGTGGCGTTGACCTCCTCGCCCAGCATGACGATCCTGTCGTTGAGCAGCCTCGAAAAGATGTCGTACGACCGCTCGCCGCGCGAGGTCTGCTCTACAACATACGGTACCAAACTCATTTTATAACTCTCCTTTCGCGTGTTTCCCAGAGAGCATAACCGCAAAGCCCTGCGATTAGTCCTTGTCCTCGGCCGTCTCCTCGGCCTCGGCGGCCTTCGGCCCGGTCTTCACCGCGCTGGAATAGATGGCGTCCGCCGCCTTCCTGCGCGCGATGTCCTGGAGCATGAGCTTCTCGTCGATCATGCCCTTGATCTTCTCGGCGTTCTCGCCGTAATCCTCTTCCAGCTTCTTGTAGAAGTCCGCCTTCTCCTCCTCGGTGGCCTCAAGGCCCTCGGCCTTGATTATGGCGTCTAGCAGCAGGTCGGCCTGCACCTGGCGGGTAGCCGCCGGGCGCATCATCTGCGCAAAGCTCTCGTCAGTCATGCCCAGGCCCTTTATCAGGTCCTCACGGCTCACGCTGCCGCGCAGGCCCATGCTGTCGGCATAGTTGCGCAGGAACTCGTCGGTCTTCTCCTCGATGAGCGCCTCCGGCACCGTCGCCGTCATGTTGTCCAGCGCCTGGTTCATTATGAGGCTCTTGAAATCGCTCTCGGCGGCCTCGACGCGCTTGGCCAGCATGTTCTTCTTGAGGTCGGCCTTGTACTCCTCCAGCGTGTCGAACTCGGACACGTCCTTGGCGAACTCGTCGTCCAGCTCGGGCAGCTGCGGCTCGCGCACGGCGTTCACCTTGACCTTGAACACCGCGGCCTTGCCGGCCAGCTTCTCGTCGTACTGCTCCGGGAAGGTCACGTTGACCTCGCCGTCCTTGCCGATCTCCATGCCCACCAGCTGGTCCTCAAAGCCCGGGATGAACGCGCCGGAGCCTATCTCCAGCGTGTAATTATCGGCCTTGCCGCCCTCAAAGGCCACGCCGTCCACAAAGCCCTCGAAGTCGAGGTCTATCGTGTCGCCCTGCTGCACGGGACGGTCTACGTCCACGAACCTGGCGTTGCGCTTCTGCACGGCCTTGAGCTCGGTCTCGACCTCGTCGTCCTCCACGCTCGGCTCGTGATACTCAGCCTCCAGGCCCTTGTACTGGCCCAGGGTCACCACGGGATAGAGCTCGGTCATGAAGGTCACGGTCAGGACCTTGTTGTCGTCCACGCTGTAGTCGGCGACGGAGGGTGTGCCGATGTTGTCAAGCTCCGCCTCTTTCACGCCGTACTCAAAGGCCTCGGGCGCTATTATCTGCACGGCCTCGTCGTGGAACACGTCCGCGCCGTACATGCCCTCGATGACCACCCGCGGGGCCTTGCCCTTGCGGAAGCCCGCGACGTATATGCTGCCCTTCAGCCGCTTGTAGGCGCTGTCCACCGCCTTCTCAAAGCTCTCGGCGTCTACCTCGACCTGGAACAGGGCGGTGTTGTTCTCTTTCTTTTCTACGTTCTTGACAATCATGGGGTGAAACTCCTCCTACGCATTTATCGCTGAATTTTTTCTTTCAAAAATCATGGCTAAAGCATTATAGCAGATTGTTTGCCCAAAAGCAATCTCTATCTGGAATTATCCCGCACCAAAAACGGCCGGAATTGCAGCCAGTCCGCCGAAACCAGCCGGAATGACACGCCGTTTTTGACGCTCTGGAAGGCCAGCGGGCAGCCTGCGCCGTGGATGTGGCCGTAGTAGCACTCCTTTACGCCGTAGCGCCCGAGCAGCTCTATGAGCTCCGGGCACTCGTAGGCCGCGTACTTCGGCGGGTAGTGCAGGAACACCAGCTTCTCCCTCTCCCCCGCGCATTTGAGCGAGGTCTCGAGCCGGCCCAGCTCGCGGAGCATTATCTTCCTGTCGTGCTCGCCGCCGCGCTCCTCCTCGTAGAACCAGCCGCGCGTGCCGCACAGCGCCGTCTCGCCGTAATAGCGGCAGTTGTTGTTCAATATCTCTATCGTCGTTATGCCGTTTTCGGCAAAAAACCGCTCCGCCTTCGCCGCCGTGGACCACCAGTAGTCGTGGTTGCCCTTGAGCACCACCTTCCGGCCCGGCAGGCGGTCGATGAACAGGAAGTCCTCACGCGCCGCCTCCAGCGACATGCCCCAGCTCAGGTCGCCGCAGAGCACCGTCACGTCCCCGTCCGTCAGGGCGGAAAAGCCCTCCCTGAGCTTTTCAACGTAATTTATCCACCTGCCCCCGAACACGTCCATGGGCTTGTCCCCGCCGATGGACAGGTGCAGGTCACCTATCGCGTATAGCGCCAAGCGCGCACCCCCGTATATTTCCGCCGCCCCGGCAAATACTAGGCTTGGGCCCAGGCCCAAACTGATTTGCGGAGGTCATCAAAATGAACGAGTCCAAAAAGCAGGCCACTATCGGCTGCGACGCCGAAAACTGCCTCTACAACGAGCAGGGCCGCAGCTGCACCGCCGGTCACATCAAGGTCGACGGCAAGCGCGCCCAGTGCACCGGCGAGACCAGCTGCAGCACCTTCAAGCAGAAGCACTGCTGCTAAATTTCCGGGCGGGCGCGGAGCCCGCCCTTACATATGCCGCCCCGGTTTATTTCAGGAAGTCCGCCACGACCTGCTTCTGCCCCTCGGGCGCGACGCAGCCGTCGAACCTCACGGCCCGGCCCGCCAGGCCGGACAGCGGCGCGGGCGCCACGGTGCCCGTCACGCGCTCGAGCCTCGCTATGAGCTCGGTGCCCGGCGCGTCCGTCTGCTCGCCCAGGGCGCGCAGCACGCTGTCGCAGAACTTGTAGGGGCTCGCCGTAGACACCACTATCGCCGGCGCCCTGTCGCCCGTGCGCTGCCTGTAATCGCCCAGCACCTTCGAGGCCACGGCCGTGTGCGTGTCGATGAGATAGCCGTTCTCATGCCAGACCCGCGCGATCTCCGCCGCCGTGCCCTCGTCGTCGCAGAAGCCCGCCTCAAAGTCGCGGCCTATGAGCCGCTTCAGCTCCGTGCCCACGTCGTAGCAGCCCTCGGCCGAGAGCTGCCGCATCCACTCCGTCACGCGCTCGGCGTCCTTCGACAGGAAGAACAGAAGCCGTTCAAGGTTGCTCGACACCAGGATGTCCATGGACGGCGAGGTGGTCAGGTGGAAGGGCCGGCGCCGGTCGTACACGCCCGTCCTTATGAAGTCCGTCAGCACGTTGTTCGCGTTCGAGGCGCAGATGAAGCGCGTCACGGGCAGGCCCATCGCCGTCGCCATCCAGCCGGCGAGGATGTTGCCGAAGTTGCCCGTCGGCACGCAGAAATTCACCGGCTCGCCGCACTTTATCCGCCCGGAGTTCACAAAATCGCAGTAGGCGGAGAAATAGTACACTATCTGCGGCAGCAGCCTGCCCCAGTTTATCGAGTTCGCCGAGGACAGGAACCAGCCGCGCTCCGAGAGCTCCTCCGCGAAGGCCCGGTCGCTGAATATGCGCTTGACGCCGGTCTGCGCGTCGTCGAAGTTGCCCTCCACGGCGCAGACGCCGACGTTCTTGCCCGTCTGCGTGACCATCTGCAGCTTCTGCACGTCCGAGACGCCGTCGCGCGGATAGAAGACCAGTATCTTCGTGCCCGGCACGTCGGCAAAGCCCTCGAGCGCCGCCTTGCCCGTGTCGCCCGAGGTGGCGACCAGGATGCAGACCCCGCGCTGCTCGCCGAGCTTCCTCAGCGAGGCTGTCAGCAGGTGCGGCAGCATCTGCAGCGCCATGTCCTTGAAGGCCGAGGTCGGCCCGTGCCACAGCTCCAGGTAGCCCGTCAGGCTGTCCGTGAAGCGCAGCGGCGCGACCGCCGCCGTGTCAAAATTCGCGCCGTAGGACGAGGCCACAAGCCTGTCCAGCTCCTGCGGCGAGTACTCGGGCAGGTATATTTTCAATATCCGCTTCGCCCGCTCGCCGTAGCTGAGCGGCAGCAGCTCCTTGAGCGCCTTCAGGTCTACAGGCGGCAGCACGGCCGGCACATAGAGCCCTCCGTCCGGCGCAAGCCCCTTCGCTATTGCCTCCGACGCCGACATGCGCTTTGTCGTGTTCCTTGTGCTGTAGTATTCCATTTTGCCGCCTCCTATTCAAATGCGTTCTCAAAGTGGTTTATGACGTGTTCCTTACCGCCGGTATATATCTCGATGACGTCAAAGCGCGGCTGCAGCTGCGTGCCGCTCGTCATCATCCAGTGCTCCGTGGCCCGTCTGAGCTTTGCCTGCTTCGAGCGCGTGACGAATTCCCGCGCCTCGGCAAACTCCGGGCTCTCGCGCAGCTTGACCTCAACTATCGCGGCATAGCCGTCCTTTTCCGCGATGACGTCTATCTCGCCCACCCGGCAGCTGTAGTTGAGCCCTATTATCTTGTAGCCCTTCCGCTCGAGATAGCGCGCGGCCTCGGCCTCGCCCTCGCGGCCAATGAGCTTTTTTCCGTACATCAGTGCATCTTCCTCAAAAACGACGGCCGGTGCGCCGGGCACGCGCCCAGCACGCGTATTGCCGCGTAGTGCGCCGCCGTGCCGTAGCCCTTGTGCTTTGCAAAGCCGTAGCCCGGGTACTGCGCGTCCAGCTCGCGCATCAGCCTGTCCCTCGTGACCTTGGCAATGACGCTCGCCGCCGCTATGTCCGCGCATTTGCCGTCGCCGCCGACGACGCAGCGGCAGGGGTAGGCTATGCCCTTCGAGCGGTTGCCGTCTATGAGCGCGAGTCCCGGCACGACGCCCAGGCCCTCGATGGCCCGGTTCATCGCCAGGTACGTCGCGCCGAGGATGTTGAGTTCCTCGATCTCCTCCACGCTCGCAAAGGCCACGGCCCAGTGCAGGGCCTTTTCCCTTATCTCGTCATACAGCAGCTCGCGCCGCCGCTCCGTGAGCTTTTTCGAGTCGTCCAGGCCCTCGATGGCAAGGCCCCGGGGCAGCATCACCGCCGCCGCGCACACCGGCCCGGCCAACGGGCCGCGCCCGGCCTCGTCCACGCCGCAGAGCATCGTTATCCCGCTCTCGTACAGCTCATTTTCGAGCGCCCAGAGCTCCGTCTCAGCCTTCATCCGGCGCCTCCAGGCTCATCCTGCCCAGCTTGCCGCCGCGGAATTCGTCCAACAGCACGGCGCTCATGCGCTCCGTGTCGTACTCGCCCCTGCCCGCGAGAAATCCGCGTTTCTTCGCCGCGGCCTCGAGCAGCTGCCAGCCCGCCTCGCCGTCCTCGTCCGTGAGCTTATAGCGCGCGTTCACCGCCTCCGGGTACAGCCGCCGGAGCCGTATCAGCAGGTTCGCCGCCAGCGTCTCGCGGTCGAGCACGTCGTCCTTCACCGCGCCGGTCACGGCCAGCAGCTCGCCGACCTCCTGCGAGTCGAAGCGCGGCCAGAGTATGCCCGGCGTGTCCAGCAGCTCCAAGCCTCGGTCCACGCTTATCCACTGCCGCCCGCGAGTCACGCCCGGGCGGTCGGACACCGCCGCGGCCTTCTTGCCCGCGACCTTATTTATAAATGTGGACTTGCCCACGTTCGGTATGCCCAGCACCATGACCCGCAGGGGCCGCGTGGCCTGGCCCTTGGCCGCGTAGGCGGCGAGCTTGTCCTTTAAGAGCGCCCGCACGGCGTTCGGGAAGTTCTGCACGCCCTTGCCGCTCTTGCTGTCCGTCTCGAGCACGTCCAGCCCTGCGGCCCTGAAATGCGCCCGCCACTTTGCGGTCACCGCCGGGTCGGCGAGGTCTGTGCGGTTGAGTATGACCAGCCGCGGCTTGCCGCCCGCGAGGCGGTCTATGTCCGGGTTCCGGCTCGCCGAGGGTATCCGCGCGTCAAGAAGCTCGCAAACTGCGTCCACGAGCTTCACGTTTTCCTCTATCATCCGCCCGGCCTTCGTCATGTGGCCGGGGAACCACTGGATATTCAGTTTTTCAAGCCCGCCGTCCTTCATCCGCCGTAATCGCTCCCGAAGTTCTTGAGCGGGAACACGGTGAAATACACCTTGCCCATGATGCAGCGCTCGTCCACCATGCCGATGGTGCTCCTGCGGCTGTCGGTGGAGGCGTTGCGGTTATCGCCCATGACGAAGACGCAGCCCTCCGGCACCACCACGGGGCCGAAGAAATCCTCCGGGTCGTTGGTCGGCTCGGCGATATAGGGCTCGTCCAGCGCCTGCCCGTCAACGTACACTATGCCCTGCTCGAAGTCTATGTCCACCGTCTGGCCCTCGACAGCTATGATGCGTTTCACCAGCGGCTCCTCGCGATACTCGTCCTTGCGGAAGACCACTATGTCACCCTGCTTGGGCGAATAGAACAGGCTCGAGACCAGTATCTTGTCCCCGTTCTCGAGCGTGGGATACATCGAGCTGCCCACGACGTCCACCAGCCGCACGACAAAGGAGAAAAACAGCACGCAGATGACTATGGCCATCACGATGCACTGGAGCCAATCGTATATATCCGACCTTACGGAGCGAACCGGCTTGGCCGGTTTTTCGGTCCTGACGTTTTCGTTCATAGTTAGGCATCAACTCCTGATTTCTGCTAAATAAGTATTATACCTTTTTTCTCCCCTTCTGGCAACTGTTATTCTTCCGCGGCCCGGGGCGAAATATATCCCCGCACTCACGCGCCGCGCAAGTGCGGGGATCTGCCGCCGCTGCCGGGCTCAGAATAGTCTGCGGCCGCGGACGTATTTGCGCACGATGTCTCGGTCGTCGGAGAGGTAGATGCAGCGCTCAAGCCGCTCGGGCAGGCCGCCCGGGCGCTCCGGCGCGTAGCGGCCTTCGTCCAGGACGATGGCGTCAAACTCGCGGCCCGGCTCGAAGCTGCCCGTATTGAACAGCTCGCCGCCGCCCGCCGTGCCGAGGTAAAAGGCCTCCGGCGCGGTCAGGGCACGCAGGCCGTCGTCCACCAGCCGCCAGCGCAGCTTCGAGACCTGTATGGCGTCGGCCATGGCGCGGAAGATGCTGGTCAGCGTGCCGCCGGCTACGTCGCTGCCCAGGCCGGTATGCAGGCCCATGTCCAAAAAGCGCCGCACGGGCGCGATGCCGCTCGAGACGTTCATGTTCGAGGCCGGGCAGTGCGCTATATACACCCCGCGCGCGCGGATGAGCTCCAGCTCCTCCGCCTCCGAGAGCACGCAGTGGGCCATGACTGTGCGGCAGCCCTCGCCGCCGAAGAGGCCGTAACGGTCGTAGGCCGCGCCGTAAAACCCCGCCTCCGGCTGCAGCCGGCGCACGAGCTCGACCTCCGAGCGGTTCTCGGACAGGTGCGACTGCACGGGCAGGCCGTACTCGCGGCGTATCCCGCCCAGCGCCTCGAGCAGCGCGTCCGAGCACGAGGGTATGAAGCGCGGCGTTATGATGGGCTGCGTGCGCTCGTAGCGCCCGCGGCAGAGCTCCAGCCAGTGCCGGGTCTCGGCCGCCGCCCATTGCGCGTCCCGCTCCCGCAGGCCCTCCGGCGCGTCCCTGTCCATGCTCACCCGGCCCACCATGCAGGCCAGGCCCGAGGCCTCCAGCATATCCATGAGCAGCAGCGTCGCCTCGGTATGCGCGGAGGCAAACACGCAGGCCCGGGTGTTCGGGCCCCGGCGCATGTCCTCCACAAAGCGGGCGTAGGCGCGCGCGGCATAGTCCGTGTCGGCAAAGCGGCTCTCCTCCGGGAAGGCGCAGCGCTCGAGCCATTCCAGCAGCTCCCAGTCCATGCCCGTGCCGCGATAGGCAAACTGCGCCGCGTGCACATGCAGGTCGGTCAGGCCGGGCAGCACCAGCAGGCCCCGGCAGTCCTCCACCGGCAGGCCCGCGTAGCGCTCCGGCAGCTCGCTGAACAGGCCGGAGCAGAAACAGTCCTCGCAGACGAGGTAAGCGCCCTGCACACATTCCAGCTTATCCGGCCCCAGGCTGTGGCAGACATCGCCCCATATCACAAAACTCTCGCTCATGCCGAACCTCCAAAATTTTCTCCTTACAGCATACACCGGCCCGGGCGCTTTTGCAAGGCTCAGGTGGCCAGCAGGCTTATCTCAGTCGGGTAGATGGGCGAGCTGCGGTAGCGCAGGTGGAACTTGTAGTCGCGCGAATACTCGTCTATGAGCCGCGGTATGCGCCATAGGTCGTCGTTGCCGTGGTAGACCGAGATGAGCAGCTTCGGGTGCTCGTTTATGATGTGCCGCCGGGCGCCGAGCAGCGCCCGGTACTCAAAGCCCTCTATATCCGCCTTGATGAGCGTCACCGGCTCGTCGATGTCCTCGTCCAGGCTCGTGACCTCGACCTCGCCGGGACCCTCGGCCAGGCGGTTGGACGAGGCGTAGGCGTTCGTCTCAAGCGCCATGCGCCCCGGCACGTCGGCCACGCCCTTCTGACGCAGGTCCAGGTCCCGCACGCCCGCCAGCCCGCGCTCCAGCGTCTCAAAGCTCGCGGGCGTGACCTCGTAGCAGATGATCTTCCGGTAGCAGTCCTCGCCGTAATTCCTGATGTAGGACCGCACCGTGTCCCCGGTATACGCGCCCAGGTCCACCACCACCTCGTCCGGCGTGCAGCGCACCACGTCCAGGTCGAAGTAGTCGTCGAACATGTACTCCTTCGCCTGCGCCGTGCTGACGAAGTCGTAGCGGTACCAGTTGCTGAGTATGGCGTAGAGGGTCTTCTTCGAGCGGTAGTCGGAGAGCCGGCCGTAGAGCCAGGCGTACTCGTCCAGGTGCTCGAACAGGGCCAGCTCCTTGAGCTCTATCTGCTCGAACACGCCCTTATCCGGCTCGAGCCGGCCCCAGAAGCCGAAGCGGTTGAAAAAGTCCTGGCAGCTCCGGCGCGTCTCGGCCGGCACCTTGTCGAAGGCGCTGCGGATGCGGTGGTAGAGCTCCTTTTCGCCCAGCGAGCCTATCTCCTGCACCAGCTCGGCGAAGCTCTTGTCGATGACATTCATGCTATCACGCTCCCTGTTAAGCATATTGCAGGGATCGCAATATCTGAACCGCTGCCGCGCTGCCGGAAGGCGAAATGTGAAAAGGGACGCGGCCGCCCGCGTCCCTTTTACTCCGCTTTATGTTCAGCCGCACAGGTACAGCGCGTAGCTGTACGGAGCCAGCTCAAGCTCCCTGCCGTCCCAGGCGCCGCCGCTTATCAGGTCGCGGTAGGCCCCGGCCAGGGCCTCCACGCGCACGCGCTGGCACGCGCCGGAGAAGTTGAACAGGCCCACCAGCCGGCGGCCGTCGAGCTCGCGCACCAGCGCCAGCACGGAGTTGTTGGCCGTGTCCCAGGTGCTCACCCAGGCCCCGGCGCCGAACAGCGGCTCCGACACGCGCAGGCGCTCAAGCTGGCGCAGGCCGTCCCAGATGCGCTGCTGCACCGTGCCCGGCTCGCCGCGCAGCGCCGCCTTGTCCCAGTCGAAACGGCTCCGGTGCAGGTTGCGGCTGTCCTCGCGCCGCGTCTCGTCGCCGTGGTAGCTGTAGTCGTTCAGCTGGCCGATCTCGTCCCCGCTCGAGAGCATGGGGAAGCCCTTCATCGTCATTATGACCGCGTGCATCATCAGGTCGCGCCGGATGCCCAGCTCCACCTGCGCCGCGTCGCCCTCGGCCAGGCCCTTCTCGATGCCGCAGAGGCTCGCCGTCGTGCCGCAGCTGCGCGCGTCGCCCGTACTCGGGTCGTAATTGTACCGCTCGCCCCGCGCCCAGCTGCCGGGGAAGCTGCCCTCGTAGAACTCGTAGAGGTACTTCTTGTGCAGGTAGGGGTCGATGCTGATGCTGCGGCCGTAATCCTCGTTCAGGCCCCAGCCGATGTCGTCGTGGCAGCGCAGGTAGTTCACAAAGGCGCAGTGCGCGGGCAGGCTGTGCAGGTCGTCGAGCTGGCGCTTGAGCTGGCGCACGTCGGCGCTGGCCAGCGCGCTCCACTGAGTGCACATCGTCGAGGAGTTGTACAGGAGGTGGCACTCCGGGCGCTCGGCCGGGCCGAAATACGCCGCCAGCTCGCGCGGGGCCATGACCACCTCGCCCTTGAGTATCGCCGCCGGGCAGACTATCTCCGTCATCAGCCGTATCATGCGCATGATCGTGTGTACCTGCGGCAGGTTGCGGCAGCTGGTGCCGGGCTCCTTCCACAGATAGGGTGTCGCGTCCACGCGGAAGACCTCCACGCCCAGGTTCGCAAGGCGCAGCATGCTCTCAGCCATGTCCGTGAGCACCGCCGGGTTGCGGTAGTTCAGATCCCACTGGTAGGGGTGGAAGCTCGAGCACACCCAGCGGCCCATCTGCTCGTCGTAGATGAAGCTGCCCGGCGCGGTCTCCGGGAAGACGTCGGGGATGGTCTTTTCCATCTCGCGCGGGATGGCGGGGTCGTCGAAGGTGATGTACCTGTCTATGTACTCCTGCTCGCCGGCCCGGGCGCGGCGAGCCCACTCGTGCGTGTCGGCGGTGTGGTTTATGACGAAATCAAGGCACAGGCTCATGCCGCGCCTGCGCATGGCCGCCGTGAGCGCCGCCAGCTGCTCGTTCGTGCCAAGGGACGGGTCCACGGTGTTGAAATCCTCCACGGCATAGCCGCCGTCGTTGTCGGGATGCGGCATCTTGAGCAGGGGCATGAGGTGCAGATAGGTCACGCCCTGTTCCGCTAGGTAGTCCAGCCGCCGCGTCAGCCCTTCGAGCCCGCCGGCAAAGAGCTCCGTGTACATCGTCATGCCCAGCATCGCGCCGCCGCGGTACCAGTCCGGCGTCCTGAGCCTCTGCGCGTCCAGAAGCTTCAACTGCTGCGTCCTCTCGCGCGAAGCGCATCGGAGCATCTCCACCAGCGCAGCAAAGCTGCCGCGGTCGTCATACAGCTGCATGAAAAGCGACTCGAGCTCGGCATATCTGGGCTCGAGCCTGCGCTCAAAAACGGTCTGTGCCGCCATGTGCATCTCCTCCAGTCAAGCCCACAGTTTAAACCAACCCACCCCGCCTGTCAATCACCTCCTGCACCCTCCCCCGCAGGGCTTGGCGCGTTGTTTAGCGTGGGTGCGGGAGGCGCATCGGGGTCGATGCGCCCTACGGGTGACGGTTTCGCGGGCGTGTGCGGTTTTTGTCCGACGCCGGTGCGTGGGGTTGGCGTTGTGCGAAACCGTCGCGTCCGGGCGGGGGTGGAACCCCGTTGGGTGCGGTGCGCCGGCGTCAGCCGGCGTTGTGGTGGGGCGCAAAAAAAGGAAGGGGCGGTGGCCCCTTCCTTTTTTCTTGTTTTTACTCTACTGCCAGGTAGCGCACCATGAAGGTTGCGGCTTGGGCGCGGGTCGTTGTTGCCGTGGGGTCTAGGGCGCCGGTCTCGTCGCCTTCTATGAGGCCGATGCTCGCTGCCCAGCGCATGGCTTCGAGGGCCCAGGAGCTGATCTGGGACGCATCCGGGGACGTGATGAGGTAATCCACCACAGGCTCGCCGTTCAGGCGCCAGAGCATCGTGACCAGCTGTTCGCGCGTCAGCGAGCCTGCCGCGTCAAGGCCGTCCGAGACGCCGTTTTCGATGGCCCAGGCCTGCGCCTTATCGTACCAGGTCGCGCCGCCGTCCGTGTCCACGCCGCCCACGCGGGCCAGCATCGTCCAGATCATCGCGCGGGTCAGCGTGCCGTCAGGCTCGAACTCGGTGTCCGTCACGCCCTTCATGATGCCCGCCTCGCAGACCGTCTTCACCGCGTCGTAGTACCAGGCGGTCTCGGGGATGTCCGCGAAGGACGCCTCGGGCACGTCCGGCTCGGGTTCCGGCTCGTCAGGGGTGATGTCGGGCATGTTCGCCCAGACGGACTTGAAATCCGTGTCGCCAAAGAGCCCCACCTCGTCGCCGGGCTGGAAGGTGTTATAGCCGTTGCTCCAGCCCATGAAGATGTACCCGGGCTTGCTCGGCGCGGC